>CAJBTU010000219.1 GCA_903958625.1 uncultured Ignavibacteriota bacterium | reverse complement strand
GGATCAAAAAAGACCCGTATTTCATAAAGGACAGAACATACGTCTATCAGGTGGACAATGCAGAAAATCTTATGGATGTCAGTCACGCCGTATCCATGGAACGTCATGGTGTTTCCGGCATGACGCATAATCAATCGATGAAATTCGAATTGAAGGTGAATAATCCCGCATTGACCGCACAGGTAATGGTCTCGGCCGCTCGCGCGGCCATGCTGCAGGAATCAGGATGCTACACTATGATCGAACTACCGGCGATCGATTTTCTCTACGGCGACGTTGATTCATTTGTAACAAAATTTGTATAGGAATATTTTATGGCGGATCCGTACGAACAAAAATTAGTGAACCAAAATTTTTATCACAGCAAAGTTGATATACGCGGCAGAATCGTTGTTGTCCTCGACGGCTTGATCGAGAACCGGGGGCTTCAACTGATCAAACCTCCTTCAAGAGCATTTCCGTCAGGAACGATCATTGAACTGATCGGAACGGATGAACAGAATGCCGGTCCGGGAGGTACTGTTAACAAGATCGCATATTTGGCATTTGTCGAATTGACCAACGGAGGCGTATTGCTGAACGGCGATCCGGTCTTTTGTCAGTCGAAACTGATCGGCACGATCGCGGGATATGATGATACGCACATGCCGAACCATCAAAATACAATTGTAACAATGACCGAACGCAGGTCCGGCGCACAATCCGGTTTTGCGCTCGGCGACGAAATTATTATTCAGGGATTCAGAAAATAACAAAACATTCAATCGAAGAAAGGGTCACGATCATGGCAGCACCAAAACATAAATTTCAAATGTATAAAAAACTTCAGGCAGAGACTCAGCAGATCTATGCAGAAGCAAAAAAAGCAGCGGAAACGCTCAATATGCCCGCAGAATTGAAGGGGGCCATAGGACTTACCGGCGCAATTTCCGGATGCCCGGCACCGCTGCGCGAAGATCTTGAAAAAGTGATTCAAACGGAATCGAAGAAGGTCGTTCCGTTGGGATATTATGTCGATCAGATACGCGAGATCGTGAAGGATGTCTACGGCGACGATTATGATGCAGCCCCGGTCAGCACCTGCGAAGCAGGATTGTGGGTTTCAATCGATTCCCTCATGACTCCTCCGATGCAGGGACGCGGAGATAACTACCGCACGCGATACATTCTCCCCATGGAACGGCACATTCATCATCACGGCGGTTATGGACGTCCGTTCCCGCCCAAATATAAGGATATTCTTGCGGATCGCGGAAGCACATCGGGCGAACTCGGATTCTCGGGCAAACGCCAGAATAATCTCGACACAGTCTATGTGCCGTTAGAGGGTGCGGAATATCCGGTGCATGGTATTAAGTATCATCCCGTTCCTTTGTTGAAGAACGTGAAAGTGAAAGAATCACTCGACGCAATGCGCACAGCCGCACAACGGAACGAAACTCTTCTTTCCGGATTCTCTTCGCTCGGTTATGACACACCCGGCTACGGTTACGGCGATAGAGACAGCGATGGAACGCCGAACCTCTCCAAAGGGATCGCGAAGCTGGCAAAAGAATACAATGTACCGTACGTTATTGATAACGCATGGGGTTTACCGCTCGTCGGAACAAGCATTAAAAAGATCGGCGCCGATGTGATGATCTACAGTATCGACAAAGCACCGAGTTTCCCGCACGGCGGATTGATCATCGGAAAAGAAGATGCCATGGTGCCGATACGGCGCGCACTTGGTCTTCATGGAAACCGGTATGGTACAACAGGTTCATACGGCAAAGCAGCGTATGTTACGTTCGATCCGGGGAAAGAATCACTTTCCGGAATGGTTGCCGCATTGAAACTTCTCCGCGACAATCCGAAAAATGTTACGAAGACCGTCGATGATCTGTATGAAGTGGTGGTTGCGGAATTTGCGAAGATCGATCCGCGCATCAGATCGTTCTTCAAGATCATAAAAAGTTACAACAGCTGTGCCGTTGAGATCAACTACGAAGAGAGCTGGAAGAGCGGAAAGCTCGGCATCCCGATCTTCTCCATCGAAGATATGTATGCGGGTTCAAACCTGCTGCAGGATGGTTGTTCGCAAATGGGTATCATTCCAACGATCTCGTACGATGCGAATATTTTCATCTCTCCGGGACTTGGAACATCGGACAATCAGGGTCAGTTGGTTCAGGAACGGGCGCAAATGGTCGTTCGAGGTCTCGTGATGCTCATGGAAATTATCTGCGCACATTCCGGAATGTACGAACAATAGCATACACAGTTCACTCCGTTAACACAAGAGGTCATGCCGAGCACGTCCCGATGCCACCTCCGAAGGAGTCCTTCGGACCTGAGCGAAGTCGAAGGGTCATCGGGGCGCGCCGCAGAAAAGATAGTCTATCCTGAGCAAGTGATGCGGCTTTTGCATCACGCGCCGAAGGATGACCTAAAAAGCTGAAGCCAGTGCCTTGCTCGTCATGTCCAGATTATTTGTTATGTATCCGATTCATAGAGCGTAACATCAGTTATTATCATGCAACGATATTGAAATTTTCTCACCGATGTCATTGGATATCATAAAAAAAAATAGCTATCATGGAAAATAGTTCTGCTTTCGATAAGATCATGGACGGACTCGATATCGAGACGTACCTTGTCTGCAGCGATGTGCAGGAGGGGAAACGTCTTGCGCTGCAGTTGGGGAAAGAGATGAATCTCGGCGATGTGGATATCATGTTCGAGGAATTCGACGGATATGGTATGCGGGTCCGCCTTCGGAAATATATCTACAAACCCGGGAATGCCTATCGTTGGCTGAAATAATATACAGATCACTTCATGCTCTGAATGGAGGTCGATATGCTCAGACGATATTCAATTGAAAATAACAAGATCATTGAATCAGATTCCGGTCAGGATCAGCTGCTGGTATATTGTAATCCGGACGAGAACGAAAAACGGAAGCTGATCGATGAATTGACCATCGATGAACATACGCTGAATTCGGCAATGGATCCGGATGAATTGTCGCGAATGGAATTCGAACCGAATCATGTTGCCCTCATCTATAAACGTCCGAAGAATTATTCGGGTAAAGACGGCCTGGTTTTCAAAGTGTCCTCCGCGGGACTTTTTCTCTTCAAGGATAAATTGGTCATTGTATTGCCGGAAGATATTCCGTTATTCGACGGCAAGCCGTTTACCAAAGTATCCTCGCTGAACGAAGTGATGGTAAAACTGATCTACCGTTCGATCTTTCATTTTCTTGAGCATTTGAAGATCATCAACATGATCTCCGATGAACTGGAAAAAAAGATCAATGCGTCGATGGAGAACAGCTATCTGATCAATCTGTTTACCCTGGAAAAGAGTCTTGTGTACTATCTCAATTCGATAAATTCCAACGGCGTTCTGATCGATAAATTAAAACTGGGTGGTTCGAAAATAGGGTTCTCCACCGATGAAGTCGAATTTCTTGATGATATGATGATCGAAAATAACCAGTGTTATCGTCAGGCGGAAATCTATTCAAATATCCTTGCCAGCCTTATGGATGCGCGCGCTTCCATCGTGGGAAATAATCTTAACGTGCTGATGAAAACGCTGAATATCATCACCATCGCGATCATGGTGCCGACCTTTGTCGTCAGCGCGTTTTCGATGAATGTTACGATACCACTGCAGCAGCACAATTATGCTTTCTGGATCATCATCGGCATGGCAGGTCTCTCCGTTGCAACAGTTACATACATATGGAAACATAAAAAATGGTGACAGAAAAATATCAACCGAAGAAAATCCTGTGTGTTCCGCTTGATCCTGTTCACGATGTCGGCATTAAGCTGATCAATGCCGAATTAGTGAAACACGGACACACCACGGAACTTCTTGCACCCGACCTTCCGGTGGAGAGCATTATAAAGAAAGCTGCCGCGGGCAGTTACGATTTCATTCTGGTCAGCCGCACGCTCGGTTACGGCATTGCAGAACTGCTGGCCCGGTTTGTCGATCAGCTGGATGCGGCCGGGATCCGCGAACGGACGAAGATCGTTATCGGCGGGAAGGCGGTTACACCGGAACTTGCCGCCGAACTCGGTTTCGACAAAGGATTCGATGAGCACGCGTCGATAGAGAATATTACTGCCTATATAGAAGGAAGAGCGGCTGCAGCGCAATCGGCATCGATACAAAAAGTGAAAAAAAATATTCCGTCGGGTCATTCGTACACATTCCATCACAAAGAGATCGAAGCGCTTCTTGAACAGATCGTTGATAAAACTCTCCGCTGGTCGGAAGGGAAGACCACGCCGGGAATTCGCCGTGCACATCTTCGAGAGGAAATGCTGCATACCAAAGACAACGCGAAACACGAACAGCTGCAGTCACAATACCATGCATTGTGCGACAGAGAGATCGTTGAGGGAAATTCAGAGCATCATTTCCCCAAAGGCGTACGCATAGTCAGAAACGATGAACTGCACGATCTTGAGCAGATGCTTACATCTCATACTCCTCACAATCCTGTAACGATACAACATAATGCCGGTCAGCCGCTGGTCTTTAAGTTTCTGGGAAGCGGTTGTCCAGTGATGGACATAACGCACGGCAAGATCTGCGAACGGTGGGGGATCGACGGATTTCTTATCATCAATCCTTCTTGGGAAGCGCGGTATGAGGGTTTGCTGGAAGGAATGCTGACGCACGAGAACGACGGAACGATCACCTCGCTGGAGAATATCCGCCTGATGAAACGATGGCTCGACCCGGCAACATTACTTACGGTTCGCGCGCACCGCGGATTGAACACGCCGGAAACGACTCTGCTTGCGGGAGAAGCGGGTGCGGACCTGACAAAGATCGATCTTGTGTACGGTTCGCTCGGAGCCGGGACCGATCCGGAACGACTGACGATGGACGGCATCGAATCGATCAGGATCGCAGGAAAATATAAAATGGCATTCGACATACCGGGAAACGACGAACTGAGCGGTGTTCCGGCATGGAAGACACTTGCCGGTCTTCTCATTAATGTGATGCTCGGGAAAAAACTCGGAACACATGCTATTCTGAAACCGCTCTTCTGTTACGGACCACACATTGTGCTGAATGGTCAGATGAAACTAAATTTTGTTGATTACAATGCCGCGAAGATACACGCTCTGAAAGAGATCGTCGATTGTCCCATTTGGCCCGGCGAACCGATCGCCTTTATGACGCAAACGGAAGACCGTGTGCAGTCCGCCAATGCAACATCCTATCATGCGTCGCTGGCCGCTTCGCTCGGCGTTGATGCGATCACCATCGCATCAACCGATGAGGCATATTCCCGCGGACCGATCAGCATTGCATCGCGTATCGACAGCATTCGCGCCGTTACCGATGCATTCCGTTTCATGGGAAATGCTGATATTGCTCCGACACCGGCGATGCAGACATTCAAGAATCAGCTGATCGAAAAGATCACAGAAACACTCCGCGCCGCAGCCGAAGCAGATCATCTTCCCGATGCGATCAATAAAGGATTATTGGGTAATGCGGAAGACGGCGCATACCCCGGAAAATTCGGAAAAGGGACCGTCACTTCTGCCGGCGCCCAATGAAAAAAGTGCCTCAGCGAAAAACGGTTATCGGTATTGTCGGAACGGCAAAGAACACCGGAAAAACGACAACACTTAATTGTTTGTTGAAGGAAGCCGCTCGGCGTAATATCTCCGTTGGAATAACCGGTATAGGATACGATGGAGAAGAAGCGGATACTGTCACTCTTCTGCCAAAACCACGCATCAATGTTCAACCTGATTCCATTGTCGCAACTTCGGAGCGTTGTTTGGACATCTCCACCGCTCCGGTTGAAATACTACACCGCACAGGATTGTACACTTCGCTTGGGGAAATTCTTATCACACGCGTTCTTCGCGCCGGTCTGCTTGTTATTGCCGGTCCGGGAAAGAAGGAAGAACTGCGGATCATTCTGGAAAAATTGAAACAATATGAAGCCGGCTGCATTTTTGTTGACGGTTCATTGAACCGTATAGCTCCGATGTCGGCAGCGGATTCCGTCATCTTTACCACAGGCGGCTCGCGCTCTACGGATATTGCATTGCTCAGCAGCGAAATGCATGCGATCGAATCGTTGTTCATCTTACCGCTTGCTCCGGCCGGAATTCTTTCGGCAACGGAAAGTGTTGATGTACCGTTGCTGTTGGAAGCGGGAGATGTTGATGATCTGCTGCCGGTAATCGGCCATGGCCTTAAAACACTTTTCATCTCAAAATATATTTCACCGGCGGCATTAGTACGATTGAGCGATTACTACACAAACGGCCCCGTGTCTATTCAGAATATTATTCTCCCCGATCCGTTCGTTCTTTTGATGAATGAAAACATCGTGCATACGCATAAGAGTATCTTGAAACTTCAGAAACATTCCATAACAGTTTCATATCGGTGTTTGCCAAAACTTGCGTATATTACAGCAAATCCGTTTTTCCCCGAATATACAGGAAACACGTATTCTCCACAATTTCTCAACGGCACTGAACTCCTGATGCAGCTTCGCAGATCGTGTTCAACTCCTGTTTTTAATACGCAGGAAACCGAACCTTCGTTGTTGTTCAATGCCTGTTTCTAATAAAATTACATGAATAAAAAATTCGACATCATTATCATCGGTGCAGGGATCGTTGGTCTTGCCGCAGCCTTACAGATCGTGAAGCGGAAACCGCAATCAAAAATTCTGATTCTGGAAAAAGAAATGAACGTAGCCGCTCACCAAACAGGACATAACAGCGGTGTGCTCCATTCCGGACTCTATTACAAACCGGGAAGTCTGAAAGCCAAAAATTGCGTGGAAGGGTACGCATTGATGGTGAATTTTTGCCGGGAACACGGCGTGAAACATGATA
Organism: uncultured Ignavibacteriota bacterium; assembly: GCA_903958625.1. Lineage (GTDB taxonomy): Bacteria > Bacteroidota > Ignavibacteria > UBA10030 > UBA8401 > UBA8401. The sequence goes on along the minus strand of CAJBTU010000219.1, from coordinate 15,723 downwards.
TTTGCGGAAAGATCGTTGTCGCCACTCATAACGGAGAAAGAGCGCAGTTAAAGACCCTGCATGAACGCGGTATCGCCAACGGTTTAGTTGGAATACGAAAACTTTCGAGTGGTGAAATACGCGAGATTGAACCGTATGTTGCCGGCGTTGAAGGTCTCTTCGTTCCGCAGACCGGTATCGTTGATTACACCGAGGTTTCTGAAAAAATGAAGGAACTTCTGCTGAACCATGGCGTAGAGATCCGTTTCAGTGAAAAAGTGATTGATATTATTCCTTCGCCAACGCATAGTACTGTGCAAACGAATGTTTCGTCCTACATGTCTTCTCTGGTTGTCAGTTGTGCCGGTCTGCATTCCGACCGTATTGCCCGGCTGACAATGCCGGAATTGCCGCTGCGGATCATTCCGTTCCGGGGGGAATATTATACGCTGAAAAAAGAAAAAAATTATTTAGTAAAGAATCTCATCTATCCGGTTCCCGATCCTGCGTTCCCGTTTCTGGGTGTTCACTTTACCCGGATGATCTCCGGCGGAGTTGAAGCAGGACCGAACGCCGTTTTTGCATTGAAGCGGGAAGGATATCACCGCACCAGTGTTGATCTGAACGATCTGTGGGAGTCGATCAGCTGGCCCGGTTTTCATGTGGTTGCAAAAAAATACTGGAGGACCGGACTGGGTGAATATTACCGTTCGTTCAGCAAGAGTGCCTTTACCGGAGCGCTGCAAAAACTGATTCCGGAAATTCAACAGGATGATCTTGTTCAGGGAGGGTCGGGCGTTCGCGCACAGGCGTGCGACCGTGACGGCGGCCTGCTTGATGATTTCTTCATTACGGAAAAGGATTCCGTTGTGCATGTCTGCAATGCGCCGTCCCCTGCGGCCACCTCTTCATTGTCCATCGGTTCATATATTGCCGAGAGTGCCATTCAGCGTATTGGGGCCTGACATTGAAAATATTTCGAAGAGTGTTCCAATATTAACAGATTGTTCCTTGCTCAACGGAAAGACCATTGCATTCGAGCAAGGTTCTTTCAATATTTTCAAACTGTAAGACGATGATAACAACAATGACTTTCAATAAATATATTTTTCTGATAATAGCAATTATTATTCAGTTATTTCCTTATGCCATGAATGCTCAGCGGCATGATGAAAAAAGTGAGGGAGGAGAGATCACTGGTTATGTGTTCGACAAAAAATCGTCAAAACCGATCGAGTTTGCGACAGTGATGATTCACAGTGATGAGACCAAAAAGGCATTAACTGGTGGTGTCACAAATGTCTCCGGACAATTCAGGATAGAGAATCTTCCGGCCGGATCGTATTATGTGAAGATAAGTTTCATTGGTTTTGAGGCATACCAGTCGAACAGTATTCTGATCGGCGGCAAATCAAAAATCGATCTCGGAAAAATATATTTGAAAAGCAAAGAGGTAGAGATGCAGGATGTTGTGGTGAAAGCGGACCATGCCCCGATCTCATATCAGATCGATAAGAAGGTGATCAATGTCAGCGGCAACATTACGGCTCTTTCCGGTACTGCCGTTGATGTTCTGGAAAATGTTCCGTCGGTAACGGTGGATATCGACGGAAATGTCAGTCTTCGGGGAAGCGGCAATTTCACCGTTTTGATCGACGGCCGGCCGACAATCATGGATGCGAACACTGCGCTGCAGCAGATCCCCGCGACATCCATCGAGAACATTGAGATTATCACCAATCCGTCCGCCAAATACGATCCCGAAGGTACGGCAGGTATTATCAACGTTATCCATAAAAAGAATTCTACCAATGGTGTCAGCGGAATGGCCGGACTTAATGCCGGGCTGAAAGATAAATATGGTGTTGAGATATTAACCGATTACAAAGACGGAGATGCTCAGCTGAATTTTGGCATGAACTATAATAAACGAACCATGTCGTCCGATGAACGGGGGCGAAACTGGACCAATGACGGAACTGTCTTTTCATATTACAATTCGGACGGGAATACGTTCCGCAAAGGTGAACACGTCGGCATCAGAGGTTCGGCCGCATGGGATTTTGGGGATGAAAAGATCCTGACGTTTGGAGGGAAATACAGCGACAGAGAATCCTTCGAAAACTCCCGTTCCAATTATTCGGAGTGGACATCGGCTGCTCCGGTACGGAACAGTTTCATCAGTAAAAATGACGGTGTTCGGGGCGGCGGTGAGTATCAGTTGACAGCATCATATAATCATCCGTTTGACCGGAATGGACATGAACTTGCCATAGAATTGGATTATGAATTGGAAGACGGGAATGATGTAACAACAAACACTCTCATCAACAACGCAATGATCGTGGAGGGGAAGAAAGCATCCGAATCGGGACCCGGAAGCGAATTGACCTCGAAGATCGATTATCAGCTGCCGTTCGGAGAAGAATCGAAATTTGAAGCGGGATATCAGGGTGAACTTCAGTTGTCGAACGAAGTAACGAGTTTGGAATCGTATAACACTTTGACAACGCGCTACGAATTGAATCCTCTTTTCTCGAATGATATTAAATATTTTACCAACCAATATGCCCTGTATTCAATCTATTCAAGTATGCTTGGGAGATTCGGATATAAGATCGGCGTACGAGGTGAATATACCGGAAGAGAAGTAAAGATCGATGCCCGTAATCAAAACTTTTCGCTGGACCAGTGGGACTATTTTCCAACCGCACATTTTTCATTCGACGTTGGTGCGGGCAATCAATTGATGACCTCGTATACCCGGAGGATCAACCGCCCACATGGCTGGGAGTTCGAGCCGTTTTTAACATGGATCGATGCGTATAATGTACGGATCGGTAATCCTTCCATCCTGCCGGAATATATCGATTCTTATGAACTTGGATTTCAGAAAGTGATGGGTTTGGCGTTGATCTCGCTTGATTCGTATTACCGCGTCACGAATAATAAAATTGACCGCATACGATCGTTTTATTCGGATAACGTGACCTTGCAGTCTCCGCAAAATATTGGCAGGGATTATGCGCTGGGTGCCGAATCGGTATTGAACTTTGATCCGATGGAAAAATGGAATATGAATCTCATGGGAAATGTCTATGATTACAGGATCACCGGAAGGTTAAGCGGAAGCGATTTCAGCAAAAGCAGTTTCAACTGGAACGTACGGTGCAATAATACGGTGCGGCTTGGTGCTAAAACCATGATTCAGGTGAATGCGATGTATAATAGTCCTACGGTAAGTGCACAGGGAACGCGCGAAGGATATTTTTCCTCGAATGTTGCCGTACGGCAGAGTCTATTTGACAATCTTCTTACTGCCACGCTGCAGGTGCGCGATCTCTTCACGCCGGCGATCAACGAAGCGGTGAACGAATCGTTCGACTTTTATAACTACCGCTATTCCAAACGGGAATCTCCGGTTGTTATGCTGAACCTTCGTTTCAACATCAATAACTATAAGAGCAACGAACGCGAGAACGGCGGAGATACGATGGATGAGGATAACCCGCAATAGGAGAAAATGTGTGAACAGTCTCCTTGAAAACCGGGTAATGTTCTGAATAAAGAGTTTTGAACCCCAATGGATTTTGGGGTTCTCTTTTTTAAAGACTCACCGTACAGTTTTGCCGGTTTGGAGTTGTCGAAGCAATATGGCAATAGTGAGGTACATCAAGGAAGAATTATTTCAATGACCGGTGAAGCGCGTCAAACAAGGGTGTTCACATATGTACTGACGGGAGGCAAATGAGGGTTGCCGTTCTTATTGTACGTAAAAATTTTTTTCGCTGTTGCTGCGGCAGCATACTCTTTTCGTTGGGTTGTTGTCTGCGGATTTATTGGAGTCTGCTCAGTTTCCGGAGGAGGTGCATTGTTAACCGCTGCGTTCTTTACTGTTTCTGTCTCTTTTTTGGATTGCTGGGGTTCTGTCTGTCGAACGCTTTGAGCATGCATCTGTAATACACGCTGAAAATCATTTCCATTGATCTTACCATCGCCGTTCACATCCATTGTTTTGAACAGCGTTTCAATGACTTGCGGGGGCACACCTCTTTTTATCAACACCGATTCAAATCGGGCTTTATCCACCTCTACGTGTTTATTCCCCTCGTCAGCATTCTGCGGTTGCTTCCGGGCATCAACATTCGGACGCTGAGTATATCGGCTGGCAAAAAGACCAAAAATATTCATAAAAGAAAATAGTGTACGTAACTATACTTACATGAGTATAAGGCGGATAAAAGTGAGATTCAAGGGAATGTGCATTATAAGATTCTAACACTGAAAATCATCATGACTACAAGGAGATTTTTACTCAATACTTCAGCCATAAATAGACAAATGCCATACATTCCACACGGTTGAAAAACCGGACAGACAGAATACGGTCATTATATGTTCATTGGTAAAGACAATATCAGGGAGGGTGAACAAAGGGAAAAAGGATCATGTACACTCTTCCGGGCCGAAAAAGGATAAATATGGTGCAGTTTTTTCGGCATTGGTTTTTCAATTGCAACGAAGCATCGCTAGAAAATAAATTTTTTCACTAGAGTATCCAGTACGACGGATTGTTGTTCAAGGTCTTTAATTGCCATCATCGATCCGCGGGCAGCGGTGATATTTTGGGTTGTCACCTTATCGATATCCTGTACTGCCATATTTATCCCCTCGATCCGCGTCGCTCCATCGTTCGTTGCCATGGCTATTTCCTCGGTCATCCGGCCGACATTTTGTGTTGCCTGAAAGATGACGTCAAGATGTCCGTCGAGTTCCTGCGCGATCAGCTCCCCTTTTTTCGTCAAGTCCACCGATTGATTGATCAGCTTTTCGGTCTTGCTGGCTGATTCCGCGGACCGCTTGGCAAGAAGCCGTACTTCATCGGTAAGGGTTTCAAACGCTTGACCGGCAGCTTCTACGTGCGCAGCTTCAATGGCCGCATTCACTCCAAGAAAATTGGAGAGCATGGCGATCTCATCCAGGTCGTCGATAATGGTTTGCAATTTTTCGTTTTCTTTTTCCGACTGTTCTAACGTATTTGTTTTCAGCATTCCTTTCAATGTGGTCGCTGCTTCATCGCAGCGGACGGAAAGCCTTCGAATTTCCATGGCTACAATGCCGAAACCACCGGCAGATGAACGAACTTTTTCGGCTTTACCGGCCGCACTTGTTGCGAGAACATCGGTCTGTTTTGTTATTTCATTGATCTCCTGAACGATCGTCACGGTACTGTCGGTTGAGGACCGGATATCTCCCATAGCACCGTTCATTTTCGCCATCACTTCTTTGGCCGTCACCATTGTATCCTGGGAACGTTGAACGTTTATTTTTGCTTCTTGAGTATTCGACACTGCCTGTTGAAACGTAACGGAGATCTGCATGAGGTTTTCCGATGTCTCTTCGATCGCCCGTGCCTGTTCCGTTGCACCGGAAGAGACCAGTTCCATTTTTTCCGAGATATGAATAACTGCGGTCCGCACGTTGGTGACAGATTCTGCCACCTTCGAAATTGCCTGAGCAAGCGAATCACCGGTTTTGTTCAGTGCCTTTTTTATTGTAGCATGGTCTCCGTGATATTTACCGTGCATCCGGGCGCCGAGTTTGTAGTCCGACAATTGACCCAATATATTGCTGGCCTCATGAACAGGATCGATAACCGCGTCCAGTGTTTCGTTCACCCCGCCGATCAGATTTTTCCAGTTGCCGCTGAAATCCCAATCATTGCCTCTGGCGTCAAGACGTCCTTCTTTTATTGAGGAGACAAGAGTTTGAGTCTCATAATGCATTCCGTAGAGCGTAGCCAGCAGAGTGTTCAGATTGAGTTTTATCTGATTGTATTCGCCTTTATAATCTTCAATGATGAAGTCGGGAATTTTACCGTGAGCGATTTCGTCGATCGCATGGGCCGTGAGATGAAGAGGAGAGATGAGCGTATCGAGCATGCTATTGATCTGATCGATCAAAACGCGTGACTCACCGGAGAATTGCGATGCATTGCACCGTTCGTCGAGACGTCCTTCAACCATCGCGTTGGCAATCCGTGCAATTTCTTCCGTCGGCTGCAGTTGTACCGCCAGATCAAATGTATCCTGCGTAATATTTCCGTTGCGGGCCATTACTGAATCACCTCCTGTAGTAATTCTATTGTTTCATGGATGGTAAGGATTGCTTTCTCCACAGCGTTCGCGACATCAGGGGACAAACCGGCTCCGCACTGATTGAACTCGGCTCCTTCGATCCCGATAAAGAATATATTGTCGGTGTACTTACCGGGATACAGAACCGGAACGATTTCAAATACTTCACGCAGTCCGATGCCGTGAATTGAAACCGGCGAGTGCACCGGAAGCGGGAGTGAATTCCATTGCGATTTGACGATGGTTCCCGGTTTATTCCCAAATTTCACGGCATCAACCACAATGATTGCCTGCTCCGATCCGTCGAGATGATCGAGCAGATTGATCCCGCCGACAGCGAGATAGAGTGTCTTTACTTCCGGCGGGAGACCGGAGGCATTCAACGCATGATATAGATGATATCCGACCGCATCATCGGCCACAATATCATTGCCGATACAGACGATAAGAATTGTTGACCGTACCGGCATGTTCATTGAATTTTCATGCATACGCGGCATGATGATCCTGCTTCAAGAAGTTCGGATTTTGTCGGCCGGCTGATCAATTCGTTCACGATGCCGTCAAAATACGAATGGAATATCTTGCACAAAGAACATCCCGGCTGCAGTGAACGGCTTTTACAGACATCCCTGATGACGCACCGCTGAAAGGTGACCATTGCCTGATCATTTTCTTCGGTGAACGAAAATTCGTATCCGCTTTTCATTGATTGTGCAATAACCGATAATGCTTCGGCCGGTGTCGGATGAACGAGATCGACCGGAAGTTTTTTGGCCATTTCCCGTCCTGCGATCCTGCCGACGGAGGAGGTTGATCCCCCCATGATGTTGTCGATTGTTGCAGCAAAGATATCCAGCAGAAAGGCGATTTCGGTGAATGCTTTTTTGTGTTCTTCAACGGTCGGTACCGATGCGGAAGCTGCGCTCATAAGAATTTCTCCATCCGTGAAAGGAATTCGAGATCATGATAAAAATTTTTTACAACGTGATGTTCGGTGTGATGAAGAGCGCCGGACGGACAGAGATAGGAACAACTAAGACACCCGATGCAGTCTTCTTCATGCGAAATGATTGCTTTCATCAATGCCGTATCATAGGTGAACACCTTCGTTGGACAGATGTCTGCGCAGAGCTGACAGCCGCGGCATGCCTGTTCGTGGATGGAAATATGGATCATTCGATACCTCTTCGTACGGTTCGTTCAACGGAGCCGCTGCGTGAGATGACGATCTCAAGCGGCATGGGTCCCATCGCATGCGTTGCGCAGGAAAGACAGGGATCGTAGCACCGGATCCCGAATTCGACGGCATTGAGCAATGAGTGATCGGAATCTTTTCCGATGACAAAATCGTTAGCGGCTTGTGCAATTGTTTCATTGATCGCAGCATAATTCTGTTGTGTCGCCACAATAAGGTTTGCCGCACGGATAATGCCGTTCGCATCAATTTCGTAATCGTGGATCAACGTTCCGCGCGGAGCCTCTACATGTCCGACACCGCGTCCTCCGCGGAATTTTACCGGAACGCGCGTTTCGCCGTTGATGTCCGGATCGGAAATAAGTTGTTTCGCCCGTTCAATAACGTAGATCAATTCGATGACCCGCGCATAGATCTGAAGAATGGTATTATGCACCGTAGGTCCGAATGCTTTTCTCATTATTTCAGCTTCGGCATCCGCGATCGGGGTTCCGTAACGCTCGCACGCATTGAACCGCGCTAATGGACCGACACGGTACATATGAAGTGCATCGTCCGCCCCCACGTGAACCTGTTTCATGTACGACCAATCGAGAACCGATTCTTTCAGATACTGATCGTACGTATCGACGGCGATCTCTTTCCAGAGCGTCCCTTTGTCATCAACAATTCTGATGTTCCCGTCATAAAGATTGAGTGTGCCGTTATTTCCGGTTCCGACATTCCATGCCGGAGTTATCCATGAAGCGAGCATGGACGGATGGAGTTCAAGCTGTTTCATCAAAAGACTTTTAGCGATCGGCGCAAGTTCCTGAACAAGGACCAGCGCTTCGTCGATCCATGCTTCTAATTGTTTTTTCTTTCCCGGATCGATCAGGAACGTAATTCCGCCCACAACAGAGGTTACGGGATGGGTTCCCCGACCGCCGACCATTTCGTTTATCTGCTGGCCGATGGCACGGCAGCGCAGCGCTTTTTTTGCAATGTCGGGCACCGCTTTCACTACGCCGACGATATTTCTGATTGCCGGATCGGCATCGAGGCCGAGAACAAGGTCGGGACCATGCAGAACAAAGAGTGACAGGCAATGAGAATGAATGAGATGTCCCATCAGCATTAATTCGCGAAGAATTGTTGCAGCCGGCGTAGGCCGGACTCCGGCGGCATTGTCGAGCGCTTTCGAAGCGGCAAGATGATGCGCCGTTGGACAGACACCGCAAATTCGTCCAGTGATCAACGGCATACGGTCTGCTTCCATTCCGACGAGTATCTTTTCGAATCCGCGCAGTTCATTAACAATTAAGCCTGCTTTTTCCAGACCGCCTGATTCGTCGAGGTTGATAAACACGCGTGCGTGTCCCTCAATTCGTGTTACGGGGTCGATCGTGATGATCTTATTCATATTCCGCTTCCGTATTGGCTATCCATTTTTTTATGAGGAATGTTGGTTTTTTCCCGATCATCTTTGATGCCATCGTGTAGGAATAGTGACTTTTCGCCGAATATTCAATTTCGCTGATGATCTCGTTCCTGCTGATTTTTGTTATTTTGGACATCCGGTCTGCTATTTCCGTGCGGATGTCGCGGTTTGGTTCTGTTAACACCTGCATCGTTGCTCCGGCGCAGCCCGTGCACATCATTCCATTGGTCGGACAGGGAGACATGCAGCGGTCCAATGTTACCGAACCGAGACAGATATACCCCTGACTCAAAAAACAACTCTCTTTTTCAGCGACTCCTTCAAAATTCTTTTTTATTTTATCCACTTCGGTATGAACCATTGTCCGGTTGCAGCGGGAACAGACCGATTCCTTCGTTGCTTTTGGGGCGCGTCCTTCCAGCAGCGACAGAAGTGCATCAAAGATAAAAGCAGGGTGCGGAGGGCATCCCGGCAGGTAGAGATCAACGTTGATCACTTCGTCAATCGGCGTGACCAATTTTTCGAAAGGGGAAATGCCGGTGGTAGGGGAATTATGTGAGATCGTTGTTTTGTTGTTCCCGTAGACTGCGTCAAATATTTCTTCTTTGGAGTGGACGATTCCGGCGCCGGCGATTCCGCCATAAACGGCGCAGGAACCCCAGGCAATAATCACATCGCAGCTTTTCCTCATTTCCTCTGCTGCATGCCGGTCGTGCTCGGTTCTGATCGCGCCGGATACCAATCCGATATTCGCCTTCGGGTAATCCTTAATGTCGGTCAAAACCGGACAATGCAGGATCTCGATCGCTTCAAGAACATTCAGCAGTTTTTCATGCATGTCCACGATGGCGACATGACATCCGGAGCAATCGCTCAGCCATTCTGTGTTGATCGTTACCGGGGCCTTCTTGGTTGATGTTGTTTGTGACATGAACATTCCCGTTGGTGGTTAAGAATTTTTGAAAACAATCAGACGTTTATAGCATCCATTCTCGCCGGCATGAAGGATCTCAAGGTTCGATTCTTTTCCCATAATATTTTTCAAAGCGCCGGAAAAGAAACCGTACATCATGTTGCAGAGAGACCCCTTTTGATGATGACCGAATTTGAACAGCGATTGCCGGATCATGCATTCACGGAAGACAAGCATGATCTCATCTCCTTCTTCTGTATGACTGATCATCTGCGGCCGGTCGTGTGCCTTAAACGGTTCGAATTGCCATAGGCAATCGTTTTCCCTCAGCACTTTTCCGACCATCAGGAGGGCTTCTTCAATATCGTCGGTTTTGGGAGCGTGTTCGGAGAATTGCATTCCCAGACGTTTTCCCGCAAGATATGATATTGAGTTTGCCGATTCTCCGATCGCTTCTTCAATACCGCTGGCAATCGCGCCGAGAAACGTCATCGTTTCCTGCAATTGAGCACGCTGTTCTAGAAGTTCAGGCATGATGTGAAACTCCGATCAATGGTAGATAAAGATGCGGTTTTGTAAATGGTCAGCAAACGATATACTCTTTCTCTCTGCCGGCCATTTCTAAAATTTTTGCAGTTCAATACTGTATCTTGAACATTACAATGTGACCATTGACACTCAAATGTTATGCCAAAAACAATTTGTTATTCAAGACAAACAATTGCGTGGTTTTACAGTTTTGGAGGGTTTTCTCGAACGAAAAAAATGACGGCAAAAAAAATAATAACCCGATGAATAATATTAGCCAATGTTTTAATATAGAACGCTATCTGCTGTCCGATAGTCCTTAAAATCATTAAAAACACAAAATTATTTGTGGAATGATTTTTGAACAGGATTCTAAGGTCTTTTATGGGATTTTGGAATTATACGTTGAAGTGTGCCAAACATACAGCATGATGATCTTTCGATTGTAAATATAAACAGCCGTCTTAACGATCGTGTTATCAAATACCAAAACCATTCGCGCCATGAAAATTATTCTTCGAAAACAGAAAGCATTTGATCTTCTTCTTGCCGGAATGTTCATTGTTCTGACGGCAGGGTTCATTCTTTCCGGGTACTTGTATTACTTAAATTACCGGAAAGAATACGATGCCAACGTAACACGTCAGCTCTCGATGATCTCCGACTTAAAGGTAAACGAATTAGTTCGCTGGAGGAAGGAGCGCATGTGGGATGCTGTGTTCTTCCTGCGGAACACCGAATTTTCCATTCTGGCGAAAAAATATCTGGCAAACACAAAAGACACGCATTACGAGAACCGCGTAAAACTCATGATCGGCAAATTGTTCAATCCCGATGAATATGATGCAATATTCCTGCTCGACAAGAAGTTTGAACAAAAAATTGTTGTGTGCCAGGGACAAGACCGGACATTTTCGTACATCTCACAACGGTCAATGGACAGTATTAGAACTGGTTCTGTGGTGTTCGAGGATTTTTATTATAATGCGCAAAGCAAAAAAATATATTTAAAAATTCTGATCCCTGTGATGGATGCATCTGATAGTAACTCCGTTATCGGCACAATAGCATTGCGTATTGATCCTGAAAAATATTTGTATCCATATATTCAGCGTTGGCCTTCCGACAGCAAATCTGGTGAGACGCTCCTCATCCGCCGCGATGGTGATGATGTGGTCTATCTTAATCAACTCCGGTTCTACAATGAAATACCGCTCAAATTACGAATGAACATAGAGGGGAATAGTAATTTGCCGGCGGTAAAAGCGGTAATTGTAAAAGATGGAACTATGGATGGGAAAGATTATCGCGGTGTGGAGGTCATGGCAGAAGTTGGTGTTGTTCCTGATTCTCCCTGGTTCATCGTTACAAAAATGGATACTTCGGAAATATATTCTTCGTTTTATGAAAGGGTCTGGACCCTGGTTATTACGATCGTACTGTTGGCGATGAGTGCCGCTGCATTCATTGGATTTGCGATGAAACAGAACAGGGTCAAGGATTTACAAGTGAAACTTGATGCGGAAAAAGCTTTGCGGGCCACCGAGGAATATCTTTCCATCACACTCAACTCCATCGGTGACGGTGTTATTTCCACCGATGCAGAAGGCAGGGTTGCACATATCAATCCGGTTGCCGAAAAATTATGCGGGTGGTCCTCAGTGGAGGCAAAAGGGAAACCGCTGCTGGATGTGTTCAACATTGTCAATGCGGAAACGCGCCAGACCGTTGTCAATCCGGTAACCCGTGTGCTGGAAACCGACGGGATCATCGGGATGGCAAACCATACGGTGCTGCTCTCAAAAGACGGAAATGAATATCAGATCGCCGACAGCGCAGCTCCCATAAAAGACGATGCGGGTAAAACTCACGGTGTGGTACTGGTATTTTCCGACGTCACGGAAAAATATGTCATGGAAGAAGTTCTGCGTGAGAGCGAAGAGCGGTTCCGCACCATCATTGAAAGTACGGGTGAAGGTATCGGGTTTGTGAATCCGCAGGAACGTTTCGATTTTGCCAATCGTGCCGCCGAAGAGATCTTCGGTGTTGAATCCGGACAGTTAGTAGGAAAGAATCTTCATCAGTTCGTTTCCGAAGAACAGTTTGCCCATGTTCAGCAGCAGAGTGCAGCGAGAGTAAAGGGGAATAAAAGCGTTTATGAACTTGAGATCGTAAGGTCCAGCGGGGAAAAACGGAACATTATTGTTACGGCAGTTCCGAAAAGAGACAATGAAAATGGTTTTGTCGGGACATACGGTGTTTTCCGCGATATCACGGAACGGAAACTGGCGGAGGAACATCTTAAAAAAAGCAAGGAAAAATATCAGGGATATTTTGAGATTGGATCGATTGGTATTTGTGTTACCTCGCCTGAAAAAGGGTGGGTGGAGGTGAACGACCGTTTATGCCAATTGCTGGGCTACACGAAAGAAGAACTTACGGCATTATCATGGGTTGCATTGACGCACCCGGATGATTTGAATTCCGATCTGGAGCTGTTCAATCAGGTAGTATCGGGTAAACGGGATAGTTATGAACTCGATAAACGTTTTGTTCGAAAAGATGGTTCGATCGTTTATACGACTCTGAGCGTTTCGTGTCAACGTAATCCTGATGGCACGGTACACCAGTTTCTTGCCTCGATATTGGACATCACCGAACGGAAACGAACCGAAGAAGCATTGCGTGAGAGCGAGAAAAAATACCGTTCGTTATACAACAATACTCCGGTGATGCTGCATTCGATCAATCCATACGGCGTTTTGAACAGTGTCAGCGAATATTGGCTGACCACATTAGGGTATGAAAGGGATGAGGTGATCGGAAAAAAATCGTCGGAATTCCTAACTGACGCTTCACGGAGATACGCTAATGAAACCGTCCTTCCGGAATTTATGAAGACGGGAATTTGCAATAATATCGAATATCAGTTCGTAAAAAAGAACGGACAGATTATCGATACACTGCTCACAGCCGTTTCAGAATATGACGAGAAAGGCAATATCGCACGCTCTGTTGCAGTAACGATCGACATTACCCTGCGCAAGCAGATGGAAAAAGCGCTGAAAGAGAGCGAAAAATTCTTAAAAGATACACAGACGATTGCTGAACTTGGCACATATTCTATGGATATTGCCTCCGGTAAATGGAGAAGTTCTGAAATTCTCGATTCCATTTTTGGGATCGATGCTGATTTTGATAAATCCATTGATGGCTGGAGCTCAATTATTCATCCCGAATGGCAAAAAATAATGCTGGAGTATTTTCTTCAGGATGTTATCGGCAAAAAATCTAAATTTGACAAAGAATATAAAATTATCCGCCGGAGAGATCAGTCGGAACGATGGGTACATGGAGTAGGTGAATTGAAATTCGACGAGCATCAGCAACCTGTAACGATGCTGGGAACGATTAAAGACATCACCGAACAGAAGCATTTGGCAGAAGCGTTGCAGGAAAGCGAACAAAAATTCCGCACACTGTTTGAGAATATGACGGAAGGTGTTGCACTCCATGAAATGATCTATGACGGCGGGAAGGCAATAGATTACCGTATTGTCGACGTCAATGCGGCATACGAGAATCATACAGGACTTTCACAGACAAAGGCACGCGGTTTACTGGCGAGCGAATTATACCAAACGCAGACCCCTCCGTACTTTGCCGAATTTGCTGCTGTGGCCAATACCGGTATACCATATGCGTTCGAAACATATTTCCCGCCCTTGGACCGGCATTTTCACATCGGTATAATTTCGCCGGCAAAAGGTTCATTTGCGACCATCTTTGAGGATATCTCGGACCGAAAACGGAAAGAGAAAGAATTACAGGAAAAAAATGCCGAACTGGAACGGTTTACGTATACGGTTTCGCATGACTTGAAAAGTCCCCTCATCACCATTAAAGGATTTTCCGGAGGACTGCTGAAAGATCTTGCACGCGGCAGGCATGACAGATTCGATTCCGATCTGAAACGAATCGCCGATGCCGCCAACAAGATGCACGGTCTGCTCGAAGATCTGCTGGAACTTTCCCGTATCGGTCGCATTATCAATCCGCCGAGCGAGATCGCGTTGGATATCCTGGCTCAGGAAGTGATCACTCTGCTTTCGGGTCCAATCTCCAACGGAAATGCGACCGTAGCAATTCAAGCCGGACTCCCGGTGGTGCAGGCCGACCGTCGACGACTTTTTGAAGTGGTTCAAAATCTGGTTGAAAATGCTCTTAAGTTCATGGAGGATCAGCCGGCTCCCCGCATCGACATTGGAATGCGGGAGAACGGCGGCGAGCGTATCTTCTTTGTCCGTGACAATGGAAAAGGGATCGATTCTCGGTATCACGAAACAATCTTTGGCCTATTCAACAAACTGGATGCCTCGTCGAAAGGATCCGGCATCGGGCTCGCACTCGCACGCCGTATTATAGAAGTGCACGGCGGAAGAATATGGGTGGAATCAGAAGGAAATAAAAAAGGTTCTTCATTCAATTTTACTCTGCCATCAATCCAACATACACGAAAGGAAAAATTATCATGAATGGCGATCCGTTAACAATCTTGCTGGTTGAGGATAATCCCGATCATGCCGAGTTAGTCAAGCGCAATCTTGAAGAGTTCCAGGTGGCGAATCAGATCAGCCATGTTGAGGATGGCGAAGCGGCGCTGGATTACATGAAAGGACGCGGTCAATTTTCGGATCGGTCCAAATATCCACGTCCCGATCTTATCCTGCTCGACCTGCGTCTGCCGCGCATCGACGGTCTGGAAGTGCTGAGGGAAATAAAAAGCGACAAGAGCATGAATATGATCCCCATTGTCATCCTTACCACGTCCGACGGTGAACGCGATATGGCGATGGCGTACGAATATCATGCCAACAGTTATGTTACGAAGCCGGTTGATTTCGATAATTTTGCGATGCTTTTAAAGGATCTTGGTTTTTATTGGCTGGCCTGGAATAAGCGGCCGTGGTAAATAGTGATATTATCGAACATGATAATGTAATTATGTCCGGGATTTCCCCGCACGCGGAGATGTTTCGCGGTGAAATATTTTTTGGAAGATCATACCAATGAACAGCAATGAAATGATACGCAATATTCTTGTCATCGAGGATGAATCCGGTCACGCCGAACTGATCATGCGTGCCTTTGAAGGGACTCGGGGAAGATACGCCGTGAATGTGACCTCGACGATCAAAGATGCCCGGCAATTGATCCGGCAGCAGAGACCGGACATTGTTCTTGTCGATTATCGTTTGCCGGACGGTCAAGGGGATGAGATTATTGCGTTGGGGAAAGATAAATTTCCTGTGATCATGCTTACTTCTCACGGTGATGAACAATTAGCGGTACAAGCGATCAAACTGGGAGCTTTGGATTACGTTGCCAAATCACCCGAATCGTTCGAGACCTTGCCGCATGTGGTGGACCGTTCTCTGCGCGAATGGCAATTAATGCAAGACGGTAAAGAAGCGGAACTTGTCGTGGCAAAATTGCGTCAAGCCATCGACACATCCGGCGAGGCGATCTTTCTCACCGATACCAACGG
>CAJBTU010000218.1 GCA_903958625.1 uncultured Ignavibacteriota bacterium | reverse complement strand
TTGACATCGAAGTCAAACAAAGCGAAATAGACTCCTACCAACAGAAAACCTCTGAACCGAATTTCTGGAACGATAACGTCGCAGCGCAAAAAGTGATGCAGGAGATCAATACACGTAAATCGTGGGTCGATGCATGGTCGCTTTGCGTCCGGTTGGCCGACGATGCGAAAGCATTCATCGAACTTGCGGAAGAATCAAACGATGAGTCATTGCAGAACGATATCGATGCAGAATTGACAAAGATCACCAATGCCATCGCTGATATCGAATTCCGCAATATGCTCAGCGGTGCTGACGATAAACGGAATGCAATATTAACAGTCCACTCCGGTGCCGGCGGAACGGAATCTCAGGATTGGGCCGAGATGCTGCTGCGAATGTATTCACGATGGTGTGAAAAGAACGGATATAAAATCTCTCTGGCTGATCGACAGGACGGAGACGGAGCCGGGATAAAAAGTGCAACCATTGAGATCTTTGGAGATTATGCTTTCGGTTATTTAAAAGCGGAGATCGGCGTTCACCGTCTCGTACGCATTTCACCCTTCGATGCCAACAAACGACGCCATACGTCGTTTGCATCAGTGTTCGTCTATCCAGAGATCGAAGATGATGTTGCAATAGAAGTGAATCCCGCTGACATTGAAATGGACACGTACCGTGCCGGTGGAAAAGGGGGACAGAACGTGAACAAGGTTGAAACAGCCGTACGCCTCCGCCATATACCAAGCGGTGTCGTTGTGGCCTGCCAGGAAGAACGTTCGCAATTTCAAAACCGTGAACGCGCAATGAAAATGCTGAAGTCGCGTTTGTACCAGATACGTAAAGAGGAAGAGGAAGCACGCCTTGCAGTGATCGAAGGAACCAAGAAAAAGATAGAATGGGGAAGTCAGATTCGCTCGTATGTTTTCCATCCCTACAACATGGTGAAAGATCACCGGACAGAGCATGAGACCAGCGACACGCAGGGTGTAATGGACGGAGATCTGGATAAATTCATCAAAGCCTATTTGATGCAGGCAAGCAATCAAAAGGTAGCATAACATGTCATTCACTACATTTGTCGCCCGGCGATTCCTTCAATTCCAAAAAACATCCCGCTCGCAGAATTTTATTTCGTTTGTCACGCTCATTTCGATCACAGGAGTAACACTCGGTGTTGCATCCCTCATTATTGCGCTGACGATCCTCGGCGGTTTTGAAAAGGAACTGAAAGAAAAAGTAATCGGTTTTACCACGCACATCCAGGTGACAACATACACCAACCAGCCGATCCGGTATTACCAGAATGTCGAAACGAAACTAAAAAAAGAGATTCCGAATATCCGCTCTGTCTCTGCATTCATCGCCAAAGAAGGTATGGTAAACTATGGCGAGTCAACGGAAGGGATCATTGTTAAAGGAATTGAAAATAAGTCCGGTGAAAGCGGCATATACCAATATCTTATCGAAGGCGAAGTGAATTTTGAAAAGGTTGCGGACGGTGTCTACGGTTGCGTTGTCGGAAAAAAATTACTGGCAACGATAGGTGCGCAATTGAATGATACCGTGCTTGTCTTCGGGTTGCAGGGGCATATTCAGACGGTTCTTGCGCCGAATGTTATGGCTTTCGTTGTCAAAGGTGTCTATGAATCGGGAATGTCTGAATACGATGATATATATTTTTATACCGGCATACCAGCTGTCCAACAACTGATCAATTTCGATCAAGCGGTTTCCGGATTTGAAATTATGCTCAATGATGTCAATAGTGCTCCGGAGACGGCTAAAAATGTTATGGATGTGCTGGGTTATCCGTTCAATGCAAGAACATTGTTCCAACTGTACCGGAATCTCTTTACGTGGATTGAACTGCAAAAAGAACCGATCCCGCTGATCTTGGGACTGATCATTGCTGTTGCTGCCGTAAATATAGTCGGAACGTTGCTGATGCTTGTCTTGGAAAAAAGAAAACAGGTCGGAATACTTCGTTCATTAGGGGCATCCAACGCTGCTATTAAAAGGATCTTTTTGATCAAAGGGACGATTATTGCATTTGTGGGTACGCTGTTCGGCAATTTGATCGGATTTATTGTTTGCTGGTTGCAGCAGCAGTATCAGTTCTTTTCCCTTCCTTCGGCTATCTATTTTATGAAGACGGTACCGATCTATTTCCGTCTGGAGAATTTTATCATCGTATCATCCATCAGTATTGTACTGTGTGTGTTGGCATCATATATTCCTGCGCAGCTTGCAGCAAAACTTGATCCCATTAAAGCGATAAGGCTCGGCTGATGAAATACACATTTTTCATAGCGAAACGGTATTTACTCGCAAAGAAAGAAGCGAGTTTCATTACGGTGATCTCTTTGATCTCCATTCTCGGCGTTACCATTGGCGTCGCAGCGTTGATAGTTGTTCTTTCGGTTTTCAATGGCTTCAACGGTTTGGTTACGGATATCCTGGTTGGATTCGATCCGCACGTGAGGATCCAGGTGAAAAAAAATATTTCACCCGAGCAATTGAGTTCGATCAACGAATACATCGCCTCTCAAAAGAATGTTACCGGGCATTCCGGTTATGTTTCCGGGAAAGGGATGTTGATCTCAAAGAAAACAAACAAAGTAATTTTCATCAGGGGACTTGAACCTGGCTCGATTGCTAAGGTTTCCGGCGTTCCCAACAGCATGATCATCGGTAATACAAATTTCGGCAGCACGGCGTCCGAAATTGTTGTGGGATACAGTCTCGCCGATAAATTAGGAATTGGGATCGACGATACACTGTACGTCGTCACATCGGCCGGTGTGCAGGATGCACTTACCGGCATTGCGCTTCCCCAATTATTCGCGTTACGGGTAGCCGGTATTTATGAGGCGCGGAACAAGGATTATGACGGATTATTTGCTTTTACATCGTTGACAACGGCAAAACATTTATTCGCGACTAATTCCGTTCAGGGATATGATATACGTCTCAGTTCTATCGATGACTCCGAAAAATTTATTTCGCAAATACAATCACGATTCGGCGATTCGATCGTTGCACAATCATGGTACGATCTGCATAAAGATCTTTATTCGGTAATGCAGGTAGAACGATGGACGGCATTCATCATTCTTGCACTGATTATCGCTGTCGCTTCATTCAATTTGTTGGGATCGCTGACAATGACGGTCATCGAGAAAACACGGGATATCGGAATTCTGAAGGCGATGGGAGCAACACAAAATGATATCTTGATCATTTTCCGATTGGAAGGTGCGCTGGTCGGCATCGTAGGGTCTTTACTCGGACTGGGATTAGGTACATTGATCTGCTGGTTGCAAACGACGTTCCATTTATTTGCCCTGGATTCAAATGTTTATATCATCCCGGCAATTCCGATCGAGATGAGAACCATGGACATGATATTGGTCCCTATTTCCGCATTACTATTATGTTCACTTGCTGCATATTATCCTTCAAAACGTGCGGCACTATTACAGCCATCTGAAGCAGTTCGTTGGGAGTAACAATGATCTTAGAAGCAAAGAATATTCATAAAAAATATACTACCGGCACATCAGGAACCCTTGAAGTGTTAAAAGGGATATCACTTTCATTCACACAAGGTGAAATCGTTGCGATCGTCGGCCAATCGGGTGCCGGCAAAAGCACTCTAGTGCACCTCTTAGGCCTTCTCGATAAACCATCGGAAGGTGAGATATTGTTTGAAGAGAAGGATGTGACAAAATATTCTGATGAACAGATCTCTAAAGTCAGAAATGCCAACATCGGTTTCGTTTTCCAATTCCATCACCTGCTGCCGGAATTTTCAGCAGTGGAAAATGTGTTAATGCCTGCTCTTATTGCAGGTAAAACAGCAGCGACACAGCTGCCGAGAGCAAAATTATTGCTGAACGAAGTCGGTCTGACGGAGAGGGAACATCACAAACCGAGCGAACTTTCCGGCGGGGAACAGCAGAGAGTTGCTGTTGCACGAGCATTAATGAATTCTCCCAAAATTATCTTTGCCGATGAGCCTTCCGGTAACCTTGATGCGGAAAATGCCGAAAAGCTTCATAATCTTCTGTTTGATCTCCGCACACGCCATCACCAGACATTCGTCATCGTCACGCACAATAAAGACCTTGCAAACCGAGCCGACCGTATTATTACCCTATCCAATGGATTAATAGTGTGAAAATCCGACACCCGCACTCTTGACAATCAGATAATATGTCGTTATATTAGCACTCAAAATGAGGGAGTGCTAAAATTGCGCTTCCCATAACGTGAAATAAATCAATATGTTATAAGGAGGATCCATGAAAATTCATCCATTATCAGATCGAATTGTTGTAAAACCCGCTGAAGCAGAAGAAAAGACCAAGGGTGGTCTATTTCTTCCCGATACTGCGAAAGAAAAACCAGTATGGGGCGAAGTAATTGCAACAGGTCCGGGCAAAGTAACAGAGGATGGCAAGAAAATTCCGATGGAAGTAAAAGTCGGCGATCAAGTGTTATACGGTAAATATTCCGGCACAGAAGTTTCCGTTGACGGACAGGATGTTCTCATTATGCGTGAGAGCGACATCTTCGCAATAATGCCGAAATAAATTATTCTGAATAAGTACATTAAACCAAGGAGATAAATACTATGGGTGCGAAAATTATTACGTTTGATTTTGATGCGCGTGCTGGCTTAAAGCGCGGTGTCGATCAACTTGCCAATGCAGTAAAAGTTACTCTCGGACCGAAAGGCCGAAATGTCGTCATCGATAAGAAATTCGGTGCGCCGACCGTTACAAAAGACGGCGTGACTGTTGCAAAAGAAATTGAATTGGAAGATGCAATTGAAAATATGGGTGCACAGATGGTTCGTGAAGTTGCTTCCAAAACATCGGATGTTGCCGGTGATGGAACAACGACAGCAACCGTTCTTGCCCAGGCAATCGTTCGCGAAGGCTTAAAGAACGTTACAGCCGGTGCAAATCCGATGGATTTGAAACGCGGCATCGATCTTGCGGTTGTGAAGGTGATCGAACGCTTGAAAGCTATGAGCAAACCGGTCAGCGGAAAGAAAGAAATTGCTCAGGTCGGTACGATCTCTGCAAATAACGATTCGACAATCGGTAACCTGATTGCTGATGCAATGGAAAAAGTCGGTAAAGACGGTGTGATCACCGTTGAAGAAGCAAAGGGTACAGAGACGACTGTTGACGTCGTTGAAGGTATGCAGTTCGACCGCGGATATCTTTCACCGTATTTCGTGACAAACGCAGATACGATGGAAGCTGAACTTGAAAATCCGTACATCCTTATCCACGATAAAAAGATCAGCGCAATGAAAGACCTTCTTCCAATTCTTGAGAAGATGGCGCAATCTGGCCGTCCGATCCTGATTATTGCTGAAGAAGTTGAAGGCGAAGCTCTTGCAACGCTGGTCGTGAACAAATTGCGCGGAACACTTCGCGTTGTTTCCGTGAAAGCTCCCGGATTCGGCGATCGCCGCAAGGCAATGCTGGAAGATATTGCGATCCTCACCGGTGCACAGGTAATCTCCGAAGAAAAAGGATACAAACTCGAGAACGCAACGCTTGCGTATCTTGGAACAGCCAAGAAAATTGTTGTCGACAAAGACAACACAACAATCGTTGAAGGAGCAGGAAAGAAAGAAGACATTAAAAAACGTATTGCAGAGATCAAATCACAGGTCGACAAAACAACGTCGGACTATGATAAAGAAAAACTGCAGGAACGTCTTGCAAAACTTTCCGGCGGTGTTGCCGTATTGAAAATCGGTGCATCCACCGAAGTGGAAATGAAAGAGAAAAAAGCACGCGTTGAAGATGCATTGCATGCAACAAGAGCAGCAGTCGAAGAGGGAATCGTTCCCGGCGGCGGCGTTGCCTTCCTGCGTGCCATTGATGCATTGAACGACGTGAAAACAACAAATGCAGATCAGAAGACCGGCGTTCAAATTCTTCGCCGTGCTCTTGAAGAACCGCTTCGCCAGATCGTTGCGAATGCCGGCTTGGATGGATCGGTTGTTGTTGATAAAGTGAAAAACGGCAAGGATGATTTTGGATTCAATGCTCTTACGGAAACGTATGAGAATCTTATCCAGGCCGGCGTTATCGATCCTACCAAAGTGAGCCGTGTAGCGGTTGAAAACGCAGCAAGCGTTGCAGCGTTGTTACTGACAACAGAGGCAACTATTGTCGAAAAACCGGAAGAAAAAAAGTCGATGCCCCCTATGCCGCCAGGCGGCGGAATGGGTGACATGTACTAGTTCTTCCCGAAGCAGTTTAACGGTTTCAAAAAAAATAACCCTCAGTCAAAGTTCTTGGCTGAGGGTTTTTTATTATCTATATTTATGGAAATGAAAGGGAATGAGCATGACATTTCAATTGAAAATTGATCAAATCCAGAAAAAATTGGCCGAGTATAAATTGGACGGATGGTTGATCTATAATTTCCGGAATAACAATACTTTTGCTACCAAAATACTGGAAATGTCCTCCGGGAAACTCTCTTCACGGCGCTATTTTTATTTCATCCCGGCGAAGGGAATCCCACAAAAATTGGTCCACAATATTGAACAATACGATCTTGATCATCTCCCCGGTGACAAAACGATCTATAGTCAATGGAAGACTCTGCATGCTGGCATACAGAAGATCCTCGCCGGATCAAAGACCATTTGCATGGAATACTCGCCGAATAATGATATACCGTACCTGTCAAAAGTGGATGCCGGGACGGTGGAGTTCATCCGTTCTTTTGGAGCGGATATCGTTTCATCAGGCGATATTGTGCAGTCTTTGATGACTGCGATGCCAGATCGAAGAGCACACGTCTGAACTCCAGTCAC
>CAJBTU010000217.1 GCA_903958625.1 uncultured Ignavibacteriota bacterium | reverse complement strand
GAAGGTAGGCTGATGATGAACTCAATCCGAACATATCATTGGAAAGGCTTGCGCCGTTACGGAACCGTTCAAGTTCGCGGGCAAAAGTCTGCGTTGAATAGGGTTCCCGTGCAAGTAAAGCGCTTGTCGCAGCGGCGATCTGATTCCCTTTCAACTCTGCAACACGATTGACATTAGCAATTCTTCCTTCGCTCAGTTCGATCAGGGCATCAACGGAAGAGAAATCCAAACGGAGAGTGACATTGAACATATTTTGCGAGAGCAGGGGAATGCTGCAAAATAATGCCGCAAGGAATTGACGTGTGAAAATATTTTTCGTTAAAGACACTTGAGCCTCAAACATTCTCCTGCAGATCTGTGTAGTAACATGAGTTATTGGAACCGATTAAAATTATGACACGAGACATCTGAAATATCTCACGTCAATGTCATTCCGCCTACGGCTCGTAGAGATGAGCGAAGCGAAGAGGAATCTCGCTTTTTTCTGAATTTGAGGTGTGAGATTTCTCGTCCCGACACATCGGGACTCGTCACGAAGTGACCCCTTTGGGGAAATGACAATGCACAACTAGTTTTTCAGAAGTTTCGATACAGTAATATAATTAAAATCGTACAACAAAAAAGGCATTCTGAAAACTCAGAATGCCTTTTTCTCTACGGTACGTCTCCGAAGACGAAAAGGATCCGGAAACTTTTACTGCTTTTTATTTCTTCTTCTTTGGCGCAGGTTTTGCAGGCGGAACCGGTGTTTCTTTCGGTGGTTCAGGTTTTGCTACAACGCCTTCAATTTCATCGGCCAGAGCATTTGCTTCATATAATTTTCGCATCGTTTCGATCATCACGCCGGGATGGACAGCGACGGCGCGGTTCTTTTCTTCCGAATATAGAAAACGTCCGGGGAGACTTTCGATATTGCCGTCAAAGATCAATCCGACAAGTTCCGCTTTCGCATTGACCACCGGGGATCCTGAATTTCCTCCAATGATGTCATTCGTGGTGACCAAATTCATCGGAGTAGAGAGGGTCAGTTTATTGACGCCGTCTTTGAATCGTTGCGGTAATTCAAAATCTTTATTATTTGTATAACTATAGGCATGATCGTATAAACCATACATTGTCGTCATGCTTGGTGCGATCGTTCCGTTCATCGGATATCCTTTTACCTGTCCATAGGAGAGACGAAGCGTGAAATTCGCATCCGGAGGAAGTTCTTTTCCGTAGGCCGCAAAACGCGCTTTGCCTGTTGCTTCGCTTGCCATGGAGATCAATCCGGAAATATTCTTATCCTGCCATGTGCGCATTTCGTCGCCGAACGGAACTATTTTTCGAGCAAGTGCGATCATCGGATCGGTCGATGCAGCGATCTCTTTTTCACCCGCTTCGATCAACGCTTTACGGAATGCCGGATCGGCGAGTTTTGTTCCTGTTACGTACATCTTTGCCGCATCCGCCGGAGTTTTTCCGTCGAGAACAGCCATGACCCAGGGATCGTTGGCTCCGAGCATTTCCAGTGCTTCCTGGAATCGGTCTGCCATCAATACTTCTTCCATATCGGGATAGACCGGTGCGGGAGAATAAAGATTTTCTAAAGTCAATTTTACCATTGCATCCTGGAATTGCGGCATACGTTCGCCGTTCGGTTTTTTCGATTCATTGGCATAACGGGCAATGGTCAATGCTCGTGAACCGAGCGAACCGCTCAATCCGCGGTAGGTAAGTTCTTTGAACCGTGACCGTGTCCGTTCCATCGCCGTTGAGATGGAATCCCATGCCCATGCATATTTTGCTTTCAATTCTGGATTTGCATTGATTCTGTTCAAGAGTTCTTTTTCATCGTTCTGTTTCTTTGCCATCAAATTCTTATCCAGTAATCCCTGGTATTCGCCGGTCATGGCTTTCTGTGAATTCTCGTATCCAAAGAGCATTCCATCGGCACGGCGTCGTTGTTCTTCGCCCAGCGAGGAAAACTGTTTCAATAAAGCGATCGTTCGTTTGAATGTTGCAAGACGGGCAGGATATTGATAATCGCGCGAATATTCGATCTGAGCGTACGTTTGCTGACGGTTCGTTGAACCGGGATGTCCGGATGTAAAGACCAATTCTCCGTCGGCTGCACCAGCAGTCTTCCATTTCAGGAAATGAGCAGTGTTGTACGGTTTCCCGTTTTCATAGACACGGAAGAAACACATATCAACATCGTACCGAGGGAAAGTGAAATTATCCGGGTCTCCGCCGTAGAACGCGATCTGTTTTTCGGGAGCCATAACCAGACGAACGTCGTTGAATTTTTTATAACGGTAGATCCAGTATTCCGCTCCATTATATAACGTAACGATATCGGAACGCATACCGGTCTTTTCGTTGCTCTCTTTCTGCAATTGCGCCAAGATCGTGCGGCGTGCCATCATTGCTTCTCCGCCCGATTTACCGGCGATCGCACCCATGACTTTTTCGGTAACATTTTCCATCTCGGTCAATACGTTGAGTTCAAGATCTACGCATTTCACCTCGTCTGCCGCTGTACGGGCATAAAAACCGGTCTTGATATAATCTTTTTCCGGCGTTGACATTTTCTGCAGTTGTCCTGCGCCAACGTGGTGATTTGTCATTACGAGTCCGTTGGAAGAAACAAACGATCCGGAACCGCCGTCGTTGAATCGCACGGAGGAGAGGCGAACATGATCGAGCCACTCCTGAGTTATGTCGAAACCGTATTTATCTTTCAATTGTTTCTTTGGCGGATTATCGAACGTCCACATTCCCTCGTCGGACAAGGAAATGCCGAAGAGAACGAGAATAAGGATGCTTGTATTGCGAAGATATTTCATATTTTCCTCT
>CAJBTU010000216.1 GCA_903958625.1 uncultured Ignavibacteriota bacterium | reverse complement strand
TCGTGATGGGATAGAAATAACTGATAATTATCAATAAATCTGAAGCTTTCCCGCAATTTACAAGTGAATTGCTTGATTTTCACTGCCTTTTACTTCACTGCCACTCATTTAAGTCCTACATTATTAACAAAAAAAAGCGAGGAAAGCAACACGAAGACCGTTGGAGAGCGAGGTTGGTATTCACAAAGTTCAGTCACTAAAATATTTATTCTTCAGCAAAATGGAAAAAATACACATGAAAACCACTGGTATAAGATTCCTTCTGTTAATCTGCTTTTTCCTTCCTCTTACCAACGCCTATTCCCAATCAATGTTAACCGGTGTTATCACCGATTCTTTATCCAAAGAATACCTGATCGGGGCAAATGTGTATTTGCCGGGGACGGCATTTGGAGGAGTTGCAGATATCAATGGAAAATTCAGGATCATGAACATTCCCGATGGTTCATACACCGTTCGGATATCCTACATCGGTTATGCAACGAAGTTCATTCCTGTTTCTTTCAGCAATAAGACCGATGTGAATCTGACTGTACAGCTGCAAAGCGAAGGTGTTGTCGGCGAAGAAGTGGTCATTACTGCCCAGCGTAAAGGACAAGTTGCAGCGATCAACCAGCAGATCTCCTCGCAGGTCATGGTCAATGTTGTCTCAGCCGACAGGATTAAAGAACTGCCGGATGCGAATGCAGCGGAAGCTGTCGGCCGTTTGCCGGGTATTTCTCTTATCCGCAGCGCTGGTGAAGCAAGTAAAATTGTGATCCGGGGATTAGAACCAAAAATGAATGCGATCACCGTTAACGGGATAAAGATCCCATCCACTTCCACAACGGACCGTTCTGTCGATCTCAGCATGGTCTCTTCTGAATCTCTGGAAGGGATAGAAGTGTTTAAGGCGACCACTCCCGATATGGATGCAGAAGCAGTCGGCGGCGTTGTGAACCTGAAAATTAAGAAGGCACCGGAAGAACAGAAGATGCAATTGAAATTGAGCCCGGGATATAATCAATTGGCAAAGAGTTTCGGAGATTATAAAGTAACAGGTGAATACAGCGACCGGTTTTTCGACAATGCAATCGGCATTGTTACGACCGGTAATTATGAAAGCGTGAACCGCGGTTCCGAAAGTTATCGCGCATCGTTTTCCGTTGGAGGTCTGCGGGACACCGTCACCGGTATCGTTCCGATCAGCGGTGAAGATGTTACGGTTGCCAACTCCGTTGAAACACGAAAGCGGTTTGGAGCAAGCGTGACCCTTGATTATGCGTTCGAAGAAGGGGCAATTTGGCTGACAAATTTTTACAGTATGACGACGCGTGATCCTTTCAGCATTACAAAACTGTATGATCCCAAAGCGGATAAATTAACGTATACCGTGCGGGATTCCCGAACATCGCTGAATGGACTATCGAATGCGCTTAATGGAGAATTGAGACTTCTGGGAACAAACATGGATTGGTCACTTTCTTCCTATAAGATCGTCAACAATAATTCCTACGATTTTTCGATGACGTTGTGGCAGGTTTCGCCGTTTGATAACGCAAAATTATCTTCAAAGGATGTGTCGACATATATTGCCGCCTCAAAGGATAATGTTCCCGAGATGCTCTTACGGGATAACTATGACAGACCGAATAAAATGGTTCAATCGGATTATGTTGGTCAATATAATCTGAAAGTTCCTTTCAATATTGGGGATTTGTTTGCAGCCTCGATAAAAGCAGGAGGAAAGTACTCCCAGTCAACCCGCGACAATAAATCGGACGGGCATGGACTTGGACAGTATTATTTGGGGGGATCCTTTATTTCGGTGGCACAGCAGTTTTACAATCACCCGCTGATAAAAACCTCTAATGGAAATATTTCCGCTCTCAATTTTACAAAGCCGTTAAATAACAGCGCAAGCGTTGTGAATGACAAATACAAACTATTTCCGCTTTTTGACCGGGATGTGCAGAAGGATTGGGCTGAACAACAGCGTCCGTCATTCCAGTTCGATAGAAATTCGCTGTCGGAAAGCTACAATCTAAAGGAAGAAGTTTCTGCCGGCTATTTGATGACGGAATTAAAGCTTGGAAATGTTCTTACGGTGATAACCGGTGCCCGATATGAACATGATAATAATCGGTACACTTCGGTATGGACATCAGCATACGAAGTGTACGGTAGAGCAGGTATCATGAAGGATACAACGACAACGCGTGTCTACGAAAATTGGTTTCCCCATGTTCATGCAAAAATTCTTATCGTCGACGGTTTCGATGTTCGTCTCTCTGCAAATAAAACATTATCACGCCCCGATTACTATTGGGTTTCACCCTGGACTCGGCTCGATCCATCCAATGCGACCATCAATCGGGGCAATCCGTTGTTGAGAGCAACAAGAGTAGAAAACTATAATGCTTCGTTGTATTTATACAGCAACGTTGCCGGGTTCTTTTCTTTAAGCGGATATTACAAAGATCTGCGCGACATCTTCTACCGGAAACGGTCACAAGTATTTAAGATGGAGGATATTATTGCGCTTGGAATTCCTGGAAAAGAAGGCGGATATGCGATGACCTCATATGAAAATGCCGACCGCGCAGAAGTCCGTGGGATCGAAGTGGAATGGCAGACACAGTTAGCGTTTTACTCGTGGATGCCGGAATTGATGAAAGGATTCGTCTTCAATGTCAATTACTCGCGTATATGGTCGAAGACATACTTTCCGTTCTATAAATTCAATGCGACGCAAATCCCCGGTTCCCGGCCCCCAAGATATACATACGACCTGACCGATTTCAAACGCGAAGGTCCGATGCCCGGTCAGTCCGACAAGATCATCAACCTTTCACTCGGCTATGATATCGGTAAATTGTCAACAAGGGTTTCTTATTCCTATCAGGGACCCAGCATCAGTGCTGTTGGAGAAATAGCCGAAAGCGATACATGGAATAAAGAATTCCAACGTTGGGATTCAACAATAAAATATAAATTTTTCGATTGGATGAGCTTGAATATCAATCTCGTCAATATTACCAATCAGCCGGATCAGGCGTATTACGGTGCGGCCGATTTTCCGACGAGCGAATATTATTATGGCATGACGGGCAGTGCAAGTATCGATATTATTTTTTAGAGAGAACATCGTTTCGCAGCAGTACTATTATTAACAGTTTTATCAATCAACTAAAGGAGCAGTTCGCATGAAAAAAACTATTTACGCAATAGTGTTAATAGCAGTCCTGGTCGGTTTGGCACAAAGCCAAAGGCTGATCACCATCCAGCCGGGAAAGGATGCGATATATACAACAATTAAGGGGGACTCGGTAGCACGAATGGCAGCTCTTCCAACACAGACAATATATATCCTGAAACGCGGAGGGGTATATCCTTGCGTTTCACTGATCGAAAACACAAACTATTTTTTGTATATCAAAGCGGAAAGCGGCACCGGATATAAACCATTATTAATTCCGGAACCAACGACTGGCACAACCTATGCGTATAATATCAATTTTCGTTCGAGCGGCAGACTTGAGGGGCTAACCCTTGATGCATCACGACCGACCGGCGGCGTGAACAACCGTTACATCAACATTTATAATGGTGCCAGCCTCTGGGTGAAAGACTGCGAAGTGGTGCACGATCGCGGAAGTGCGTTTGCTCTGCAAGGCGATAGCTGCAGCATCTACATTGATGATTGCTTTATCCACAGCATTGGTCATCCAAAGACGCTGGGCGGAAACGGAAGAGTTGTTGACATCAGACCGACAAATATTCAGGACTCCGTTGTTGTCCGCAATACCACGTTCTTTAATCTGTCCGATCGTATTCTCAGAAACATCGGCACCACGGTAAACTATATTAAGTTCGATCATTGTACCGGTATGACAACAGAAGGTTTTCACGGCGGATTACAGGCAGGGAAAGCCAAAGAACTTGTGATCACTAATAATATTTTCATGAACACCATCGCGCTCGGTTCATTTAAGAAACGCACTTCCGTTGCCGCAACAACACATGAACAGACGCAGCCGGAAAAAAACCTGATGTATGTTCTGACGCTCGATACAGTTTTTTCGGGGGCGAAGATCACGGTGAGAAATAACAATATCTATTGGGAACAGAAATACAAAGATCTTTTCCTTAAATGGAAAGACTCCACCGATGTTCCCGGTATTATTACTTCGACCATTAATAAGCTGCTGACTGATTCAACAAAAGCATATTTTGTGGAACCGCTTACGTTTAAAGCACCTCCAGCATCGATCGATAAATTTATCGATTCAGCGTTGATGGCTCCGAACGCGTTGGTGCAGCCCGAGAATTGGTCATTCCTGTATCAGGATTCCATTGCCAATGGATTCGACAATCCAGTCAATGCATCGTACGGCATTACGGCTCAATCATACACCAAAGCAGACGGCAGTTTCCCGGTTGGCGATTTGAACTGGTATCCGGCACGAAAAGCTGCATGGTTGTTAACAAGCGTAAAAGAGCAGGAAGCAGGAATTCCGGAAGTATTTTCGTTATCGCAGAATTATCCGAATCCGTTCAACCCCAGCACGAGCATTTCGTTCAGCATGACCAGAACGGGATTTGTCTCATTGACGGTATATGATATTCTCGGCCGTGAAGTTGCTTCATTATTGAATGAGTTAAAAGAAGCCGGAACATATCAGGTATCTTGGAATGCCACCGGATTTGGCAGTGGTGTGTATTTCTATAAGATGCAATCCGGATCCTTCTCTCAAATGAAAAAAATGATCCTGATCAAATAATAGAACCTACACCAAAAAATTGTCAAAGATACTTCGACCCCGGTCACTCGGGGTCGATTTTTTCCCCCTCGAACATACAGAACAAAATAGTCTTTTGAAGAAAGAGGAACAGTATGAACAACACCCGCCGAGATTTTTTATCACAATCAGCAATACTGGGAATCGGAAGCATTTTTGCTCTATCACCCTTTGAAAAAATATTTGCAGAAAATGAGGCAGCCTTCGGTGCTATTGCCGCGAGAAAAAAGAATGTTGTATTTATTGCGGTGGATGATCTTCGGCCGGAACTTGGCTGTTATGGTCACCCCATGATCAAGTCTCCCAATATCGATGCTCTTGCCGCCTCCGGCGTGTTGTTCGAACGGACATATTGCCAGCAAGCGGTCTGCGGACCGACTCGCGCAAGTTTACTTACCGGTAAAAGACCTGATACAACAAAAATATACGATCTAAAAACTCATGTACGAATGACGATGCCGGAAGTTGTCACTCTCCAGCAGCATTTTAAGAACAACGGATATATGTCCATCGGAATTGGAAAGTTATTTCATGTCGGCTTGGAAGATGAAGCGTCCTACAGTGTTCAGCACTCGAACGGAAAAGGTGCAA
This sequence comes from uncultured Ignavibacteriota bacterium, assembly GCA_903958625.1. Classification (GTDB taxonomy): domain Bacteria; phylum Bacteroidota; class Ignavibacteria; order UBA10030; family UBA8401; genus UBA8401. Next base: position 13,535 of record CAJBTU010000216.1, on the reverse strand, counting down.
ACTACGTACTGGAATCGAATCTGAAGCTCTTGAAAGAAGGGGGGAAAATAACGGATGATACCGGCAACAATGCAGAATCAACCGGTGCAAAACGGATGCGTGCGCATCCAACAGAAAGTGCTGATGTACCCGATGATGCATATCTTGACGGAGGAATTGCCAACGAGGCGATTGCATCGTTGAACTCGCTGGCACCAAAAGCAAAAGCTGTGTCGGAAAAAGATCGTCAGCCGTTCTTCCTCGGTGTCGGATTCCGGAAACCGCATCTGCCGTTCTGTGCTCCGAAAAAATACTGGGATCTGTATGACCGCACAAAGATTCCGATGCCGTATCCCAACAGGCCGAAAAATGCACCGGAGATCGCATTTACAACATGGGGTGAGCTCCGCTCATATTCCGATATTCCGGACGTTGGGCCGGTGGATGAAGCAATGACCAAAGAATTGATCCACGGATATTATGCGTGTGTCAGTTACACCGATGCCCAAGTGGGGAAATTAATGAATGAACTCGACCGTCTCGACCTGAGAAAAGACACCATCGTTATCATTTGGGGCGATCACGGCTGGAAACTAGGAGAGTATTCTGATTGGTGTAAGCACACGAATTTCGAGTTGGATACGCATGTTCCCATGATTATTTCCGATCCCGATTATCCGAAAGGGAAACGGGTGAATGCATTGACGGAGTTTGTCGACATCTATCCGACATTGTCCGAACTGTGCGGACTTCCCGTAGCAAAGGATCTTGAAGGAACAAGCGTCGTTCCTTTGATGAACGATCCAAAGAAATCATGGAAGAAAGCGGCGTTCAGCCAGTACCCGCGCGGTAAAAAAATTATGGGATATTCGATCCGCACAGACCAGTATCGGTATACGGAGTGGATGGATGTGAAAACGAGAGAAGTGAGCGACAAAGAATTATACGATCTGAAGAACGATCCGTTATGCAAAGAGAGCATCGTTTTTAAACCGGAACATAAAGCATTGATTGCGAATTTGCATGAAATGTTGAACGCCGGATGGCAGAAGGCAAAACCGTAAGGTAAGCGGTGACCGCCGCGAAATCACAAAAAAATATTTTTGTACCGTTCGTCTCAAACGAACGGTACGTAAAAATAAATCGGTGCGGAAGTTAGCCATAGCTCTATGGATAATGGAAAAAATCGATTCACAACTTGAACCATTCAATATTAATTACCGGGGAGATTTTCTATGAAACAAAAATTACAGCTTTTTATCCTTGTTGCGCTTATTGTGATGATGGCAACGGTGACTAATGCCCAGATCACATCGGCAGCATCGGGTAATTGGAGCGCGGGTGCTACGTGGGTTGGCGGTGCTGTACCATCGGTGTCCAGTAATGTTGTGATCGCTGCAGGCCATGCAGTAACGATTGATCCGGCGACGGCAGTATGTAATAACTTAACGGTGAATGCAGGCGGCATTCTAAAATTCAGGAATGACGGAACGGCTGCCGGTATAACTGTTAATGGAAATCTTCTCGTCAACGGCAATGCAACTGCCGGAGGTGCCTATGGAAAATTCATCGTCGATTCACTGGCTGCGCCAACGGCATTTACGGCGCATACACTGACATTGAATGGAAATCTTAATACAAGTGCAGGAATTGATTCATCGGGTTGCATCGTGCTCAGAATGGGATCGACCTATTCAACCACAACACCGGCTCTCAATACATCCCAGTGGTGTAATGTGACATTTGCCGGAACGGCGAATAGTGTTATTACCCTTCAAAAAACTATTTATACTCCCTCTTTCGAATTATTCAATGGAACAACAATCAACAAGACCGGGGGTGCGAAAGTTATCCTTTCCAACGGGAATTTGTTTCAAAATACCAATAGTACAATCGGCTCTGCGTATTTAACATTCGTCTCCGGGATGGTGGAGACAGGAACGAACAATATTTGGGTTGTGCTGGTTACGGCTTCTGCCGGACTAAACACTGCTACCACTACAATGTATGTGAACGGAAATTTGGGAAGAGGGATTACTTCCAACGGCGGTAACCGTCACTTTGGTATTGGCGATGCAAACGGATATCGGCCGATACAGATCTACCCTGTTGCAACAACGTATGTCAATCAGCAGTATCTGGTTGTTCGCGCAGTTTCCGGAAACGCGAATTCGGGTTCCAGTTCTTTTACCGGCACTATTGATAAGGTATCGGCAGTTCGATATTACAAAGTAACCTATTACCAGGGACAAAGTACAACACCTTCCTTTTCGTATTCACATTGTTATATGTATTACGGGACTGATGATGGCGTTGCTCCCGGCAACACCAACCTGAGGGTTGCGTATTCTGCTGATAATAGAGCAACATGGAATGGGATGTCCAATACATCTCATACAACTTCTCTCACGGCGCCGCCGACCGAAATAAGAGCAACCGCACTGGCCGCCGGCAATCCCGTGCTTACCGACGGTCAATCAATGTACATTGCCCTGGCACGCGCAACCGGCACAACCGAAAATACTCTTGGAACCGGAACTTCCGTTGATCGCGCCGAAGGAGTTCCAACCGTATATGAACTTTCTCAGAATTATCCCAATCCGTTCAATCCAACAACGACCATTCGATATTCATTGCCGGTGAGCAGCAACGTTACACTGAGCGTGTTTGATGTTCTCGGCAAAGAGGTGGCGACATTGGTGAATGGAAATATTGAAGCAGGCGTGCATTCGGTGCAGTTCAATGGGGCTGATCTTTCGAGCGGGATCTATTTCTATACATTACGCGCAGGAAGCGTTGTTGAAAACAAAAAAATGTTTTTGATAAAATGACGAAGTATTGTTCCAGAAATCCCGCAGTTTAATGCAGGGATGCTGAAGCAAAAGTAATTCAACCGTGCATCGGCTTGCCGCTGCTGCACGGTTCAAAGTAACAAAAGATACTCAGATCGAAAAAACCCTAAACCATTTAATAGAGGAGGTTATATGAAAAATAAATTACAGTTTCTTTTACTTGCCGTTCTTGTTCTGACGGTGGCAGTCGTATCAAATGCTCAGATCACATCGGCGGCATCCGGTAATTGGAGTGCGGGAGCTACCTGGGTAGGCGGCGTTGTGCCAAGCAGCGGTGATGTGATCATCGCCAATGGTCATACGGTCACGATCGATCAAAATGTTTCCGTCACCAATCTTACGGTCGGCGGCGGCACAAGCGGCACATTAACATTTGATAAAGTTGCCCGGCGGGTTGTAACCGTTTCGGGAAACATCACTGTTGCGGCAGGCGGAACATTTATTGCACAGGATGCGATCAGCACAACGGGCGATTTAGCCGCTGCATCGACGTCAATCACCAATGTTGCCTCCACGGCAGGTGTTGTGAATGGAATGAATATCGGCACACTTACCGGTATCGCCGCGGGAACAACGGTCGCATCATTCACCGCAAATACGATTACACTTTCTGTTGCGTCAACAAATACCGCTGCTTTGACCGGCGCAATTCTCGCTATGGGATATGATGATACGCTTTCCATTGGCGGTAATCTGACCAATAACGGTACGTTTGATATGACGCGCGGCAACGCCGCCGGAATCTGCCATGTTTTCTTTACAAAGGCAGGTGACCAAACGATCAGCGGCAGCGGAGCTACCACACGATTTAGGAATATCACATTAAATAAAACTGCAATAACAAATAAAGTGATTGCAAGCATCAATGTGACGACATCCGGATCGAATATCATCTTTAATGCCGGTACGTGGGAACAAAATGCAGGCAGGCTCACTGCCGCGAGCGGAAGTATCGCAATCGGTTCGTTGACAGCAACTTCGTGCGCATTGAACATCATCGGTTCGGCCGGCGCCTCTATTGCCAGCAACTTAAATGTCTATGGAGCCTTCCTTCTCAACACGACCGATTCACTTATTGTCGGATCCGGAACCAGCAAAATCGACCTTACCTATATTATTGGAGCTTCAGCTACCTTCACAAAAGGGACAGTACTGGTCAATGGAAAATTTGCAACAGCTGCCCTTACCGCAACGACAATTAATGGCGCCAATATCATTATCGATCCGAAAGGATTTGCTGCGGCGTCAGGAACGGACTATGCATTCAGGGCCACGACCGGTACAGGCGGAACAAACCCATTTACATTTACCAGCGGTACGATCACCATTCTAAATCCAAACAGCACGGCAAGCTCCAATCCTGAACTGGCAATGTCATCTTCAATTGCTCCGAACATTTCAGGAACAGCAACGTTTATTTTGGGTCAGGGAGCGAACACGGTAGCGAGTGCTGCTGGATTTAAAATTAACCTGAATGTTGCCGGAGTAATAAACCATCTAACAATTAATACGGGCAGTGTCGGTGTAACACTTCAGAGCAACGTAATAGCAAAAGGAACGCTCACTATGAAGAGTTGCGGTACACTTGGCGGAGCATTTAAATGGAAAGCTGACAACTATCTGTTCAACGGTGGTGCCGCACAGGTCACCGGAACCATCATGCCAGATACCGTCAGAAAAGTGGTCATCAATAATTCTCTTGGAGTTACATCATCCCAAGCATTGTTTATTTCCGATACGCTGGTTCTCACGAAGGGTGCTTTAACAGGTCCTTTCACTGCCCGCGTTACCGTTACGGGCGGGACAGCGGTTCCTGATGTGAATTCCGGATTGCCGCGCGAGTTCGTATTAGCGCAAAATTATCCCAATCCGTTCAATCCTTCAACGACGATACAATATGAATTGCCGGTGGGCAGCAATGTAACACTGAGTGTCTATGATGTTCTCGGCAAAGAGGTGGCCACATTGGTAAATGGAAATATTGAAGCAGGAGTGCATTCAGTGCAATTTAATGCGGCGAACCTTTCCAGTGGAATCTATTTCTATATGTTGCGAACAGGAAGTTTTGTTGAAAATAAAAAAATGATGTTTCTAAAATAGTGCCGCAAAAACACTAAGACACAAAAAAAAATCTCCTTCCCCACAGGACGTTGGGAAGGAGGGGTAAAAAAACGTTTTCTACCCTTGGATTCCTAATGGAATGAATACGAATGCTAATGAGCAACGTACTGTTGATTGCGCAGAAACGACTGTTATCTGCTTACAAAAGAAAATAATATTGGTGAAATTTATTTGTATTTATTGCGCTCATACAGGTTTCTGAAGTTATGAAGAAAATATTAAACTCGCTTTTGATCAAACCATCCGGTCCAGACTGCAATCTGGACTGTACGTATTGTTTTTATCTGGACCGGGCAGAGCTCTTTCCTGAGACAAAAACACATCGCATGTCTTTGGAGACGCTGGAAGAATTGATCAAACAAACCATGCAACAGGGGAGCAATCAAATATCGATTGCCTGGCAGGGGGGAGAACCAACGCTCATGGGACTTCCCTTTTTCCAAAAAGCGGTTGAGTTTCAGACAAAATATGGAACGGGCAAAGCGGTTGGGAACGGATTTCAAACCAATGGATTATTGATTGACAAAGAGTGGGCGGCATTTTTCAACAAATACAATTTTCTGATCGGTCTCTCGCTTGACGGTCCGGAACATATTCACGACAAATACCGGTATGCAAAAGGGGGACAAGGTTCATGGAAGCAGGTTGATGCCAGCGCACGGCTGCTGCTTGAAGCAGGTGTTGCAACCAACGCACTTGTTGTTGTGAACGACTATTCCGTGAATTATCCGGAAGAGATCTATGCCTATCATAAAGTCCTTGGTTTGAATTATATGCAGTTCATTCCCTGCGTTGAGACCGACCCGAAGAATCCCGCTCAGGCTGCTTCGTATTCCGTCTCCGCGGAAAAATACGGAGAGTTTCTCAATAAAGTTTTTGATCTCTGGCATGCCGATATCGCCGATGGAGTGGCATCTACATCGGTTCGGTATTTTGATTCCGTTTTTCACAAATATGTCGGTTTGAACGCGCCGGACTGCACGTTAATGAAAAACTGCGGTGCATATCTGGTGGTTGAGCATACCGGCGACGTCTATGCGTGCGATTTTTTTGTTGAGAATAACTGGAAACTTGGAAATATCGCGACACATCGTTTAGATAAAATGCTCAACTCATCACGTCAGCAGGAATTCGGCGATATGAAGGCTGAGCTTCCGGAAGAATGCACAACGTGTGAATGGCTACAGAAGTGTCAGGGGGGCTGCACGAAAGATAGGATCCGCGATCCTCGGGACAACGGTTCGAATCATTTTTGTCAGTCATATAAAATGTTCTTTGCTCACGCGGATAAAAAATTAGCCGTGCTTGCTGATCAATGGATGAAAAATCAGGGAAGATAATAATGGAACGAAGGAAATTTATAAAATCAGCGGGAGCAGTTGCCGGCACGACGCTGCTCGCAGGCCCTCTTTTTGGAAAAGAGTGGTCATCTGTCTTTGATGCTTCGACAAAAAAACCGAACGTTTTATTCATCATGACCGATCAGCAAATGCACACGATGATGAGCTGTATGGGAAATACGTGGCTGAAAACTCCGCACATGGATAGTATCGCCAAAAGGGGATACAGTTTTCAAAAGACGTATTGTGCAAATCCAGTCTGCATGCCGTCCCGGTTTTCTTTGCTGACGGGACATTATGCATCTGATGTCGGCGTGAAAGAGAATACATCCGCCGCAGATGAAACAAAACTGGATGGAATAGTTTCAGAGGGGGCGTTAGGGAATATTTTTCGAAAGGCTGGTTACGAAACGCTGTATTCCGGCAAGACACATCTGTATGGCACATCGGATGTCTCCGAATATGGTTTCACGCTTGACGATAAGGACCCGTATGACGGACCAGCGCTGTATGCAGAAAAAGTATTGGCAGAAATTGGAAAAGGAAAACAGGAAAAACCGTTTTTCTTATTTCTTTCCTTCTTAAATCCTCACGACATCTGCTATAAGGCCGGCGTCGATAAACGCTTCCCCGACGAATTACCGGAACCCAATACGCGCGAAACAAAAAGACTGCTCGCGTTATATAAATCATTACCTCCGGAAGAATACCGCAAGCAAATTCCGCCGCGTCCAACCAACATTGAGCCGATCAGCGGAGAGCAGCAGGATATGGTTTCCATGTCCACACAGGGAAGAAAGTGGGACGAGGATCAATGGGATCTGTATAATTGGATGTACCATCGATTAACGGAAGGCGTGGATGCACAAATCGGAAGAGCATTGACAGCGCTGAAAAATGCCGGTTTGGAAGAGAACACAATTATTATCTTTACGTCGGACCATGGTGAAATGAACCGGTCGCATGGGCTGATCACGAAAAACGTGATGTTCGAAGAAAGCCAACGGGTTCCGCTGATGTTTGCCGGGAAGGGGATCAAAGCCAATGTTGCCGATACATCGACACTTGCATGCAATGGATTGGATTTTCTGCCGACAATCTGCGAATTGACAGGCTTAGAGATACCAAAAAAACTTCCCGGCGTCTCTCTTGCACCGTATCTGACAGGGACAGGAAAGAAACCCTTACGGAAATATATCATCACCGAGGATTATAATGCCAACCAGATCACCGACGGCCGGTATAAATACACCGTCTATGAACTTCCGGGGAATCCGGAAATGCTGACGGATCTGGCGGTAAATCCCGGCGAAACAATAAATTATGCAGACGATCAGGCATATGCGGCCATCAAATCAAATCTTAAAAAAGAATTAATGGATGATCTGACCAAAAGAGGTCTCACTCCGTTGCGGGAAGACCGGACGATTCAAAATATTCGGGCGGCGGAAAAAGCAAAAAAGACAAGAAAAAAAGAGAGATCAAAAAATAAAATTGATTATGAAGAGTAAGTGTTCAAAAATATTTGAAGCAATATCACAAGCAAGCATGAATATCCATACTTCGACTCCGTTTAGCATGACAATTTCGTATAAAAATTCATTGTTAAGATGGCTTCCGATCATTGTTGCGGCAATGTTTACAACAGTTTATTCAGTATCGGCGGAATCGTTTGTTATAGACAAAGATATTTTAGTTTCGACGACGGCCGAATTGAATTCTGCAATTGCTTCGGCTAAACCCGGACAGAGTATAGTGATGAAGGACGGGACCTGGCATGATGCGGTTATCAACTTTACGTCTGCAGCCAATTCATCTTCGCCGGTAACACTGCGGGCTCAAACAGCCGGGAATGTAATTCTGGATGGAATTTCCATGCTGACATTTTCAAAGCCACATCTGATCGTCGATGGATTGTTTTTTAAACATGGCGCCATTGACAAAAATTCCGTCATAAATTTTTATTCGGACAGCTGCCGGCTAACAAACTCGGTCATTCTGGATTATAATCCGGAAGATTTCGAAACAAAATATTACTGGGTGTATTTTAAAGGAAATAATAATCAGGTTGATCATTGCTTTTTCAAAGGAAAGAGCAATATGAATCCGGTGATGGGCAATGACAATGAAAATTCCCGTTATAACAAAGTGGATCATTGTTACATAAAAGATATTCCGTACAAGGAAGATGTCAACGGAAGAGAAATTCTCAGGATCTGGGGATATGGACACAGCGATGAAATGGGCGACGACGGCGCATTCTTTACTGTGGAATATAACTTATTCGAACGGGCTCATGGAGAAGGTACGGAGATCGTTTCGCTGAAATCCAATCATAACGTCGTTCGCTATAATACAATTCGCGCAACGCGGGGCGGACTCACGGGAAGAAGAGGCCATTATAACACGTTCGAGGGTAATTTTATTCTCGGAGAAAATCAGGAAGGATCAACGGGCATTAGAGTAGCCGGACAGTTCCAGCGCGTTATCAATAATTACATTAGCGATGTTGCAGATGACGGACTGAGGCTTATTGCCGGAGAATATGTCGAGTCAAGCCTCACCAGTAAATACAAACCGTTTAAGGAAAATGGAGCATCCGGAAGAGTGCCGAAATACAGTCAGGTGACCAATAGTTTGTTTGCTCACAATACGGTGATCAATGCCGGCGGAAATGGTATCGATGTCGGATTCAGCTATAAAAACCACTGGCCGGAAATTCAGATGGTGCTCATTCCCGAGAAGAATTTGTTTGTGAACAATCTCGTGATGAACTGTTCTAAAAATGATATCAATATTGTCGTTCAGGATAAAGTAGCGCCGCTGGATTTTCTCACCTTCAAACCAAATACGTTTGAGGGGAATATTGTTTTTAGCGATAAGAAAAATGCAGCTGATTTACCAGCAGGTATTCAAAGAATAGATCCGCTGATGATGTTGAGCGGCGATGGGTTATTCAGACCCGCAAAGAAAAGTCCGGCAATGGATAGCGGCGTACGATCGGATGTTTCAAATGATATGGACGGACAAATCCGTGACAGCAAGAAGGATATCGGTGCGGATGAATACAGCGATTCCAATATAATCCGTCATCCGTTGACCGCAGACGAAGTGGGACCGGAGTGGATCATCAAAAAGAGAAAAGCAGGGGAAAAGCTCTGAAGATATTTTCAAGATTGATTAACGTGTATTAATAAAGGAACTCAAAGTGAATCAAACACGACGTGAATTTTTATCAAGCAGTGCCGTTATCGGCATTGGTGGTATCATCAGTTTTTCTCCACTGCAGGATATATTTGGAATGAATGCTTCGGAATTTTCATCCATTGCCGCCAGAAGAAAGAATGTTCTTTTTATCGCCGTGGATGATCTGCGTCCTGAATTAGGATGCTACGGTCACCCGATGGTTAAATCTCCGAATATTGATGCGCTGGCAAAAAACGGAATTCTTTTTGAGCGGACATACTGCCAGCAGGCGATCTGCGGACCGACCCGGGCAAGTTTGCTTACGGGAAAAAGGCCCGATACAACGAAAGTGTATGATCTGAAAACACATGTGCGAGATGCAAATCCCGATATCGTGACTCTCCAACAGCATTTTAAGAACAATGGATATTATTCCGAAGGATTGGGAAAATTATTTCACGGAGGCCAGGAAGACGAACCATCGTACAGCACTCCCCATCGCACGGCAAAAGCCGATCCCTATGCCCTTGATGAAAATAATCGACTTCGGAAAAGCGGCGGTAAAAAATCGACCAAAAATAAAGAAGAGGCAGATCCAGAATCCCGAATGCGCGGTCCGGCCACAGAATGCGCCGATGTTCAGGATAATGTATACGAGGACGGGAAATATTCCGAGATGGCAATTGAATCTCTTCAACACCTGGCACCTAAAGCGAAATCGAAAAATGCTGCTGACCGGCAGCCATTTTTCCTCGGCGTTGGATTCCGGAAACCGCATCTGCCGTTCTGCGCGCCGAAAAAATATTGGGACTTGTATGACCGTGCAAAAATTGTTATGCCGTATCCGAATCGCCCGAAGAATGCGCCCGATCTGGCATTTACTACCTGGGGTGAACTTCGTTCATACTCGGACATTCCGGAAGTGGGTCCTTGTGATGAAGCCAAAACACGCGAATTGATTCATGGGTACTATGCCTGCGTCAGTTTTATGGATGCACAGGTCGGGAAACTGATAGCGGAACTTGACCGTTTGGATCTGCGAAAAGATACGATCGTCATCATTTGGGGAGACCATGGATGGAAATTGGGCGAATATTCCGATTGGTGTAAACACACCAACTTTGAATTGGATACGCATGTTCCGATGATCATCTCTGATCCTGACTACCCGAAAGGAAAAAGAGTCAACGCGTTGACGGAGTTCGTTGATATTTATCCGACACTGGCGGATTTGTGCGGGCTTCCAATCGCAGGGGATTTAGAAGGGACGAGCGTTGTTCCGCTGTTAAGCGATCCCAAAAAGGTATGGAAGAAAGCGGCGTTCAGCCAGTACCCGCGAGGCAAGAACAAAATTATGGGTTATTCTATGAGAACGGATCAATACCGTTACAATGAATGGATCGATCTAAAGAAAAAAGACATTGTCGCACGAGAGTTGTACGATCTAAAGAACGACCCGCTGTGCAAAGAGTGTATTGTCGATAAACCGGAGAATACAGCACTCGTAGCCCAATTGCACGAAATGCTGACGGCGGGCTGGCAAAAAGCGAAGCCGCAGTAAAAATGATGATGGACCGAAATTGCTATAACCAAAGAGCGAAGTATTTCAATAACGGAAATTATGGACAGAAGAAAATTTATTAGATCCGCCGGTGCGGCTGTTGCTGGTTCTGCCGTTGCGCAAAATTTTGTTTTTGGCAGAGAATTCCTTCCCGCAGTTTTTGCTTCGGCCATAAAGCCAAACGTCATCTTCATCCTTGCAGATGATCTTGGTATCGGCGAGGTAAGTTGCTACGGTGCGGAAAATTATAAGACTCCTCATATTGATGAACTTGCACGGGGCGGCATTCGGTTCACTCATGCCTATACACCATCGCTGTGCGGACCATCCCGCGCATGCATTTTAACCGGGCGGTATGCATTTCGCACCGGCGGTACGAACCAGGACAAAGTAGGACAACTTAAACCTGAGAACGAAACCATCCTGCCGAAAATATTTAAATCGGCTGGTTACGTTACAACAATGGCCGGTAAATGGAGTCAATTCCCGCTTGAACCGCGCGATTGGGGTTTCGACGAATATTTACGGTTTCAAGGGAGCGGCCAATATTGGAATACTCAAAAAAAGGCCAAAACCTACACGGTCAACGGTAAAAATACCCCGTTACTGGATGGAGAATATCTGCCGGATAAGATGCATAATTTTGTTGCGGACTTTATTACGCGCCATAAAGACGATCCGTTCTTTGTCTATTACTCGTTGTCGCACATCCACGGCGACATTCTTCCGACGCCGGATAGCAGACCGGACAGCAAAGTTATTTATGCGGACAACGTCACGTATATGGACAAACTTGTTGGAAAGCTTGTTGCAGAACTTGATCGCTTAAAACTGCGTGAAAAAACCATGATCGTTTTCTTTGGTGATAACGGTACGGCAAACAAATACGCCGATCAAGCAATAATCGGAGGTCGGTGTTTGGTTGGTGCAAAAGGCTCCATGCTCGAAGGGGGCAGTCTTGAACCGATGATCATTAATTGGCCCGGAACAACACCCGCCGGAAAAGTTTCCGACGCAATGATTGACTCTACCGATTTTATGGCGACGTTTGCTGAAATGACCGGTGCGAAACTTCCGCAAGATAGAATTATCGATGGCCGCAGTTTCAACGGACAGATACATGGTGAAAAAGTTGAGTCCCGCGACTGGGTGTACATACAACTTGCCGGGCAATGGTATGTGCGGGAAAAAAGGTGGAAACTGAACCGGGACGGGGAACTTTATGATATGAACAAGGCGCCGTTCGAAGAAATACCCGTAGCAACCGATTCGAAAGATCCTGAGGCGATTGCTGCACGTAAGCGCTTGCAGGCGGCGCTCGACCAGTTGAATCCGGCCGGCGGAATTCTTGACGACGGCGATGGGTCCGGCCGGCACGCGAATAAAACCAAGAAAAAGAAAAAGAAGGTCGATCCCGACGGTGAAAATCTCGATGAAACGGATAAAGCAGAGAAAAAGATCAACAAGAAAATGAAAAAACTAAAATCATCAAAGTAATTCAGTATTCAATACGGTGAAAAAATGTTAACTAGAATTTTAATTATTATTGTTTTGTTTTCGGGTTGCGCGGCATTAAAGGACGATAACGAGAAAATGAATATGCCGCAAAGATTTGAGCCTCTGGTGAAGGTCATTTCGAAGAAAGTGTCGAATACTGTTCAGGAATTAGGCGATTCAACAGCCTATCCCCGAAGTACTTCGCGTGAAGGGAAATGGAAGACCGGTCCGATCCAAAGCTGGACAAGCGGATTCTTTCCCGGAATTCTCTGGTATATGAATGAATTGACCGGTGACAGTTCGTTCAGAAAACCCGCTGCACGGTGGACCGAAGGGTTGACGCCGCTGCAATTTTATGGCGGATCACACGATATTGGCTTCATGGTATTTTGCAGTTTCGGAAATGGTTATCGTCTCACTCAAAATGCGGAATATAAAAATGTTATTCTACAAACAGCCGTAACGCTGACCGGCCGGTATAATCCAACCGTCGGTTGTATCAAATCCTGGGATAACCGGAAATGGCAATACCCTGTTATCATCGACAATATGATGAATCTTGAACTTCTTTTCTGGAGTTCAAATAACGGCGGGACCCGCGGCATGTATGATGTTGCCGTCAAGCATGCAGAGAATACAATGAGGAATCATTTCCGGCCCGACGGCAGCACGTATCACGTTGTCAATTATGATACAACGAACGGAAACGTCATCTCCAAAGTGACGCATCAAGGATTTGCGGATTCTTCGTGCTGGTCGCGCGGGCAGGCTTGGGCAATGTATGGCTTCACTATGACATACCGGTATACCAACGATGAACGCTTTTTGCAGACAGCTCAAAAAGCTGCCGAATATTTCATCGCTCACCTTCCGAGCGATAAAATACCGTACTGGGATTTTAATGCACCAAATATTCCCAATGAATCGCGCGATGCATCGGCGGCATCAATCGCGGCTTCCGCACTTTTTGAATTAAGCGGCTTCATGAAGGATGAAGCG
>CAJBTU010000215.1 GCA_903958625.1 uncultured Ignavibacteriota bacterium | reverse complement strand
CGATCTCCCTGCATCATATGTTGATGAGAAGAGCGGAAGTATTATCCTGACCAATGCGTTCGATGGATTCGTGGAAGTGTATAATGCAAACGGGAAAAAGATATGGGAACAGAATTTTTTCAAAGGAATGGGACCGAACTATGAGCGAACGATCACCGTTGCCCTTGGATCATCAACCATTGCATTTCTGACATCCGATGTAACATTACCGAATGCAAAAGTCCATCAATATACAGTCAGCGGAACGAAGGAATGGGAAACGTCACTTCCGTATTCATTAGGGAATGCAATCGTCATATCCGGCGACGGCCAAACAATCATCGCCGGAAGTTATGTTATGCAGGATAATGTTTTACGCCGTTCATCAACGCTATTGAATTCCCGTGGAGTGATCGAAGGAAATGCGGATATTCTTTTCCGTTCAGCGGCATTTTCGAATGACAATGCATTCATCGCGCTCATCTCGGAACGTGAAATTGCCGTTATCTCCGGTGAGACAAAAAAAGAGATCAGCAGAGCAGGCCGGATGAGCGAAGGGATCATCACCGATGTCATCTGGAATGGAGATACGCTGGTCGTTCAGGAGTCAGAGGTAACAACATCGCCGGATCACGCATTCAATTTTTCGGATCCGACGTTTGTGTGGTACACCGATAATCTAAAAGAGATCATGCACAAGAAGATCGAAATTCCTTCATTCAAAACTTCGGCGCTGAGAAAAAAAGGATCGGAGATCGAATTGAACACCAACGGAACTGCGATCCCGGTCACTCGCCTGAAATAGCCTCACCGTTTTCCGGCTGATTCCATTCTCTTTTTCGCCTTCTCAATGTACGGTTTTGCACTTCGTTCAATCTGATCGAATATTGAACGTTCGTCCATTGCAGCTGAAGTGAATGAACCTTCTTCAACGATCAACGGCACAGAGAACAGACCCTGGCTTATTGTTACATCGCCGCCGGGTATTAACTTTCCTTGCTGAGATGTCAAACCGGCTTTCCCGCTAAAACTCCCTTCGGCTTTCTGTTCATTGAACGTTGAGAATGTCAGATTACCGCTAAAGCTGGAATATATAGGATTCGAAAAACCATTGAGAAGAAGGTCGAATCCAAAAATGACTGTTCCTGTTTCTCTCGGCATATTTGATGCAGCACTGTCCAGCGATAATGTACCTGCGGTGAATGCATCTTTGTAAAAAATAAACATCACAATATCCATCGTTGTTGATGTTTTCTTTTTGTACCCTATCACCCGCCCAAAATTTCCTATGCTGCTGTATTTCGACACGAATCCGCCGGCACCGGCATCATTCGAAGGCAAATCATTAGCGTTATTCGATGCGTAGATCCCTTCTGTTGCAAAATTTCCTTTTGTCGAAGAGAATGATATCTTTCCTGAGGTTGTGAAAGAGGGCGGGAGAATAACGTTGATGGGTATCGTCAACTTATTTGCCGGAGTCGCATTATCTCTGATCGTTACGCTTGTCGTTCCCGGAGAGAAACCCGTTACCTCCAGCGATGAACCATTGATGAACACCGTGGCGACCGATGCATTCGGAGACTGATCGATCGAATACGGATATGTTCCGCCGGAGATATAGATATATTTAGTTTGTTGAGTTTTTACCGTAACGGACGAAGGGGATGAAACCATTACGGCAACGGTAACGGTAATTTCAACTTCTGCTGTTTTCGCGCTATCCTGAATGACGATCTTTGTCGTGCCTACTTTTTCCCCTGAAAAACTGACGGTTTGGGAAAATTGCGTGGAAGTTTGATTAGACGGATAGAAACTCACTTTCACGATGGTTGAATCGGAGATTGATTTCACCCGATAGCTTCCCTTCCCTCCTGTTACACTAATGCTTTTGGAATAATTCCGGGCAATCGTCAAAGTATTTTCGGAAGCCGTTAAAACCGGTTTAGCCGGCTCAGAAGGTGTGGTTGATGTTTCATTGCACGACAGAAAAAAGAAAATAATGGCAAATGCTGCCGTCCAAAATGCAGATTTTGGCATAAGATATCCGGGGATGATTTGAGATATAGTTATTTACTAATTTGTTCGATGACAACAAAAGCAACAACGGTCGAATCCGAATGTGACATGGAAAGGAACACTGAATATCCTTTCAAGGTCTCTGCTGTTTTGCCGTAGAGGATAAAATCCGGCTTGCCTGTCGGATCGTTCTTCACCTCGATGTTCTTCCATTCAAACTCCCCGCTCCAGCCGGTTGAGACCGCTTTGCTGAACGCCTCTTTTGCCGCGAAACGGGCGGCAAAATGCTGCGTGGGAAATTGTTTGGATTTACAATAGGTAATCTCGTTTTCCGTAAAAAGTTTTGAGAGAAATGCGTCGCCGTACTGAGCAATGGAATGTTCGATGCGGGAGATCTCGATGATGTCTATTCCGATACCGGTGATCATAGCGTAGAGTGTTTTGTGAAAATATTATTTTCTTTATTAACGATGCCGATCAATTCGGCGATATCGTTCACTTCATAGTCTGCGTGTGTTTCCACCGTGCCGAACGTGTCTCCGTAGCGTGCGAAGACCGTTTTCATTCCGACCTTTCCTGCACCAATAATGTCCCGTTCCGCCCAATCGCCAATCATCAGCGACTCGTTCGGCGGCACCTGCAGCAGAGAAAGGATCTTTTGAAACGGCGCCGGATCCGGTTTTCGCTTTCCGGTATCTTCAAACGTCACTATATGATCGAAGATATGGTGGAGATTCAAATATGTCAGCCGAAGCCATGCTTCTTTTGCCGGTGCATCGGAGACGACACCGAGTTTCAATCCCATCTTCAGCAGGTCCATCAATGTCGTATAAACGTGCGGATAAAGAGAGAGCGCCGCTTCGCGGGCTCTGCGGTATGCGATAACGCCGGCCGAGAGAATCTTATAATCCACTTTCTGGAATTCATCGTACAGCAATTGATCGAATACGCTCTGAAATTCAATCCCTTTTTCTTTGTAGATGGAATCGATGCGAAGCTGGATCTCTTCTCGGCTTAGTTTTAAACCGGAATCGATCATGGCATTGATGGCCGCGCCGATCGCCTGCCGTTTCATCGCCATAAAGTCGACGAGCGTATTGTCCAAATCGAAAACGATTGCTTTGATCATATGATTATCAGATGGACAGGCATGTATGCCGGCCTGCGGGTGTCAATTTTTCTTTGTCTGCGAACTTTTATGATACAGGAGCATTTCAACAGCAAGGGAATATCCGTTCGAACCGAATCCGCTCAGCTGAGCGGCACAGACCGGCGCCGTAACGGAATGGCGCCGGAATTCTTCACGCAAGTGAATGTTGGAAATATGCACTTCAACGGCCGGGATCATCAGCATCGATATTGCATCACGGATGGCATACGAATAGTGAGTGAACGCTCCGCCGTTGATAACAATGCCGTGAAATTCCTTGCCAATCGTTGATTGAAGCGCATCGACGATCGCTCCTTCGTGGTTTGACTGAAAGAAGGTGAAGTGTGCTTCGGGATATCGCACGGTCAGTTCGTGTTCAATATCTGCCAGCGTTTGCGAGCCGTAGACACCCGGTTCACGCGTGCCGAGGAGATTCAAATTGGGTCCGTTAATGACGAGTATGTTCATATAAAAATATTCAAGCCTTCACGTGCAAAGAGCCGACGGCTAATGTATGCTACCGTGCTTTGACCATTTCGTCTTCAATAAACATCCGCACGTTCGGCTTCACGAAAAGATTTTCGATGCCCAGTTCACCAAGTGCAAGGGCAATAACGACCGCTTTACGCGACGCATGGAGTTTTTTATTCACCACAATAATCTGCTGGTCCTTTAAGATGCAGTAGCCGCCGTCAAAGTCCCCTTTTTCGTAGCGGATCTTCATCCCCATCTCAGCGGCGAGTTCTTCCAGTTCCGGTAAAAAATCTTCAGAGTTCATGTTTCAATCTTTTGTAATGGCTTAAAGATAATAAAAATCGGAATAGTATAATAGCACATCTGCGCTATGAACGGCAGGCCGGCCAGCGCTGTC
Source organism: uncultured Ignavibacteriota bacterium (assembly GCA_903958625.1). GTDB lineage: Bacteria > Bacteroidota > Ignavibacteria > UBA10030 > UBA8401 > UBA8401. Next base: position 5,720 of record CAJBTU010000215.1, on the reverse strand, counting down.
AATCGCATTAGAAGCACTTTGCGAAATTCTTCCAGCGGCCAGTTTCCCCAATAGTTTAATCCAACGATCTTCCAGTCTAACCAATAGCAATAGAGTTCAACGGGGACAAATACGTACAACAGAATTGCACTCATCATCAGCCAACCCTCCCGTTTGAGAGACCGGCGGGTCGTCATGATAAATCCGAGTCCGGCCAGAAGAACGAACGGATAACTGATGAATGTGACAAGTGAATTCTGTGCGATTGAACGATACGCGGCCCGTTCGCCGGCAGGATCCATTTGCTCCTTGAACTCCACTGTGCCGAACTTCAACATGATGCCTGATTCGTAATGTTTCATTGATGAAGCATAGAGCCAAACAACAGCGCTTAGCATAAAGATAATTAGAAAGAATTTTGCGGCCGGTTTTTCCATAACTGATACTTTCAAGAAATTATTGCTGGTTCACAAAATGCGACGGAACGATCGGCGGTTAACGCACGATGATCTTTCTGACCCGTTGTTTCGGGATGATCTTCCCTTTTCCATTAATGACGGCCGATAAACAAAGATGTTCGGCTCTGATCTCAATAACCTGAACTTCTCCGGCCTTTTCCTCCCGCGAACCCAAAGCTTCGCCTGTTTTTGGGTCTGTTATTTTTTTTTCGCCGCCATAGACCGGCAGTATATCGCCGATCCTTATACCGTCCTTTGAACCAAGGTTGATAAAAACCTGATCATCATCAACGATAACAATCTCGCCATTGATCAGATAACGCTTCAGGGTTATGGCAGAATCGGACGATGTAGAATCCATAATGACCGAAGAGGAGAGCACAATGTTCTTGCTGATCAGCAGCGGAATTGCACGCTCTAATTTTGTACTCAAATCGTCTGCACATTTCAGCAATGCTTCACCGATGATCGTTTTATTGAACGATTCCGTGCCAAACGCGATCTCATCCAATGAAAAATATTGGTTGGACCTGTCGGTCTGTTTGCCGAACAAGGTTAATCCTAATCCACGGTCTTTCACGGTCCCTTCCGCTTCCCCTTCGTACATCGCCGGATCAAGGGAAGATCCAAATCGCGCTGCATCATATAACGTGAACTTTAATGCCACCGTTGCAAAAAACGCTTCGTATCCTGCCAGCTGCACTTCCGATACCATAAAACGTCCGATGGAAAATTCCGCAATCTCGGCAGAAACAATATAGCGGACGCGAAAATGTTCTGCGATCTTTTTTATCTGGCGCAGAGCATCGAATGTCACCGTATCGAGATCCTGTTCTATGGCAAACTGTTTCACCGAAACGGGGGAAATAACACCGACACGAAATCGTTCTCTATTATACACCGTGATAAATCTGGGAACATCGATGGAGAGATCCCATTTTCCGTTGAAACCGGAATGATCGGTGAACGGGACAACAATCAGCAGGGAATCGGTTGAGAACAACAATGGATTCGGCTGGGCAAAAAGAACCTGCACACGAAGAACGCAAAATACGGCAACCAGGCGGATCAGAAACTTAGTCATACAGCAAATATTTCTTTCGTATTTTCAGAAACTCGGTTACGCTGCTTTGCCACGATGCAATGATATCCGCAGCGGAAACACCATTCAGCAAACTTCTGCGCACTTCATCCGTTCCCGCAACCTTATCGAACATCGCATTGCGGCCGGAGTCTGCCAGAAGAAACGGATTCTTGTCGGGATACAGGGCGATAAGTGTTTCGATGACGTGAATTTGAATATTCGTTACATTGACCTTTGCCCTGTCGAGAATATGGATCTGCACTCCGGAAAGTTGTTTCCCTATTTGTTTCCCGTAGTACGGCTTAAAACTTATCGGACGAAAATGAAGGCCGGGAAGATCTTTCTCATTCAATGCTTCAGCAAGACGTTCACCGTTGATCCATTCCTGACCGACCAACTGAAACGGCATGGTATATCCGACTCCTATGTTCACTGTTTCCAGTTCGCCTAACATACCAATCGCGGAATAATATAGTGCCGTTTCAGCATTGGGAACGTGCGGAGAAGTGGGAACCCATGGAAGTTTTGTATTGTCCCAATGCATCCAGCGTTTCCAGTTTTCCATTTTTACGACCGATAATCTGCATTTCTTTCCCCCTTCAAGCCATCCTTCGTTATTCAGCATTTCGGCAAACTCTCCGCACGTCATTCCATACACATAGGGAATAGGATATTGTCCGACAAAGGAACGGAACTTGAGATCAAGAATATTACCTTCCACTCTGTTTCCATTCAGCGGATCCGGCCGATCGAGCACAACTACCTCGATATTGTTTTCTGCCGCCGCTTCCATCACGTATGCCAGTGTATTGATAAATGTGTATGAACGAGATCCGATATCCTGGATATCATAGACAAGAACATCAATACCTTTCAGCATTTCCGGGGTTGGCTTACGGGTTTTTCCGTACAGCGAGTAGACCGGAAGCCTTGTCGCTGGATCGGTGAATGTGTCGATCTTACCGCCGGCCGTCACATCGCCGCGCACACCATGTTCGGGACCGAACAACGCAACGAGCTGAGCACCTTTTGCTTTTGCAAGGACATCCACGGTGGAGATAAAATTTGAAGTGATCCCGGTCGGATTGGTGACTAGGCCCACCCGTTTTCCCTGCAGGATGGCAAAATTTGTTTTGGCAAGCACTTCAATTCCCGTAGAGACCTGAGAAAAAAGAAGCGCACCGAACAAGAGTGTACAAATTATTATTTTTTTCATACTGTATGCTCTTAAGGTAGGAAAAATTACGGAGGAGGGAAAGAATATTATTGAACCCGGCGGCGCAGCAGAGCATCTATTTCGACAATGGGATCTTTCCGGCAATAGCCGCAGCCAGAAAAAAGCACCCGGATCATTAATTCACCATTTTCTGCAGCAACACTCCGGCAGCGTACTGTTCCTTTCGTGTTTGATGCCCAAGTGAATCCCATACCTGGTAGAGACCGTTCAACGAATCGTTTTGCCACCCCGACATTTCTTTGACGGTTCCGTTTTCATGCCACAATGTTCTTTGAATCACCTGACCATTGTCAAAAATGAATTTTGCCGAGATATTTCCGTTCGGATGCCAATTGAAAAGCATTGTAGCTGAATTCCTGCTCCGTATTGTGCCGCTTTCGTAGAATTCTTCATAGATGCGTTTCAGTGTATCAACCGGCGTAATCCTTCGTGAATAAAGATGTCCGCTTGGATAGTACCGGTAAGCACTATCGATCATTTCCCGGTTTTTCACCGGATAAAATACTAACGCAAGCACTCCGTTGCCATATTCTCCGCGTCCTGACCGCACCGTCCCGTTTTCCAGAGAGACTTTCATTGTAATTTTTACACTCAATAAATAATCTTCAAATTCCACGACACCGGTCAGCTGTTCATATTTTTTTAGCAGAGTGATTACATTCTGCCTCGTATAGTCCGGCAGTCTGTTCAAATTTTCTTCTTTTAAGGAATCATCCATCGCTTTTATCATCATCGCCCGTCGGATCTCTTCATTTGTTTCGGTGCGTCTTGTTCTCGGTTTACATCCCGTGAAGAACAATGAGATCATGATCGAAAAAACTAATATTTTTATCCACAATGACATTTTTCTATCTCTTTCCCTTCAATGTTTCAATCGCCATAGATACGCATCCCATACAGAAAATGCTAAGAACAATGCACAAGAGAACAACCCCATGCAGATTTTTTTCAATTACACTCCCCGTAATTTTGCAGCCTTAGCAACCCGGTCCAGAGCAAGAATAAATGCACCGATACGCAGCGAGACTTTATGCCGTTCCGAAGCTTGAAGAACTGCGGAATAACTTGAGGTCATTGCCTTTTCAAGTTCGGTAATGACGTGCGGATATTCCCAGCGGAACCGCTGCACATTCTGCACCCATTCAAAATAACTGACCGTAACACCCCCTGCATTTGCAAAAATATCCGGTATGACTGGTATCTTCCTCGAAGCAAATATCTCGTCTGCCTCATACGTTGTCGGACCGTTCGCCGCTTCAATGATCAGTTTGGCCAGTACTTTGCCCGCATTATCTGCGCGCAGCTGATTACCCAACGCGGCCGGAATGAGAATATCGCATTTCAATTCCAGTAATTCTTCATTGGTAAGTTTCACTCCTCCCTTCAGTCCTACTATGCCGCCGGTATTCTTGATCTGATTGACCGCATCGGCATAGCGAATACCACGGGGATTATAGACCCCTCCTGTAACATCGCTGACCGCTACAACCTTCACACCCATTTCCTGTTCCAAAATTCTGGCCGTATGTGAACCGACATTCCCGAATCCTTGAATGGCGACGGTGACTTTTTTCAAATCAAGCCGGAGCGTTTTTGCAGATTCGCGCAGTGCGATACAGACTCCCCGTCCGGTTGCTTCCTCGCGGCCAAGAGAACCGCCGAGTTCTATCGGTTTACCGGTGACGACGGCAGGAGAATATCCGTGTATTTTGCTGTATTCATCCATCATCCATGCCATTGTCTGTGCATTCGTATTCACATCCGGTGCAGGAATATCTTCCGATGGTCCGATAATCAGATCGATCTTCGATGTTAAAGCACGGGTGAGCCGTTCGAGTTCTCCAGCCGATAATTTAGTCGGATCGATCGTCACGCCCCCTTTTGCGCCGCCGAATGGAATATCCACCACCGCAGTTTTCCAAGTCATCAGCGAAGCAAGGGCACGGACCTCATCCAGATCGACCTCTTGATGGTACCGAATGCCACCTTTATACGGTCCGCGTGCATTATTGTGCTGCACACGGTATCCGATGACCGAATGGAGTTTCCCGTCATCCATCATCACGGGAAGTTCAACGCGCAATTCCCTGTCCGGCGTACGGATGAGCATTGCCAGCTCTTCGTTGAGATTGATCTTTTTTGCGGCAAGTTCAAAATTGTGCAGCACAACGTCGTACGGATTATGTTTTGGCAGCACAGATAACGCAGAGTGCACCACAGATTTCGGGATTGCCGGAATGGGTATCTTTGCAGACTTTCCGGAACGTTTCGTTTTCACAACGGCACGCACTTTAATTTTTTTTGCCGTGTGCGGTCTGGATCTTTTGGCGGAGGATTTTTTTGCAGCGTGTTTTTTTGACTTCCTAACCATACGACGTTCCTTTCGAAATAACAATTTTACCGGAAAGATCGCTGAGCATGCGGAGATCTATGGAGAAATTGTTGCCGGTTCCATCACTATCTCTGCGGTGAAATTCGTTCGTTAGTTTCGTTTGTCGATCTGATAATTTTTGTACCAGCTGAGATCGTGAAAGAGCTGCATCAGGTTCTGCATCGTGAGAGTATTCATCTCAAGATAGTTGCCGGTGAAATGCGCCTTCGTCATTGCATCAGTTTTATCAAGCAATTGTTTCAGAATTTCCTGCGATTTTTTTATTTGCATCGAAAATTCTTCGGAAAGTTTTTCGTATCCATTACCATCCCTGCCGATGCGCTGCATCAGTTCGAATGATTTGGTAATGAACTTTGCGGAAAATGCAAGATCATCGAGCATCGTTTTCTGCGACTGCTCTTCGGCGATCTGAAGCAGGGCTCCAAGATCCAACGATCGTTTCAGGGATTTTCCTGATACCTCGTTGATGTCCGACAATATTATTTTTGTGCTCTGGTGTAGAATCATAAAACGTTGGCTAATATAGATGAAGGGGTAAAGAGATGCAATGGAAAATGAAATAGCCGATGG
>CAJBTU010000214.1 GCA_903958625.1 uncultured Ignavibacteriota bacterium | reverse complement strand
TGATAGCCGTTGATGTATCAATCATTATAACATCGGTCAACGTGGCGCTGACTCCACTATTTTGGGAAAGCCATTGAGCAGAACATTCCGCTGATAAAATTAATATGGCCGCAATAATTATGCCGCCGAGATTATTATTTGCTTTCATTGCCTTGCACCTCATTATCTGTTCGTCGGAGTGACTCCGCATTAATGTAAACAGTGCATCACACGCGTAATAACTCCGTCTATCACGCAATCAATCGATCGTCATTAAAATAATGAATATTATCACTACAAACACTCAGCCCCGCTATTTTCATTTCACCCCAATCTATTTATGTAAAAGAGGAGACAGCGATGACCTGCACAACTCGGGAAAAATAAACGGTATCAACGGAAAATCGGCGTTCTGAAATCACAAAAGGCCGGAGTAACGCGGCAGCTTTTATCGGGTACGCTGCAGTATATTCTATTTGACTATTTCAACAAATCGGCTATATTGTTATAAGACTAACATAATGGACGAACCATGAAATACAGGACCAGAACTCTCGAGAAGTATTTTCAATCGGCTTCCCGGCAATTTCCAGTGATGCTGGTGACCGGACCACGGCAGATCGGGAAGACCACATTTCTGCGGCATCTCGCCAAAAAAGGGAGAGCGTATGTCACGCTGGATGATCCCATGATCCGTTCACTGGCGAAAACTGATCCGGCATTGTTCCTCCAGCGCTTTTCTGCGCCGTTGCTGATCGATGAGATCCAATATGCACCGGAACTTCTTTCCTATATCAAAATGTCCGTTGACAATGAACGCACACCAGGCCGGTTTTGGCTGACCGGTTCTCAACAATTTCATCTGATGAAAGGGATTTCTGAAACTCTTGCCGGCCGGGTTGCAGTTGTTCGACTACTCGGTTTTTCACACCGTGAACTGGGAAACAATGCATCGGCCGGTCCATTTCTGCCGACCCCGGCGCTTTTCCGTTCGCGTGATACGTCGAAAACACTCACACTTGGTAATCTTTACAAGAAAATCTGGCTTGGATCGTTTCCCTCTCTCTATCAGAAAAATTCAACAGATCGGGATCTTTTTTACAGTTCATATGTGCAAACATATCTGCAGCGGGATGTGCGTGATCTTGCCAATGTGGGGGACGAAAGTGCCTTCCTGCGGTTTCTTCGGGCAAGCGCAGCTCGCACAGGCCAAATGTTGAACATGCAAGACTTATGCCGTGACAGCAATATCAATCAGGCAACCGGAAAAAGATGGCTTTCCATCCTCGAGAACTCCGGCATTGCATATCTTCTTGAACCGTATCATACGAATGTTACAAAAAGACTGGTGAAAACACCCAAGCTATATTTTTTAGATACCGGCCTTGCCGCCTGGTTGACTGAATGGTCGAGTGCAGCAACTTTGGAAGCGGGAGCGATGTCCGGGGCATTTCTTGAAACCTGGATTGTTTCCGAAGTTATCAAAAGCTGGTGGCACAATGGTAAAAGAGCACCTCTCTATTATTATCGCGATAAAGATACGAAAGAAGTTGATCTGCTTATCCATCAAGATGGGATTATCTATCCGATAGAGATCAAGAAGTCTTCCAATCCGGGAAAAGATGCGGTTCGTCATTTCAAAGCGTTGGAATTATTAAAGTTGCCTATCGGCCCTGGCTGTGTAGTGTCACTTGTTTCGCAGCGGCTGCCGATTACGGAGTCCGTGCAGGCGGTGCCGGTTGGGATGCTGTAAAACTTGTCGCAGGTACTCTCAGAGATGCGATGCTCAGTTTATAGTTTTATTTGGTATCAGTTACAACGCAGACTTCCTTCTTAGCAGAATCGTAACGGCGATGCGGATGGCGCCACGTTGTTCTCGTTTCAAAAATATAGGACTCCGCTTGAAAGGGAGTGCTACCTGTTTCTATTTTTGTAGCGGGGGCGTGTCCCGCAAAAGAACTTCGGGATTTCGTCCCGACATCTTTCTCTGTGTGCGCGGTGTCGGGACTCAACTTGATGATGAACTCTACCAATTACCGTACAATGAAAAAGTCGAGAACAAATCTCGACTTTTCATTGTAGTAGCGGGGGGCGGACTTGAACCGCCGACCTACGGATTATGATTCCGACGCTCTAACCAGCTGAGCTACCCCGCCTTGATATTTGATCAAATTTCAGCAGTTTTTCGGTTCCTCAAACACAATTTGAAGAGTTATAGGGCAACCATGGCAACCACTAAAGCAACCATTTTTGAATAAATTATTGTTACATAATATAAAAAAAAATATCTTCGCCTGCCATAAAAATCGGAAAAGAGAATTCAAAAAAAACACCCACGCTCTCGCGTGGGTTCTCATTATAGGTACTGTCCATCAATCTTCGTCTTGCACGATATATTCAAAAACACCGACGGCGATCCTTGCTTCGGTTCGCTGACGAACCCGAGAAAGTACGCAGCGGCAATGAAAGCACCATCCGGAACATAGCACATACGGTTATACATCTTCTCATACCAACGTTCAACAACATGCTTCAACCGATAACTGCCTCCGACTTTTCTGTTCGGTACTTGTGTTCGTTGGACCAGCGACAACCATTCACACGATGCGTTGCAGGCATCAATAAATTGTAGCAACTCGTTTGGGTCTTCATCCACCCCAAACCCTGAAGCTGTCAGGGTGGGATGGGTACTCATTATGTTCTTTAGATCTTCTGTGTTCATATTAAAAATCC
>CAJBTU010000213.1 GCA_903958625.1 uncultured Ignavibacteriota bacterium | reverse complement strand
TTTACCTGCGACCAGGATCGGCATCGCTTGCCAATGGATATTTTGTTCTTCTCGATGACAATAATTGGGAATGCATTTGGTTCTTTGCAACACAATACGGTTCTTTTTATATCAATGAGGATGACGGCGGCGATAATTCGTATCGCTATAATGAACTGGAGTGGTACAGAATAGAATTCAGGAATATCAACTGGGATGAAAGTGTATTCGATTACTATGTGAATGGCAAATTAATAAAAGCCAATATCGGTATGCGAAATGCTCATAGCAATGCTTCCCTTGGCGGACTGCAATTATATAATTATGATGCGTCCGAGGTATGGTTCGACGGAATCGATATCGGCGGAAAGGGGGATTGGATCACCAGTACGCCTAACTCTGGAACAATTGTTTCCGGTACGGAAATGAAGATAGACCTACGGGTTGCGGCGATTGAGATGAAAAGTGGAAATCATGAGGGGACGATTATCATACAGAGCAATGACCCTGCCAGACCGGAAGCAAAAATTCCCGTGCGAATGAATGTTACCGACGCTCCTGCGCTGATACTCGACACAACGGTCATAAACTTCGGAGAGCATTTTGTCAGTGCCGCTGAGACGATCCGGTTTGAAGTCTATAATAAAGGAAATATTGAGCTCAATATTTCCAATGCAACGGTCCAACCCGATATATATCATGTTTCTCCATCGAATGCCGCCATCGGGTCGGGTGAAAAAGCGCTCTTTACCGTTTCATTTAATCCGCAAGCGGTTGGGAACTTTCCCGGCACGCTGTCTTTGACAAGTAATGACCCTGTCTATGAAAAGACGAACATTACGCTGCTTGGTTCTGCGGTAAAACCGCCGATCGCGCATATCCTTCCGGAGTCATTGCATGTCATCGTGAGACCAGGTCAAAAAGCGACACGAAAAATTACCATTACGAATAACGGGGAAAGCAATCTTTGCTTTTCGACAGCAGGTGGCGGAAATAATTATGCTCTTAAATTTAATGGATCTACCAGTTATGTGGAATGTAAAAATGATTCAAGTCTTAATATGACAAGATCAATGACCGTAGAAGCTTGGATCTATCCATTTGATTGGGACGGTAATAGAAGGATTCTTCAGAAAGAAATAAATGATGACCAATACCGTTTTGAGTCAGAATGGGGAGAATTTAATTTTGAAGTACGGTTCGTGAAGAATGGCAGAATTTCATCAACACTCCCACCAATCAATACGTGGCATCACGTCGCAGCTGTGTATAATTATGATTCCGGGAAAGTAAAACTTTTTATCGACGGAATAAAAATTTCGGAGAATGTCGATGCAAGCGGTGAGATCAATACTTCTTCCGATCCGTTATTCATCGGCACCAAATATCCCCAAGCACCGTCTGGAGATTATTTTAATGGCATCATTGATGAAATACGTATATGGAATATTGCACGGACCGAAAGTGATATTCAATTGAATATGGGAAGGGAACTCATTGGAACTGAAACAGGTTTGGCGGGTTATTGGCGATTCAACGAGGGATTGGGCAGCGTTGCCTACGATCAAACGGTGAATCGTAACGATGGGTCGCTATTCGGAGGTGCTGAATGGATTACTACAGGAGCTCCTATCGCGCCATCATGGTTTTTCACGACCATGGATACCGGCGTTTGTAATCCTCAAACTTCAATAGACATAGCCGTTATATTTGACGCAACAGATCTTGATACCGGGAATTATTTTTCCACTCTCATTGTCAGGAATAATGATCCGCTGCGCAAAAACATTATTATCCCCGTCCGTTTGACCGTAACAAATGTGCTCGGTGTGGACGATGATCCGGCGATGCCTATTGCCTTCGACCTTGCGCAGAATTATCCAAATCCATTTAATCCCGACACTAAGATCAAATTCGCGCTGCCGAGAGAAAGTTCCGTACGATTGGTTGTGTACGACATTATCGGACGTGAAGTCGCTGTGCTCGTGAACGAGAAGAAACCTGCCGGTTTCTATACGGTCACGTGGGATGCATCGCTGTATCCGAGCGGAATGTATATCTATAGGATACAGACAGAACAATTCCATGCAACCAAGAAGATGATGTTGATCAAATAGTATCGCATGATACCAAATCAACAGCACATTCAGATGAAAATCATCTTCATTGAAAGGACCTTATTATGAAATCGTTCTGCAGTCTCATCTCCTATTTTTTCATGCCGGTCATGCTCATGATCGTTCCGGTGCAGCTCCGAACCGACGAATGGAAGTTCATCAAAGAATTCCCGGACAGTACAAGCACACATGGTAATTCGGTGCACGGGTTAGCGGTAGATCCTGTGGGAAACCTTTGGGTTCAATATTATAATAATGTACGCGGCGACAGTGTGCTGGAAGCCAACGGAAAAAAAACACCGGTCCGTGCAATTTATGTCTATGACCGCTTCGGGAATAATGTTTCTTTCTCCCCTATCACGATTCTTACCGGCTCGGGAATACAGGACACCCTTTTCGTCACTCCCACAGCGCGATCGGTCACCAACAGAGGCATGGCAACGGACCATCAGGGAAATATTCTTGTTTCGGTTTTCGACGCGGTCTACCGTCTCAATTATAAGACCGGTGAGGTGATGAAGAAAATGAAGCCGTTTCCCGGAATAACTCCAACGGCGTTAACGGCGCCCGCCGCCGATGACAGCGGCAACATTATCATTGGCACAGTAAATCCCGGCAATCCATTAAAAATGTTCGACAAGGATTTCAATTACCTTCTGAATGTGACTGATGCCGCCATGGGATATTCTCGAAGCTTGGCGATCTCTAAAAACGGCAAGGATGTTTTTTATGCAGGATATGGTCAGCACGCCGTCATTTGGTATCATAGTGAGAACGGTGCGGCCGGGACGTATGTCATGGTCGATACCGTAATGAAAGGATTTGACAGCGAATCGTTTGCCCGGCATCCTGTTACCAACGACATCTGGGCAAGTTCAGGCTCCGGGAATGATAAACCTAACAGATATCCGGGGATGATTACCAATTGGTCATCGCATACCTGGTACGCGTATGATCCGATATCGAATAATGTTTTGGATACAATTCCTTGGTTGAATATTCAGGATTCGCTGAATATTCGTCCGCGCGCAATAGCCTTCAGCAGTTCTGGTGATACGGTATATCTTGGATGTTTTGGAATAACTTCTCCCTTACAGATGTCGTACACGCCGATACAAATGTTTGTCCATCAAGGGTCATTTAAATTAGAACCGGCTATTGCTGTTCCCGATACAATACACATCAGTCGCCTCTTTTATAAATTTCAGGATACTGTTACTGTTGTTATTCAAAACAAAGGGAGAGGCCAACTTTCCGTCACGAATATCTCTTGCGATAATATTAATTTTTCACCTCTCGGTTCTACTCCATTTACCCTTGAACGGATGGGGACAAAATACCTGCCTGTTGTCGTAAAGACGGATGTCATCGGAACAACACGTGCCGTGATCACAATTTCCAGTAATTCGGTGGAACCGGTGAAAAATATTGTACTTGTCGGCACCGTAGTGTATCCTCCGAAAATCGTTATTCCCGCAAATTCTCTGATCATGAATTTTACGGCAGTGAAAGACAACAAGAGGTCATTAACCATCAGCAATCTGGGTGAAGGCCCGCTGCAATGGAATATTAGCGGTTCACCGTTTTTACAAACGCCGGATTGTTTGCAAAATCACGACGTTATGCTGAAGAACGAACCGGGGATGACCGATGCAAAAAAATATAATGTCGCTGATGCGAATGAAATTAAATACAATCTCCGGAAAGGAATAATCAAACAATACCGAAGCTTGGAAGAAAAAAATAATCATGTCTTGATTTGGTCCGGCGGAGCTAATGCCCCCTATTGGTCGTCACTTGCCAAGGTTTTAATGGATGACGGTTTTTCGGTATACCAAACTTCCGAACGGCCAATTCGGCCGGAAGGGACGTATGATGTCATATTCATTAGTGAACCGGAATACAACCTTTCTCCGGCAGAGATTTCCGATCTTAAAAACTATACGCTTGCCGGCGGAAAGATAATAGAAATGAGTGACTCATATTTCGAATGCATCAATCCGTTTCTCTCTGAATTTGGTATCACCCGAACGTACGGCGGATCGACCGGTCCGGTGATCTCTTCCCATGAGATCTTTCGCGGTGTGGGTTCAATGACGCTTGATGGGAACAATTGGGATAATCACCTGCTCGTTACTCCTCCGTCAATACCGATCTCCTCGTGCAAAGGAATGAGCATTGCTTCCATTTCATCGGATAACGGACTGCTTGTACTCGGCGATGACTCGCCGTTCTCCGACCTCACCGGTGCATTATCCGATCCGGATAATATGCTTCTGCTGCACAACATCATTGTCTGGATCCGCTCCGGCATTAGCTCCTGGGTGACAATTTCTCCCATGAACGGCGTTATTGCCCCGAATGATTCCCAAATGGTGACTCTCGTTGTCGATGCAGCTAAACTTCGGTTTGGTGAATATATGGAAGAGCTCTATTTAAACCATAATGATCCTCGATACACAAGCATCCCGATCAGTGTATCGCTTTCTAATCCCACCGGCATACCGGGCACACGTTCTCTTCCTTTGGCATTCAACTTGTGTCAAAACTACCCCAACCCATTCAACCCAACAACGACAATTCGTTACGCTCTACCTTCATCTGCAAACGTAAAAATTGCTGTCTACGATCTGCTTGGGCGCGAGATCGCAACGCTTGTGAACGAAGAGCAATCGGCTGGGTGGAAGGAAGTGGGGTGGAACGGATCGGCGTTTAGTTCGGGAATTTATTTTTACAAGCTGCAGGCGGG
>CAJBTU010000212.1 GCA_903958625.1 uncultured Ignavibacteriota bacterium | reverse complement strand
TTGATCGCAATCTCCAGTTTCATATCGGAAAAATCTTCTTTTGCGCTTTCCACTGTTCCCGAAAATTCCTTGAACTTACCGGTAACTTCCGAAACAATAAGATGGGCCACTGAGAAATTGATGTTGCTGTGTGATTTTTCGATCTTCCATTTTGTTTGACCGAATCCGAAGGCTGAAACGATCAATATGGCGAGAAGAGTTTTTGCTGCGTGTGTCATTGTAAAGCTCCTTTATTTTTATAGGAATGATTATGATAGATGATGAATAATGAGTTTTTATTTTTTTAATGAACAACCAAGTTTTTTCAAAAGTTCTGAAAGTTCGGATATTTCTTTTTCAGTAAGGGCCGACCATACAAGTTTCTCGACATAGTCTGCATGTTTCGGGAACATTTCCATAAATTTCTGATCCCCTTTTGCCGTCAATCGAACAACGTACGCTCGGCGGTCGTCTGCATCCTTAACACGTTCTACAAGTCCAAGTTTTTCAAGATTATCGATCACCACGGTCATGTTTCCGCCCGTGGTTAATTTTTTTGAACACATCTCACCGATTTTCATAGGACCTAAATGACCAAGTGTCTCAATAATTCCAAACTGTGACACCGTCAACCCATATTGGTCAATGTCTTTTGCTGTTAACATCCCCAGCGTATCGGCAGCTCTGGCTAATTTTACCCACATTGAAAGGGCAACATCTGCTTTTTTGCCGTATTTTTCAGTTGTTTTCATATTATTAGTATTAGTTAAGTATTTACTAACTCTTATATAACTAATTAGATAATTAATGTCAAGAAAAAGATACAGTTATTTAAAAATAAAAAGGCGATAAGAATATCGCCTTTAGGATCAGAAATGAACTATTTAAATTTTTATAGACCGTCTTGGGATATTCCCCAGATAAGAATGCTCATGGCGATCGCTCCAAGTTCCAATTCACGAGGGTGCACCTTATCGATTGTATCGTTGTTCGAATGGTGATAATCAAAGTACCGCTGCGAGTCGGGATCGAGTCCTATCTGCACCGTACCTAATGACTGTAGAGTACTGATGTCGGCACCTCCGCCTCCTTTGTGAATCTTTTCGGCCCCGACTATTTCTAGCAATGATGCATACGATCTGATCTTTTCATATTTGATTGAATCGGTTGAAACGCCAAAACCATGAGGTAAAAATCCCCCTGCGTCGCTTTCTATCGCAGCAATATGTTTTTCGTTGAGTCTGCTTTCCCTTGCGGCATAAGCCTTTCCTCCTTTAAGCCCGTTTTCTTCGTTGGCATAAAGCACGGCGCGAATGGTCCGCTTAGGTCTCACATTCAACGATTTGATGAGCCGAAGCACTTCAATACTTTGAACAATACCGCTTCCATCGTCATGCGCACCTGTTCCCTTATCCCATGAATCCAGATGACCGCCGACCACGATAATTTCTTTCGGATATTCTGTCCCGCGCAGTTCACCAATAACATTATAAGACGGCACATCGGGGAATGTTTTGGCGCTCAGCTGAAGAGTGACCATAACCGAACGCTCTTTTTTCAGCACCTCACTGAGAATGTTTGCATCAATCGTGCTGACAGCGGCTGCCGGTATTTTCGGAATTGAATCTACATATCTCATTGCACCCGTATGCGGTTCATCGTCGATCGCATTCGTCATGGAGCGGACCAAGACACCAATGGCTCCGGCTTTTGCGGCCTCTATCGCTCCGCTTGTCCTTTGATTGACGGCGCCGCCGTATGCTTCGCCGGGATTAACCTTTGTCTTATCAAAAGGACGATTATAGAAAATGATTTTTCCTTTTAACTTTTCACCAAGCGCTTTCACCTCATCAAACGAATGCACCTCTATCACTTCTCCGCTGACACCTTCTTTTGAAGTGCCGACACTTCCTCCTAATGCACAGACAGTCAATTCATACTTTCTCCCGGCCGAAGAGGCTGTTGCCTTTTCAACATTACCCCGGACCCATTTCGGTATCATCACCGGTTCAAGCCATACGGAATCTGCCCCGGCTTTTACCAACGCATTTTTTCCCCACACAACTGCTTTTTCATATCCCGCAGATCCGCTTAACCGGTGCCCCACATTTGCCGTCAGATCCTTAAGCATCTCAAAAGCGGCCAGATCCTTTAGTCCTTTGTTCTTCAATTGAACCGCAGCATCGGAATGGGATATCTGAGCATTTAACGAAGAGAAAATAATAATTGTTAGACACAAAATAATTGTTCGCATTATTTCCTTTTTGTTTTTTTCGTTTTCAATACCACTTTGATTTTTTTATAGGTCGCTTTCATATCTTCCGATACGACTTTTATGTCGCCCAGCGTCGGCATAAAGTTAGTATCTCCGTTCCAGCGGGGAACAAGATGAAAATGAAGATGATCATCAATGCCGGCACCGGCGGCTCTGCCGATATTCGCGCCAAAGTTGAAACCGTGCGGTCCCATTACTTTTTTTAGGGATTCGATCATCTCCGATGCCGTTTGCAGAATCTCCGAATATTCCTCGGTGGTAAGTTCACTCAACTCGACCGCTTGTTTATAGGGTATAATCATCAAATGGCCGCTATTATAGGGGAAGAGATTCATCATCACAAAACAATGTCTCTTTCGGATAATAATTAGGTTCTTAGCGTCCTTTTTTTCCTTCAATATTCGCGTAAAGAGCGACTCACCTTTTCGGGGCTTCTCATTCTTGAATGATGCAATATACTGCGAGCGCCAGGGTGAAAAGAGTCTTTTCATATTATTCCTTAATAAATACAGTCAAATCACGAAGGAATATAGGAAGGAAAAGAATAGAAGAAAAGAAAAAAGCCCTCTTGCGCAGTTCTCTGCACAGGGGTTGTGTAATAAGGACAAACGAAGTAATTAAGCGGTATGCTTTGTTTTGTTCATGTTCCACATTGCGGCACCGAAGAACAAGCACGCCGTCACAAAATAGAAGAGTTCTTTGTATTCCATTGGTAGCTCCTTTGTTTGACACTGCAAATCTACACAAGGAATATTACCATATTGTTACGCCGATGCTATGAAATGATGAAGGCCGTTAGATCAATCGCTGCAGCCGTTTCAGCAAATTGGTATTTCTCAACCGTGTATCGGCGTTATTAACGGCAACGGCAAGTGCTTTCCGTTGACCCACGAGGAAAATACGTTCTTTTGCACGGGTGATTGCCGTATAGATCAAATTCCGCTGGAGCATGATAAAATGGGACATGGTCAGGGGAATAATGACAGCATTGAACTCATTTCCCTGACTTTTATGGATCGTTGTTGAATAAGCAAGCACGAGCTGGTCAAGATCGTCGAAAGAATAGTCGGTTTTCTTCCCGTAAAAATTCACAAAGAGCTTGCCATCCTCTTTATCGTAACCGATGATCTTACCAATATCGCCGTTGTACACTTCCTTCTCATAATTGTTGCGCAGCTGCATCACCTTATCGTTCAGCAGGAACTTCCGTTCGCTCCCCTGCCAGCAAACCGAGGAATTCCCGTTCAGCACTTGCTGCAGTTTTTTATTGAGTTCCTTCACTCCGCAGAGCGTGTTGTTCATCGGCGAGAGCACCTGAATATCGATCAGCGGATCGTATTGGAAATTCTGCGGCAATACTGTCGAACAGAGACCGACGATGTGCGATTGGATCTGTTCCGGAGCATCGGCATCGATGAACTGGAAATCTTCGGCAAATTCGGGTTCTCCGCCGTGGTTGATCGTATGAGAATTGGTGATGATCGAACTCCGTTCCGCCTGCCGGAAGATCGTATCAAGCCGGATGATCGAAAGACATTTTGAATCAATCAGATCACGCAGCACCTGTCCGGGTCCGACGGAAGGAAGCTGGTCTACGTCGCCGACAAGAACAACCTGAGTCTCCGGTTTCAGTGCATCAAGAAGAAAGGCAAACAATTGTATATCCACCATCGACACTTCATCGACAATGACTATGTCCGCTTCGATTGGATCTTCATGGTTCCTTCGGAATGTTGCGCTGTTCGGGTCGAATTCAAGAAGACGATGGATTGTCTTGGCTTCGCGCTGACTCACTTCGGAAAGCCTCTTCGCCGCTCTGCCGGTCGGCGCACAGAGCACATACTTCATTCCCAATTCGTCAGCAAGTTCAATCATTCCGTTCACGCACAGCGTCTTTCCCGTTCCGGGTCCGCCGGTGAGGATCGTAACGGGATTCAAAACGGCGCTGACGACAGCAAGCCGCTGTTTTTCATCGAATTCCAGTTTGTGACGGTGTTCCACATGCTTCAGCGCCGTATATAATTTCTTCTTGTCAAGATCCCGTTCCCCCTTCTGCATCAGGTGCGATATCTTCCGTGATGACTGTTCTTCCGCTTCGTAGAGTTTCAGAGGAAAAATCGCATCACCCTCGGCGATCAGATATCCTGTTTCGGTGGCAGAATTGATCGCATGCACGATCTTCACTTCATCAACGATCAATAATCCGGCCGCACGTTCCGTCAGTTCGTCTTTGGGAAGGTAACAATGCCCTCCGGCACGGCATGCATCATCAAGAACAAAACGTACACCGGCCGTTAAACGGTAATTGCTCTCCTCTTTCACTCCCATTTTTTTTGCAATTTCGTCCGCCGTATGGAATCCGATTCCCGTAACATCATCGATGATCTGATACGGATTTGTTCTCAGTATTTCGGCAACAACTTTCCCATAGGTTTTGTAAAGTCGTATCGCCGTTCCGGTCGGGATCCCGTGCGACTTCAAAAACAGCATCGTTTCCTGCATTTCTTTCATTGCCGAGAGTGCAACAACGATCGCCGCATACTTCTTGCGCCCGATCCCTTCAACCTGAAGCAGTTTCTCGGGGTGATGGTTGAGCACATCAAGTGTCCCCTTCCCGAACTTATCCACGATCCGTTCTGCCAGCGACGCACCAATTCCCTTGATCAATCCCGATGAAAGATATTGCTCAATACCAACTTCCGAGTTCGGCAAATGTGTCTCGTAGGAAGTGATGGCAAATTGCTTTCCGTACTTTGCATGGTTTGTCCACCCTCCGGAAAGAGAATATTCTTCACCGTCCCGGGGATCGTGCAGGTAGCCGACGGCGGTGAACTTCTTTCCGCCGCTTTCAAACGCGGCGATCAAATAGGCATTTTCATTGTTATAGTAAATTACTTTTTGCAGGAGTGCACGAAAAGTTTCTTGGGGTAATTCCGGAGAGCTTTTTTTTGTATACGCCATTTACATCCGTTCTTTCACTGCGTTGAACACTTCTTCCACGGTGATCAATCTCATGCATTCAAGATATTCGTTCCCCCGTCGGAAACAGCTTGTTGTTCGGCAGGGCGAACATTCTATCTTTTTGAACATTGGAAGATGTCCTTCGTTTCTGTTATACGGGAACCAGATCTCGATCGGTTCAGGACCGAATATCCCTATTGTTTTTGTCCCGACGGCAACGCCGATATGCATAGGGCCGCAATCATTGGAGACAAATACCTTGCACTGCGATAGTATGGAAGCCAGAGTCCTTACCGGCAGCAGCGGAAGAGTGTGAACACGTGAACGGTCCACCTGTAATAAATATTCCATCAAACTTCCGTCTTTGGGACCCGGACTTAAGATAATTTCACAATCGGTCTCTGTAATTAATCGCTTGATCAAACCGGAGAATTGCTCTTTCAACCAGATCTTGTTCGGCCATGTCGCACCGGGATGGATAGCGATGATGTTCTTTGTCGTATCCACTCCCAGAGCCTGAAGCCGAAGTGAAGCATCGGTTTTCTCAGATTCAGTGATGAAGATATCCGTTTTATAGTGTTTCGGTTCAATGCCAAGGGGCTTTAACGATTGATAGTGATAGTCGATAGCGGATTTCAATGAACCATCGTCACTGATCTTAATGGTGTACAGTTTCCCCCGGCCGCGTGAATCGCCGCCAATGCGCACCTTAGCCCTGGTGGCAAATGTCATCAGTGCACTGCGCGGATTGCTGTACAGATCGATCGTCAGGTCGAAATTCCCGGTGTACATCTTGTAGTACATTTTCAGCTGATAGATCGCCGAATCCTTTGAAAAATCGAATGGTATTATTTCATTGATATTCGGATTATGCTCCAATAATGAAACTGCCTTAGCATCGCCGAGATAGGCAATGTACGCTTTCGGAAATGCTTCCCGCAGCGTTCTGATGATCGGCGTTGTCAGGACAACGTCCCCAATATATTTCATCCTGGTCAGAAGGATTCTGTTATACATTATTTTTTTCTTCTCCATCGATCAACAAAATATTGCCAGAAATAATCATTCACGGAAAATGGTGTAAGGAAAAACGCCTGCAAATGCTTGCTTTCGCGGCGGAATTCGACAGGGAAGGCCCTGTCACCCACATTATAATACCACGACTCAATGAATGCTCCCCGGCAATCAATATAATCTGGCGCTCCGCAGACAATATAAACAATTCCCATCGCAGTTCGTGAACCATCCTCGCATGTGGTAAATAGCGCGTTTGCCTCGGCAATCTTTCGCTCAAATTCGATGCGTCGCTCGATACCGCCGCGCAATTCCCAATACGCGTTGATTCCGGCGTTAAGGTCTTCATGGGCTGCAGAAAACAGCGAGTCATACTCTTGCTCACGCATGATGTACCTCATCGCTGAAGTGATCTCATCGTACGATAATGAGGACCGGTATAGCTTCCCCCGCAGAAAAACATCGTTCACAGAAACAACGGAATCCGTTTTCCCATTCCTTTTCACCGCTACCGTTCGCACAATACGGTTTGCGCCAACAGACGGCAAAGGATAGAATTGAAAGATTCGGATTGTTCCGTTACGGTCTGAAACGATGACGGAATCTTTTTTGAAAGAAACGGAATCATAGTTGTTAACGCACGCTTCAGACGATACTCTACAGGGCGGCATAAGATACGAAAATGTCCGGTCCGAATTCCCTTGCACGCGGAGTGAACGGTATTCTTCCGAGATATGGATTGTATCATTCATCCTGACGTTATACAATTCTTGAAACATCCCGACGGAATCGTTCAGCATTGACAATAAATTCGGCATCACCGGTCGAATGGATATTCCCTTTTCATTAACGAGCATGGTGTTGAGAAAAAGAACCGAACTGGCAATTGAACCGCTGTCGGAAAAGTGTTTCGCAGTAAATTGCTCCGTATGTCTGTATCGAAGCTGAGAAAGATTGTCCTTCGCGATAATTTCAATACTGTATTCGTTCGGCTTCAGTAAGATGGGCTGAAGATGAAAATCATAACGAGACGAAACAGATTCCTCATACGTTCTTGCGGTGATGGGACGATCGACCTCTTTGGTCTGGACGATCTCTTTTTTCTCATCCCGAATGACAAACGTCAACTGGTAGGAAGCCTTGAATCCATTGGAAGCTCTTTCGAAACGAATGTTCCGGTATGGCATTTGAATGTAGATGTCCGCCCGGCTCATTTCACCGGACTTTACGTTCATGAAGTACGATGAGAACGACGGCGTTGAGAACTTGCGGAACTGCGATGTTGAATAACATTCAACGGTGCTGTCGTAACCGGAAGAACAACCGCCAACAAGCAGAATAATGATAATGGCAAAGTTTCTCATTGAATTTCCAACGGAATATAATCGCACAGTTCGATCTTCTCTTCCAACCGATCCGATAATGCCGCAGTGGGAGTATAATTCCTGGCCTGCCAATAAACCGCTTTTACTTCTTCATAGCGCTTCTGAAGGTATAATTGCTGTGCAGATCGAAGAGATGCAAAATACTTCAGATCCGGAGAAGTCGTACCGTCCGCCACTCTTGCAAAGAGATCTTTACTTTCGGTTATTTTCCCGTCCTGAATCATTCCTTTTATATAGAGCAAAGAAAAAGCATTGTTGTCCTTCAAATACACTGAGTCAATAATTGCAATTTTTATTGAATCTTCAAGCCCGGCATAATATAGCGTAAAGAAAATGGCCGGAGTGACCCCATCAGTGATACATTGAATGCGTAATGCCGTTGCTTCTGTGTATGGTTCTGAATAATTCATTCCGCGGATAATTCGGTACAACTTCTGTGCCGTTTCCTGCTGATGCTCCAGGTAATACGCATCTGCCAGAAGAAGAAGGATGGCAGGATTTTTTTTGAGAGAAGATAATCCGTTCAATTCCGTAAATCTTTTGATGACCTCTTTTGATTTCTGTTGGGCATTGAGCGTCTGAAATATTCCCCGCAACGCATAGGGTGTCGGCGCATATTCATAAGAAGCAATGAACTCGCTCTCTGCCTTTGAATAATCTTTCGTACGAACTGCCTGCAGCGCCCGTTTGTTCTGCTCCGCCACTTCCCGTGCACAGGTCTTATAAAAAATGGACGGCTGAAAGAATAATGCTTTAACGGTTTCCGGCGGTATTTCCGTGGCATCAACCGTCTTCAGAAACGCTTTCCAGTCTTTTATCAGGCTTTCAAGCGATTCGCCGAATGGATGAACAAAGTTACCATTGGGAAAAGTCTGGCGAAACCGTTCGATCCCAAACCGGTCGATGAGATATCGAACAAAAGAACCGGACACAAGATAAGCGAATGAACTTGATTGAACCGCAAAACCGGAATAGGAGAAAAGATGGTCGGCATTATTCAGTCCGTTTTCCCTCTGCAGCGCAGCCGCAAATTGGTGCGGCGTGAACATTCCTTCATCCCAGTCAACGGCAACGGCAAGCCCTTCATTCAGTCCCATGCGTGTGCTGGCATTGATCACGGGAAATCCCATTTCGGCGGCAAGGATATGCACCAGTTCATGACGAAATGTTGTTTCAAAAGTGGATTTCGTCAGATGGATTTCCTGTTTCCATGGTTTGGCAATATTGGTGTTCGATGTTCCGATGAACCGTTGCTTCCACTCACCATTCGGGTATATATAGACGGAGACCTTCACGGCACCGGCTTTCATTGGTTTTAAAACACCAGCTACTTTCCGGAAATGAAATTCTGATTCTGCTTTGAGTACCTGCATTTCTTCTGCAGAATAGTCATTGGATTGATAATAAAATATAAAATGGTCGGATTCGGTCCGGCGTCCAAGTTGTTGTTGTATGCTTTGGGGAGCAAATTCAAATCCTAAAGTATCTCTGTAAAGATGTCCTATCCCAACAACAAACAGGCAAAATAGGAACACTCCCCACAGGACCTTGTCCATTTTCAGATTTTTTCTGATAACCGTAATGTTGTTCCGGAGCGAATATTTCCGGTCAAACGATCCGGTCAGGATGACAAAGAGCGTGATCAGCATCAGTGAAGCAATGATCGTGAACTGACGATAAATGATAAGAGGTACAATATCGCTCAATGTTTCATCATAGGTGATGCCCGGGAAGAAACCGAGGATAAAATTATAGGCAAATAATTGCGGCTGAGTATAGGTGATAAACACAATATGCGAGAGTATTCCTGCAACAATGAAAATATACGCGGTTATCGCTTTGCGAAAAAGGACTCCAATAACCAACGCTGCAGCAATCGAAAAGAACATTGCGCACATTGGAAGCAAAAGATAATACAAGAAACCTTTCCCGAAGGCACAATTCTTTACGGCGAATGCATTAAGGAGAATAAGGAGAAGCGGAATAAGAAGAAGTAGACTATTGATGCTGATGTAATCGATGATCACATAAAGCCACGTTCTCCTCGTCAGCGGTTTTTCGCGATGTTCACGCAGGAATTGTATGGTAAGAATACCGCTGATCAATGCGGCTGGTACCGTCATAAGGGCAGAGAACTCATACCCGAGATAATTAAAGAGAGGTATCTGCGTAAGTATTCCGGCAACGAGAAAATAGATCAACGCTGCGATTTGAACCCGCGCAGTTGTAAAATATGCCAGCAGTACACTCACCATAATGGAAGAATACAAAAATTTTGAGAGAACTTCACGCGGCGTGTGAGAATGGAAGTCAGTAGCGGAACGGCGTTACGCCATTCTTATCAACAACGCTGATCACAAGCGGAGAAGTGTCCGGTTTGGAGGCTTTGATGGAAAATGCACCGGCGATCCTTGTCTTTATCGCATCAACGATGTCGGACCGATCGGTGAAATATTCGGCAACAACCTCGCCGCGTTTCACACGGTCGCCGGCTTTTTTCTTCAGCAGGATTCCCGCTTTCGGATCGATGATATCATCCACTTTCGTTCTTCCGCCTCCCAAAGCAATCACCGACAGTCCAAGTTCCAGCGAATCAATGGACGAGATAAATCCGTCGTCGGATGCAGTAATCTCTTTTTGAAATACCGATCGGGGATAGCGATCAGGATGCAGAAGATACGCTGTTTCCCCTCCCTGGCGTTCAACCAGTGCCAGAAATTTTTCGAAAGCCTTTCCGTTTTGAACAACCTCTTTGCATCGTTCGATCCCCTCGTTGACGGTATTCGCCTTGCGTCCAAGCATCACCATTGCGCCGCCAAGCACATATGTCAGTTCCATCACGTCGGACGGACCGTTCCCGCGCAAACATTCCACTGATTCCGCGGTTTCTATCCAATTTCCTATCGCATATCCGAGCGGCTGATTCATATCAGTAATGAAACCGATCGTTTCCTTCCCGAAACTTGTTCCAATCCCTACCAGCGCCTGTGCAAGTTCTACCGATTGTTCGTATGTTTGCATGAACGCTCCGCGTCCGGTCTTTACGTCGAGAACAAGCGCATCGATCCCTTCCGCCAATTTCTTGCTCATGATGCTCCCCGCAATCAGCGGGATACACTCGACCGTAGAGGTCACATCACGCAACGCATACATCTTTTTATCTGCCGGAGCGATCTCTTTCGTTTGGCCGATCATGACCAGACCGATCTCGGAAATCACTTTTTTATATTCTTCAATGGTGATATTGGTATTAAAGCCGGGAATCGCCTCTAATTTGTCCAGCGTTCCGCCGGTATGGCCAAGTCCGCGTCCGCTGATCATCGGCACAGGCACACCGCATGCGGCAACAATCGGCGCAAGCGGAAGCGAAATCTTATCACCGACTCCGCCGGTTGAGTGTTTGTCAACTTTTATTCCCGGTATGGATGAAAGGTCAATCACATCGCCGGAATGCAGCATTAACCGTGTGAATTCCGCCGTTTCGTCTTTCGTCATTCCGCGGAAAAATGTCGCCATTAAAAATGCAGCAATCTGATATTCGGGAACGATCCCTTTCACATATCCGTCGATAATGAATTTCATCTCATCCGATGAAAGTTTCCCGCCATCCCGTTTTTTTTTGATTATTTCAACAACATTCATTGGATTCCTAACTTCCTTGCGCCGAGCAGAATGCCGGCAATGGTTTTCCCGTCAACGATCTCTTCCCGTTCGATCATCGCTATCGCTTCCCGGATCGGCACTCGATCCAATTGGATCGACGATTCTCCTTCTTCAAGCGCCTGCCCCAATTCATGCGGATACAATTCCCTGGCAAGGAAGATATGCAGAACTTCATTGCAGAATCCCGGCGTTGTATAGATCGACGTAAGTTTGCTCCATTGGTTCGCTGCATATCCGGTTTCTTCGCGCAATTCACGCTGTGCGCAAAGCAGCGGATCCTCCTGCGGATCCAGTTTCCCCGCCGGCAGTTCGGCTACCTCTTTCCCGAATGGATGCCGGTATTGTCTCACCAGAAGAATATCCTCGTTTTCAAAAAAACACAGCACAACAGCTCCGCCCGGATGTTCGATGATCTCCCGAAGAGTTTCATTTCCTGAAGGATATTGAAGATGATCAACGGTAAGATCGATGATCCTACCGTGATATTTTTTTTCTCTTTGAAGAAGCTTGAAGGGCATCGATACTTTCAAATGTATTATGCACCACCGGCAGCGGGTACGGTATCTTTATTTTTGTTTTGGCAAATTCATTGTAGATGGCAACACGCATCTTTTCCGCTGTGACGAATTGGAGTTTGAACTCCGGAACACGGCAAAAAAGAGTGAAATGCAGACCATAGTCGCCGAACTTCATTAAAAACGCTTCCGGCGCCGGTTCGGACAGAACTTCCGGCTGAGAACGGGCAGCGTTCAGCAGGATATTTTTCACCTGATCCACATTTGATCCATAGGCCGCAATAACTTCAACAACGACGCGCGTCTCACCATCGGGATAGCCGTAGTTGACGATCTTTGTTTTGATCAGTTCGTTGTTCGGAACGATCAGGACATTATTGTCAAAATCCAGTATTTTTGTGCTTCGCAGACCGATCTCGAAAACATCGCCGGACTCACCGGTTGGTATCTTCACCCTGTCGCCAAGACGGAAAGGGCGGTCGATCATAATAATGAATCCGGAGATCATGTTGGAGATCGTATCCTGTGCGGCCAGACCAAGCGCAAGAGAACCGGCACCCAGTATCGTTACAAGACTGGTAACGCTTTGACCGAAATGTTCAAGAACCACGATCGCTGTAAAAGCAATAATGATGATGGTGATAACGCGATTAATGAGCGGAGTAAGAGTTTTATTGAACTCGTTATTTTTTTGGTTCTCGGCAATGGATCGGATCGTATGCACGGTTACCGTTCGTACAATGCGTGCAACCATGGAAGCAACAATGACCACCGTAACCAGATACAACGCCGTATCGGCATAATCGAGAAAGGTGAGAAAATTGTCGTTCTGTTTGGACAATCCAAGCCGGAGTTCTTTCATCCCCAGATATATTCCGAAAATGGATGATAATGAAATGAGTCTGGAGTTGACGATTTCCAGTATCTCATCATCAATCTCTGTATCGGTCTTAGAGATGATTCTTTTCCCCACAGTGCTGAGCAGCCATTTCACGATCTTTCCGGCTCCGATAACCAGAAGAGCTACAATAAATCCAACAACCGCATGGAAAAGAATGTTATTCTCTCCGGTGATGCTGCGCAAGATATTTAATAAAGAGTCTATCATAAGTAAATAAAAAATCATCCTTCGGCGTATCGGTGAACTATTCCGATGTGCCGAGGATGATAATAAATGAGATTTCCGTTAACCCTGCAACCCTCTGCTCCCGGGTTTTGATATCTGGACCGCAGCGAGCGAATCCGGTATTTCTTCCGCTTTGTATGTCTGCACATCCATTTCCATCACCGAATAGAATTTCGCGTCGAACTGCGCCTTGCCGTTGCTGCGGTCGACAATGCAGCCGATACCGACAAGTTTTGCGCCGGCATTCGTGATCAGCCCGCATACCTCTTCCACTGATCCACCGGTAGTAACAACGTCTTCAACGACCAGCACGCGTTCCCCTTTTCTTACACCAAAACCGCGCCGCAATTTCATCTCTCCGTTTTCCCTCTCGGCAAAGATCGTTCGCACGCCAAGAACGCGTCCGACTTCAGTCCCTACAACAATTCCTCCCACCGCCGGCGAAATGACCACTTCAACTTCGCTGTACTCATAGTGTTTCGCAATATCGCCTGCCAAAAGATGCAGATATTTTGGATACTGCAGAACCTTCGCACATTGAAAATAGTGCGGACTGTGAAGTCCGGACGTCAGGACAAAATGCCCTTCCAACAATGCGTCGGTCTCCTTAAAAATCTGCAGAATCTGGTCTTTTGGTATTTTCATATCGGCTCAATTAAATTATGTAATACTTCTGATTATGCTATAAGCGTTCAGAATCGGAATATGGGAACAGGTGTTTTTTTTCAGGTCCTAAGTAACGGATTACCACTCGTCTTCAATCTCTTCCAATTCTTCTCGCATTTCCTTCGCTGCTTTCTCATCATTCTGGCTTACGGCAAGGTCCATCCCTTTGCGGTAGATTATTTTCGCTTCCTGTGTTTTGTTCATTTTGCCGAGAAGCTGACCGAGTTGTTGATATGCCGGTAAATAATTCCCGTCTCTCTTCAACAGTTCTACAAGAATTTCAATTGCGGTTAAGGGCTCGTTGATACCGTTGTATTCCAATGCCAAGGCATATTGGGAAAATGAATCGGTCGGATCTTTTGCGATGAGTTCTTTTAATTTTTCAATGCGTTGTTCGTTCGCCATAACATACACCTATACTTGTGGTTGTGTGAGTGAAGTGGTCGGGCATTCAACGGATAATTCTTATTCCATTGAGCCCTCTTTGCTGCGCAGCGTTAGCATCAGCGTCACCTTGTTCCATCGGATGTCACTAGCGGGATGGAGAATTGCTGTTCGCGGAGAAACACCCCAATATTTAATCCCGTACTGAAGATGATGGTTCAAATTAATTGTATGAATATAATTAAGTTTTAGTGAGGAAGCCAGAAATAGAAAGACAAAAAATCACGGAAGGCTCAATATACTTGCAGTATTTTGCACAATTGTTGAATTTATTTTTTAGGGGAGTGCCTTGCGTTTGCCGTCATTCAGGGAATGTACAACGGTACAGTGAAGTTTTAGTGAGAATAACCAGTGTTGAGCCCTGTAGCAATGCATCTGAGAATGGCTCGGTTACTTCGGCTCCCATGATTGTTTTCGGAAGAATGACCATTTTTTTGTTCGTATCCATTGCAATGATCTCAATTCGTGAAGACGAGGTAACAATGACCGCATTCTCTGATAGGCTGACCGTTTTCCATTCTTCTTTCGGTGAGATCGGTATGCTTCTCAGAAAATTTCCAAAACAGTCAAACACCATGACGGCTTTGGCATCAAGAACAAATACTTCGTTGCGGGATGAAACGGCTATGTCCTTAGGCTCGATCAGCTTTCCCCGGGATTCCTTAAATGTTCCGATCTCACGCTGAAATGTTCCCCGCTGATTCAGGACGATAACGCGCTTACTATCAATTTCAAGAATGAACAATTCCCCCTGGATTGATGTCGCTGCGGCAATCGGCTGAAACCGACCGGAGAGTGTCGATAATGCCTGCTCATCATAGGTTTGGGCATAATTCAATTGCTTGTCATAACGCTGCACGCGCCGGTTATTTTCGTCCACCACAACGATATCGAGCAGAAAAGACGAAACAATATCGCAGGGAAGATCGAAAGCATCATTTCCCCACCCTTTACCGCCGATCGTCTTCGTAATGGAATTCTTATCGGAGATTTCGTAAAGCATATTAACCGCCTGATCGATAACAAACAATCGCCCGTCCGGAGCCGACGAGATACTGACAGCAGTGCGGAACAACTGCCGGGACGATTCGACGATGACTGATTGAAGAGAATCAGCCTGAAACAGTAATATTGCGAAAATGGCGATGAACATATGTCAATATACGAAATTGTCCGATCAGATCGATCCTTTTAAAACACAAAAGCCCTTGAAAATTCAAGGGCTTTTGCGAAACTACGAAGAGAAGTCTCTTCCGTTATTCACGAAAGGATTACTTCATCAACATCATTTTCTTTACCTGTTCAAACGAACCTGCGTTCATCTGATAGAAATAGATACCGCTTGCAACTGTTTTGCCGAAGCTGTCTTTGCCATTCCATGTTGCACGGTGTGTACCGGCATCATGAACGTCGTTGATGATCGTTGCAACTTTCTGACCGAGAATGTTGAAGATGGTGATTTCAACATTGCTGCGAACCGGAACGTTGTATTCGATCACTGTTGACGGGTTGAATGGGTTCGGATAGTTCTGGCCGAGAGTAAATTGACCGGGAACCACTTCGCTGACAGGCTGAACGCTGGTCACAGCATCCATGAACACGTTTGCCAATGATTTAACATCAACGATCCAATTATATTTCGGGTCGGTGACTGTTGAATACGTGGCATTATGCAACGATGTGTCAGAGCGGAACTGCAATGCGCCTGCATCAAGTGCAAGGAACACTGTATTGAATCCGGTACCGCTGTTTTTCACACCATAAACGTTTGTTCCTGCTGCATCTTTGAAAATAGCTTTTGCAGTAGCAGTAGGCGTCATAAAATCAGGATACGCTGAGAATGCCAATTCAAATGTCGGATAATGCCAGAATGTTGTCGAACTATCCGTATTGTATTTGATGATGTAATTCGTCAATGTATCAGCTACCGGAACAACTTTCACCGGACGGTTCGTTGAACCCTGATCTTGCGGTCCGAGTGTTGTTACACCAAGATATTTTTGTTCGAATGCACCAACACTAAATGTCGTATCGCCGCATGCGGGGGTAATGTAGCAACCATAATCCTGGCTTGACAAGAACAGGTTTTTCTTTGCTGTTGCTGTTCCCGTAGCAATCCATGTGTTTAAGGCAGGATAAACGTTACGTGAAGGGAATGAACCGTCTGCAACAACTACTTTGTCATATAAAGCAAGAAGATCGGCAAGTTCGCCTGTTCCATCGTTTGGTGCTGACCAACGGTCATATTTGGTCGAGCTGCTAAGATAGATTAAAGCACCTGAACCAATTGAATATTGAGCATTATTATAGATGAATAAGCGATCCTGCGTTTTCTTGAAGATCTTATAACTGCGTGCAGAAAGAATCGTATAGTTATTATTTACGTCTTTCGTTGAAATGAACCAGTACACAGTATCACCAATTGCTGCTGCCGGTGCATTTGCTGTATATGATGAACCTGTTGCGGTCATTGCAACGCTATCATATGATGCTAGCGTACCTTTTTTGAATTTTAAAAATGCAGCTGAAATACCTGCTGCTCCGCCGCCTGGATTATCATCTGTAATCGTTGCGGTAATTGCACGTGCTGTTGTCTTTAAAGTTGTGCTATAAACTGGAACGACAACTTTCGGTGCACGATCTGTGGTATATTCGATAACGGTGTACATACCCCATTCATAATCACCGCGCATGTGCCAGCCTTTATCAACACCAACGGTACGGCCTTGTTCATACCATTTGAATGAATGGTAAGGCGCACTTGCGGTATTAGGGAAAGACAGCATTTCCATGCGTTCGTCAGTTCCGCCGGAAGGAATGTCGGACAACTTTGTATCGTTCGAGAGTGTGAAACCGAACATTTCACCCAATTTCACGAACATTGAATCGCCCCAGTCTTCCAATTTAATTCCCTGCCATTTTGCAGAATCCAATGTGAACTGATATCCACCGGGAACCCATGTTGTTACTTCGGTTCCGAGCGGATCGAAATTATATGTTGCAGAATCAGCAGCACCGTTTCCGTAGAACCATGTATCGCCGGTTTTCGGTTTGAATGGTGTTACTAATCCGTCACCATCGGTAGGATCTTTATAATATCCGAAATGTTTCGTCAACACTGATGTCGGACGTGTTGCAAGTTTCGAGTTTACGAGCCAAGCGCGAACAGTTCCTTTTTTAAGGTTACCGCGAACTTGGTAGTTATACCACCAAAGTTCTTTTACTCTTCCGCCTGCAGCCGGTGTGTACCATTGGAACGCTACATCTTGATGGGTGTAACCGAAGTTTGATGTTAACGATGCATCATTCGGGAAATATTTCAATGTATCAATTAAACCAGCAGAATTGCTGTTTTTCAACAACGATGCTTTTGCATTTTCAAGACGTTCAATGACATCCTGTGCTCGTTGCCCTTTTTTCAGCGGTATTGCTTCTTGTTTGCCGTCTGCGCCAATGCGAACCAAATAGCGATCGCCGGCGGAAGCCGTCATACAAAATAAACCGAGAAGAAATAGTGTAAAGAGTTTTTTCACCATACGGTTACTCCCTTGTAAGTTATTAAATGTGTGGATTGTGATGCTTCATAGATATTTAAGACAATTCATTGAAAAATGCAATGAATATTTGCTAAAAACCTAACTTTATTGAAAACACGTGATTCGCATCAAAGAACTGCACATCACGATAGGCATAATCAAACGTAAAATCGAGACCGTCGAAATTCTGATTGATGCCTGCTCCGAATGTCGCACCAAAGATGTAGGAGTCAACATACGATTCTTGAGAGATATTATAACCTCCGCGAATGAAGAACGTATTGTCCCAAACAAATTCTCCGCCGAATTTGTATTCGTCGTCGGAAAGATTCTGGTTCTGGAAGATCGATGCAAGGTTCAACTGGCTTTGCTCGCTGACAGAAACTTTATACGCGAATCCAAGCTCGATGACGGACGGAAGTTCTGATTTTGATGCCGTCAATGCATAATAGGAACTCGGCCGAAGCACATCGTCTACTTGTCCGCGACGGATCAAACCGGGACCTGCATACTGCATTTGAGGTCCGACATTTTTGATCGCAACGCCAAGATCAAGACCGCTGACATTGGCAAAGTTTTTATACTGCACACCGAAGTCAAAACCAATTCCGCTGGAACTGGCCCTGTCTATTTGTTCCGAAATAACATTAACGGTCAGTCCTACCGAGATACGGTCTGTCATGGCATTGGCGTATGTCACTCCAACGGTCGTGAATTGAGGAGTGAATGTTTCGCCGGTTCCATCAGGATTCGTTTCGGTCGTTATCGGAATCGATCCGATCGATAACGATTTGATTGTAAGAGCCAACGATCCGAATCCTGCAAAACTGCTGCTGACACCGATGTAATCGACACCGATATCGGCGATATAGTTCATATGTGAGAACATTGCTTCGCTCTGCTTTTTGCCCCAGGCAACACCGGCCGGATTATAATGCACCGCCTCGATGCCGTAGGAATTTGCAACGGTAGAACCGCCCATTGCAAGGTCGCGTCCGCCCACCGGGATCAGCAGCATTGGTGCAGCGGCGGTGCCGGCTTTGTCTCCTCTGCCGGCAAAACCGTTCTCTGCAACAACCAATGCCAGCATGACGATCACCAGCGAGAACTTTTTAAGAGTATTCATTATTGTACTCTCCTTCGAATTAATAGTTGTTATCATAATTATCTCGCTGTGAATTAGTAGTTATCCAAAAATTGTTGTTCCATAATGATAGCCGACTTCAGGATCTTCACCCCGAGCGGACCCATATCAATATGAAGCAAATATATTCCGCTCGCCACCGGCAATCCTTTGTGGTTCGTCAGATTCCAGATGGTGAACTGCGATGGACTGTCTTTGATAATCGTATTCACAAGACTACCTGCGAGGTTGAATATCCGGATCGTTGCCTGTTTCGGCAAGTGATTGATCGTCACGTACCGTGATTCGCGGCTTCTCTCCGCATTATTCACAGCATAATACGGATTCGGAAATACGTTGACCACAGAGGCTTCCGCTTTTGCCGCCGTATTATTATTCAGATCGATCGCTTTCAGCGTAAATTGACGAACATCTCCCGGTTTGATGGATTTATTCATCAATATCTTTATCACTGTTCCGGTCGCCGGGGGAACTCCGTCCCCTTTTTCATTGACAAATGAAATGTTCTTCAATGTATGATTCGTTCCGTTGAACAATTTTCCTTTGAAAGAATTTGCATTGTTTGGCACTTTCTTTCCTAAAGAATTTGTGATCAACGTTGTATCGTAGCCAAGCACACCATTGGAAGCA
>CAJBTU010000211.1 GCA_903958625.1 uncultured Ignavibacteriota bacterium | reverse complement strand
TATGTTCAAATAAGCCGCATTATGCTTTTCCGTACTTTTTGACAGGCAAAAAACGAGTTTTAACGCATTTTAAACCATTTCTAACTGGCATTTCCCCATTTTAACAATCAATTCTGACATTGGGGCGCAACCGATCAGCCGCTTCAGGTTATAAGCGGCGGTGTAATAGTCGAACTCGATCTGGGCTTTTGTTTTTCCTTTCAACAGCAGATTGAACTTTCCCATTAGCATTTTGATCGTTCCAAATGGGTGTTCGACCACCTGTTTTCGTTCCCGTATCTTTTGCTTTGCATAATCCCCAGTGATCTTTTCTTTATATTGGTCGATCCGGTCCTGGTCTACATTGCGCTTCAAAGTCCTTCCGGTCTTCGATTTTGTGCATTTGTCTTTTACCTGACATCCTTCGCATTCGTGGCATTTATAGACGTTGTAATATGCCCCGCTATGTTTTACATTGCGGGAAAATAACAGAAGTTTCTTCCCTTGTCCGCATGTATAGGCGTTGCTATTTTTGTCGTAAACAAAATAAACACCTTCATTTTCAGATTTTTCACGCTTGGTTTCGATTAGGGGGATATAGCATTGTGTCGCACCTTCATTTTCAATATCAAGTATTTGCATCGTATTGCTATATCCTTTGTCTGCCGATATCTCGGTTGGGGCAACACCTGTTTCTTCGATGACAGACTCGACACATCCCTTTAATTGCTGCATATCGTTGGTGTCAGTCGTGACACGGTCGGTCATGATAAAGTGGCCTTTGGTCTCTACGCCAACTTGAACATTATACCCAGGGAATTTGCCATCACGCCCTTTCAGCAATACCGCTTCCGTATCGTTGGGGGCATAGTATTTCTTCCCACTATCTTTAATCGTTTCTCCGGCTTGTTCCAGTTTTGATTTGGATAATTCGAGCTTCCGTATCTTCTCTTTTAGTTCGTCGATCTCTGTCTTCGCTAATTCCAGTTCATCATCATGGCTGTCGTTGCTATCCAGTTTTGAAAGGTACTCCGAAATCGATTTGTCTATATTTTCAAGCTTTTCCTGGATGCTTTCGGTAGTGAGCATTTCTCTCTTGGCATACGCTTTAACCTTGGTGCCATCGAATACAACCTTGTCTGATGTTGCAAAATTCTTTTCCAGCAAGAACTTGCGGAAGGATTTGAGAAAGTCTTTCATGATCGTTTCGCTTTCACGGCGAAAATCACAAATCGTCCAATGGTCGGGCTGGAGGCCTTCCATCAGCCAAATCATTTCTATGTTCCGGTAAGTTTCCCGTTCCAGTTTGCGACTGCTTGCTATGCCATTGAAATAACCGTAAACAAGTAATTTCAACATTGAATCTGGTGGATAGCTTCTCCTGCCATCGTGTTTGTTGCCTTTCCATTTTTCGCTAAACGGTTGTTCCACGAAAAATTTTCTACACACCAGATCAATGAGCCGTACCGCATTGTCTTGGGCTATCATTGTGTCATAAGAAATGACCATAAACTGTTCCCTTGATAATTTTTCCTTGTAATGCATTTGCCTATCGTTCTAATAACGATTCAAGATACTCATAATTAGTATAATAACAAAATATATGCTATTATATTTACAATCTATTCTATTTTATTCTTAACTTCGGTTTTCACACAGTCTGTAAAGCAGACGGCAATGAAATACAGCCCCTGTGGATTCATCTTCTTATTCTTACCTGCATTGCATTCGCCACCGGTTCTTCGGATACCAGGACCAAATACCCGCCTCCGCCAGCTCCGGAAATTTTCCAACCTGGAACTTGTTTTTCATATTTGCGGATGGCCTCGGTGATCTGAGGAGTCACCATGTGGGGAAACATCGCGATTTGTGCTTCAAAGGATGCCTTAAAATAGTAGGCAAACCGAGATC
>CAJBTU010000210.1 GCA_903958625.1 uncultured Ignavibacteriota bacterium | reverse complement strand
TTCAAGAGTTCTTTTTGCAATGTCATATTTCAATGCGTGATTGCATGTTTTTGCTATGCCAATAAAATCAAAGACACAATTACAAACCGGCTTTTCAATAAGACATTGAACATAATCCTCGCTCAATACAAATGTCGCAATACATTTCTCTAAAAATATTTCAGTCTTTGTAGCTTCATCTAATCTTGAATTATGCAAAGTTATACTCCAATCCGTATTGAGTGTAAATTGAACACTCATCTATATTTAGAATCTATAACTTGATTTATTTTCTTATTCAACATAGCAAAATATACACTCAAAACATATGAGTGCAAAACATTTTACTTTCGTCAAAGCGTTTCTGCACGCTAAATCAGATTCCGCAAACTACGATTTTTTGTCCTGTTCAATACGAAGCCTGTCCTTGAGATGCTGAATCTGAACGTCCATCGTCTGCGATATTACAGCAATAATTTAATATCACTACGGCACTTAATCAGAGTGCACTGCCTAACCAAGATACGTTCGTAAATTTCTGCTGCGCGATTCATGACGCAACCGGTGAATGGCTTTTTCTTTAATCTGGCGGACACGCTCACGCGTAAGGTTGAATTTTTCGCCGATCTCTTCCAGCGTCAGTGAATGCTCAGTGTGAAGACCAAAGTACAAACGGACCACTTCGGATTCACGATCATTCAATGTTGAAAGTGCACGCTTCAATTCTTTTTTTAAGGATTCATCCATTAAGACAGAATCCGGAGCCAGCTGACGGTCATCCTTAATAACATCAAGCAGACTGTTTTCTTCCCCCTGAGTCAACGGTGCATCAACGGAAATATGCCTTCCGGCTATGCTCATGGTGTCCGATACTTGGTGAACAGACATGTTCAGTTCTTCGGCAAGTTCGCTTGTGCTCGGTACACGTTCATATTCTTGTTCAAGCTGACTGAATGCTTTACTGATTTTATTCAAATCACCGACGCGGTTCAGCGGCAGACGAACGATACGCGACTGTTCTGCAAGCGCCTGCAAAATTGATTGCCGGATCCACCACACCGCATACGAGATAAACTTGAATCCTCGCGTCTCGTCAAACCGTTTTGCCCCTTTGATAAGACCAAGGTTTCCTTCATTAATAAGATCACCGAGCGACAATCCCTGGTTCTGAAATTGTTTTGCCACACTCACCACGAAACGAAGATTCGCCTTCGTTAGTTTCTCCAGTGCTGCTTGATCCCCTTTTTTAATGCGCTTTGCAAGTTCAATTTCCTCTTGGGGAGTCAACAATTCAACTTTGCCGATCTCGTGCAAATAATTATCAAGCGACTTACTCTCTCTGTTCGTAAACTGCTTTGCTGTTTTAGCCATTCTGCTCCCTTTTATCTATCATTATTTGCATACAACGTGTTATTTTCTTCGATTTTGAAACCGCTGAGGATTCAATGATATGACCATATTTTGCTTTTGATACAAGTATCAACATCCAATTCGGCGAAGTAGTTCTCATTAGACGATACAAAATAGGTTAAATTCTATTCATTTATACTATTTTTAGTCTTTCCTGTGTCATTTAGACTCATTGAGATGGCAAAAAGTTCATTTTTTGGCCAAAATTACTTATCCGGGGCTTCTGCCAAATGAAATTGAAGGGAAAAAGTGAGTGTGGTAATTCGTACTTCTTTAGAGAAATGAAACGAGCTATCAGTGATGACAGCCCGTATGTTTCTGTTTCAATAATTCACAATTTATTTGATAAAACCATAAGTCGTCGTATCAATTTTTGCTCCCGCTAGTGTAGAATTCCAAGATTTGTTTGATATTGATTTACGACTGCTTATCAAACCAAATTTTGATGCATATGTCAAAGATACTGTAGTATCAACAGTTAATCCAACATTTGATGCATCGAATATTTTTTGTGTGCCAACAAAAACCGTATCTGTTGATATTGATATTATTTTTAATTGTCGTCCTTGATAAGTAATACTATCACCAACTTTAACATCGTAACGATATAGAATCGTTTCTGATGAACCATTCCATTGCAACAAAGAATATGATGAACTTCTTAGTATTTCCCCTGATGAGAATAGATAATACTTATTGTTCATAATTGTTGTGTCCCGTAATATCGATTTCGTTTGTCCCCAACTATAAACAACTGAGCCTGTAAATTCACTATTTGCCACATAGTATTTATTGCCAATAGACAAACTTACGATCTGTGTATTATCGGCAACGACTTCTTTTGTTGGTTCAACCGTAGAATCTTTCTTGCAGGAAACTACCACCATTGCAAGAACAACGACGAGCAGATTTAATATTTTCATAGTGACTCCTATTTAATGAGACATCTGAAATATCTCACATCAATGTCACTTCGGGATGCGAAGCATCGAGAAATCTTGTTTTTAACTTCAATAACAAGATCGAGATTCCTCACTTGCCCCTTCGGGGCTTCGTTCGGTCTACGACTCGTCTACGACCCGTAGGATAGAGAATGACAATGAACAATTAATTATTCAGAAATTTCTTAATATTAATTTTTTAGTCTCTCATAAAATTTAAAAATAGATATTGAGATAAGCAAGAATAGCCACGTAGCATCCTTTTCATCACAGACTATTCGGTCTTTTTGCCAGATTCCGTCAATAGTGTTTTTTGTCAATTCCTCTGCAAAAAACCTCTCCTTTACGTTTATAATTATCCTTTCGTCAGCCAAAGCCGCAGAACAGTTTAATCGACTTTTCCTGAATGAATAATAGCTTTCTAATTGTTGATTCAGTATGTTCATTTCGGTAAAACAATCATTAGTGTTTTCCGACAGGTTCTTCTTATACTAATTATAGAGATCAATGCAGGATTTTACTCAATATTGCGCTGAAGGAACAATTGTTCAAGAGCGGATGGAACAGATTAGCGCCGGGATTGAATTGCGCGTGATTTCCTTCACCCCCTCTTTCGTTCAATCCAATCCCGTTATCATTTTTGTTGCGGGATGGATAACGCACATTGATGCCTGGAAGAGCGTCCTGCAGGAGATAACGAAAGATTTCACGGTTATGTATGTTGAAACAAGGGAAAAAATATCCTCCCGGATAGAAGGTCAGGCGGAATACAGCATTGAAGCGATCGGAAATGATATTGTGCGATTGGTAGAACAATGGTCCTTCCCGCCAAACGGATATGTGCTGGTTGGAAGTTCGCTTGGGGCTACAGTCATCGCGGAATGCTTTCATGCTCTCACAAAACGGCCAGCGGCTATGGTGCTGATCAGTCTCAATGCAGTGTTCCGGGTTCCGATCATTTGGAAAGTGATCATTGCATTGTTCTATCCGCCCTTCTACGCTATCGTAAAACCATTCGTCAAATGGTACCTGAAGCATTTCCGGCTGGACGTAAAAGCTGATGAAGCTCAATACAAAAAATATTGTAATGCGCTGGACGCTGCCGATCCGTGGAAACTAAAAAAAGCGGTGGTCGCATTAGCGCCATATTCGGTATGGCACCGGCTTGAATCGCTGCAATGTCCGGTGCTTCTTGTCGGAGCAAATAAGGATCTGTTACACGAACCGGACTATTTGCAAACAATTGCATCCTTGATACCGCAGGTTTCCGTTGTCGATCTCGAAACGAATGCCAATACGCACAGCCCCATTGTAGTTGTAGAAATAAGGAAATATCTTAACAAGGTTCTGCCACATCCGGCAGTTTAACAGCATACAAGTATCGATAGAGGAATTGGCATGTCAAAGGTCAAAATAATTCTTAATCCAACAGCAGGAATGAATTCGGCGGTAAAAAAAATCCCTGACATCAAAGAATTATTAAAGAAATATGGAGTTGATTATGAACTTGAGATAACGCAGAGAATCGGCCATGCTACAGAAATTGCCGGGCAAACTGACGGTAACGAATACTCTATTATTGTGGCAGCTGGTGGTGACGGAACATGCAATGAAGTACTGAACGGATTGATAGCGGCACAGAATTCCGGCCGGAAAATTCCTGCAATGGGTGCGCTCCCCATTGGCCGCGGGAACGATTTTCATTACGGAATGGGACTGCCGCACGGTTTGGAGGAAAATATCAGCATTATTGCTCGCGGCGATAAAAAGTTTATGGATGCCGGAAAGATTACCGGAGGACTCTATCCGAACGGAAGATATTTCGGGAATGGGATCGGCATAGGGTTTTCAACGATCGTTGGTTTTGAAGCGGCAAAACTAACGTACATCCATGGATTTATCACCTACGTGATAGGAGCAGTGAAGACACTTTTTCTCTACTATCGCGCCCCAACGTTGAGGATGGAACTGGATGACGTTGTTCTGAATCAGAAATCCATTGAAACATCGGTGATGATCGGCCGCAGATTCGGCGGAGCGTTCTTCATGGCTCCATCGGCGGTTCATGATGACGGATTATTTGATCTGTGCATCGCAGACAACCCTCCGCGGCTTGAAATGCTGAAACTGCTGGGCAAATATATGAAAGGAACACAGAACACCAGTCCATATGTATCGACAAGGCGCGCCCGGAAAGTATCGTTGACGGCCCTTGATGGAACACTTGCCGTGCATGCGGACGGAGAAACAATTTGTGAAAAGGGACAAACTATAACAATGGAGTGTCTTCCCCGTCAGATACAGATCATTTGCGAATAACAAAAACGATAAAATTCAAATATGGATAATATTCTTTCACCAAACGGTTGCGACTTTTTTGATGTTGACCACACGATAGTCGACGGATCGACCAGTCTGCAATCCTTGGTAACAGGGATTGAATTACAGATACTTCCCATCAGCATTTTATATTCCATTCCGAAACTCTATCTGCAATATAATTTCGGCAGCATGGACATACGCATGGCATCGCAATGTATTCGGGATTTGAAAGGATTGCCGAGATCTGTCATATTGAAGGTTGGGGAACAGAATTATGCGAAGAGAATACAATCGAAAATATTCAAGGATGCCGCTGAGTGCATTGCGCAGCGCGCTTCTTCGGGAAGAATGATCGCGTTCATTACATCGTCTTTCGCCCACGTGATACAGCCTCTGGCATCGTATCTCCGCGTTGAGCATGTGCTGGCAAACGCACTGATGTATGATAATGACCGGACATCGGGCTATCTGCAGGAACCGTTTTTATTTGGGGAAGAGAAAAAAAGACAAGCTCTCGCATTTATGGAAACGCATGGGATCTCCCCGTTGGATTGTTCGTTTTTCACCGATAGTTTTAATGATCTTTCTCTTCTTGAAATAGTCGGAGAACCTGTTGCGGTCAATCCGGATTACCGTTTGCGAAAAATAGCACGAGCGCGCAATTGGAAAATTGAACGCTTCAGCGGTCATATCACTAGCTGATTTTAGGAGGCACAAAACAGCGTTGTCCGTAATAACTTTCCAACGGGCGGCACGCTGGTATTAAAAATGGTATCTGAAATATTTCATTGTAACGATATTCTATGAATCTTCTGATTATTACTATCTGCACTCTCTTGGCGAGCATCCTTTCTCAGCACTATATATCGCTGCATCCCATTGTTGCATATACGATAACATTTATTTCGGCATCTGTTTTTTTTCTGGCACTGGCTTACCAGATCTTTCAGCGGGAACTCTCAAACAGCACTCTTTTCATTATTATTCTGGCATCACTTGCCGTTCGCGCATCATTTATCACAACAATGCCGGTCGGCTCCGACGATATCTATCGATACCTTTGGGACGGGAAAGTCCAGAGCAATTCCATCAATCCATATGCCTATGCGCCGGTAAGCGCAGAATTACAGCATCTTGCGAGCAAGGATATCCCTTTGTTGGTTAATCAGCCGGCGATGAAAACCATCTATTTTCCTTTAAGTGAGTGGATCTTTTATTTTTCTTACCGGATGAGCGGCGAACAGGTGTGGGGAATCAAGGTGCTATTGCTGGCCGCAGAGATCTTCACCCTTTACGGACTTTTTCTTCTGACAACGCTGATAAATATTCCCCGGCGGTTCATTCTGCTCTACGCTCTCTGTCCGTTGGTCTTCTATGAATATGCGATCGATGCGCATGTCGACGGATTTGGATTGCCGCTGCTCATCTTCTCCCTCTATCACTATCTTGGCAAGAAGAAACTTTTGTCTCTGCTCCTTCTTGGATTTTCACTATCAATAAAGCCGACGGGATTGGTGCTGCTTCCAATATTCTTCTTCTTCGAAAAGGATTGGAAGGAACGCCTGAAGATTCTTTTGATCCCGCTGATCACGCTGGCGCTCCAATTCGTTCCGTATCTCTTCACCGCAAATCCATTTGAATCGTTGACGACATTCACGAAGAACTGGACATTCAACGGATTTGTCTTCAATTTACTGGATTCAATGATTCACGATAATCAAAAGAGCCGTTTGATCTGCGCTGTTTTACTCGGAGCAGCAATACTTCTTTTGGCCTTCTCCAAGAAGCAACTCACCGGGAAGATCTATTACGCCATATTATTACTGCTTTTGTTCTCCCCGATCGTTCATCCCTGGTATGCGGGTTGGCTGGCTGTGACGCTTCCCTTTTCACGGCGGTGGAGCGGGTTGGTTTTTGTAAGCACGATAAGTCTTACAAGCTTTACCTATATCACATTTCAATTGCAGGGAGTCTGGAAGGAAGAACCTATTTTCTGGATCATAGAATATCTGCCGGTTGTTGTTTTTATGATGCTCGAATTACGTAATGATCATTCGGCAGCATCGGTTGTCTATTCAGGGAGTAGTTGATAATAGCTTAGCAAATATTTTCTTCGGTTAGGATAACAGGCCGCCCCTACGGGGCTTTATTTATTTTAGGTCTTGCTACAAACAGCGCGCTCCTGACGGTACGAGTGCATTATTATAGAAGAACCTTGATCGTGAGCAGAATAGCATTCCATAATACCTGCACTAAAATCATCAGTTCTTGTTGAGCAAGCGCAGGACAGATTTCAGGTCATGAACCGCCACTCCGCTTACAGCTTTGCGGACCGAAGCATATTCGTTCAGCAGCTGCATTTCATTTTGGAACAACGGCGGAGTGAGATACCACATTGTTGATTGTTTCAATTCTTTCCTATCCATCTTGAGTATCCGCTTTGAGCCGGAAAGGGTAATGAATTCAGGATTCTTCCATTCGCCGGATTTTTTTACGAACTGGTCGATTGACCGCATATCGAGTTCTAGTGGGCCGGCAGAGAAACATTCCATCAGCTCTTTTTGAATGAGCAGCACTTCATCGTCGTTTATGTACTGAGCGCTAACACCGATAATTACTTTTCCTTCGATCGTCTGAACAGAGAGTTTACGCTTGCCAATGTAGTACGAATTATACTTCCCGCAGGAGATATCGATCTTGAGAGCGAACGAATCAGGATCCGTTTCACAGAGATAATATGACGGACCTCCGCCAAGAAATCCCGTTTCTACTCCGAGATAGACCGTCCTGCGACTTTCCTCTGCCCATTGCCGCTCATCTTCTGAAAAGCTGATAATGCTTGCGTTCCCCGCAGCTTTATCACGATACGCCATCACCGCTACATAATCAGTTAAATGAATAATGTGCCGTACTGCCGGAAGCGTTAATCCTTCAATAGTCAGAGATTCGTCAAGCCAGAATGGAACTGCCGCGCCGAATGAAACGTGCGGCTGTTCACGAACGATCTTTCCTGTCAGCCAGATAAGATGGATCCAGTTTTTCAGCAGCCCTTCGCGAGTTTTTTTCAACGAAAAAGGGAGCAACAAATACGGTTCAATATCATATTGAATACCGTCGATCAGGCCCGTTTCTCGCTGCAGTGCCATGGCGGAGTGCGCAAATGAAATTGCTTTATGGTGATATTGAGGAAGCGCCCATTCCGGTTCGCCGGCAACAAGATGAACAGAAAATTCGTTCTTCTTTGTCCATTGCAGTAGTTCTATCAATCCGCTTTTATTCCTTAATGAGCATGTATCCCCTTCTTTCGAAAACTTATGGGGCGCATAAAGGAATAATGTTCGAATATCCAGCCGCTCAGCAACAAATGAGATCGAGTCGCGCCAGGCATGATCTTCGATGATCGCAGTTGTATTCCAGATCCAAAGAGCATTTTTCTGAGCATGAGCAGAAGATAAACAGAGAACAACAATGAGAATGAGTTTTTTCAGCGGCATTGATTTATGAAAGCTATAATTATGCAATATTTTATTTCATATTTTTTTTTACCTGATTGTAATGTAATGAATTGCCAAATGAAATAAATATTTTTTACACAAAATATTTGATTGATAATTATATGCGCTCCCATCGATACTTATTTCCGTTGGTCGCTTATAAACGATCAATATTGAAATCTGTTACCGCCTTATAAAATGCGTCAATATTATCGAACGGAACGCCAGGGGGTGTATCGCACCCTGTAGAGATGATATAATTTGCGAACCCCCGTGTTGCGGTAAGAAGATTCATCGTGGATGCATAAACCTCTTCCGGTCTCTGCATTTTTATTACACTAACAGGATCCAGATTTCCTAAAACCATACGATGATCAGGAACTTCATGGAGAGTTTGCACCATATCAACATTGTTTCCGAAATGGAGCATGGCAGCGCCCGTGGAGAACATGGATTGTGTAACCTGACCCGTGTTTCCGCAGTTGTGAAGCATCACCGCGAATGTTTCGTCCTGCACTTCACTAACGATCGTCCGGATGAAGTTTGACGAAAAGGTCTCGCACAGATCAGCAGATAGCAGTCCGGCAGCCGGTTCAGCCATGATCACTCCATTGGCGCCGCTATTTTTGAATGCCATAATGTATTCCTTTAACAGCGAAGTGCATTTCTGCAGCAAAAGAAGTATCGAATCCGGTTCTTCGTACACTGCCGTCATGATCTCTGTGGAGCAATTTATGAAGAAGAGATTGCTTGGAGAAAACACTGCTATACGATAAGGCCAAACAACATTTTAAGGTATTAACCGCCAGCACCAGAATTATTTAATAACTTCGGTTTGCTAATGCAAGAAGAATTTTACTAACTTAGCAGTAACACATAAAATGGGGCGGGTCAGTTTCCTATTTATTATTAGTGATATCGAGTCGGTGGAAAGGGTGGCGGATCAGATAAAGTTTCAGTTAGACGATATCATAAACTCACGGGGATGGAAAAGAACGAATCGGTACAGTCCCGGCTACTGCGACTGGTCTGTTTCTGAGCAGCACAAACTATTTTCTTTCTTCCCCCCTCACCCGTGCGGAGTATCACTTACCGATAGTGCATTAATGGTCCCGATAAAATCGATCAGCGGAGTGATCGGGTTAGGGCCCAATGCAATCCGTAGAGATTACGAATGTTCACTCTGCAATCTCGAACACTGTTTCATGCGCCGGAATCCTTCACCTTAAAAACAGTGCAATACTATGAAACCAAAAATTACAGTTGTCGGAAGTTCAAACGTTGATCTGATATTGAAAATCCCCCGGCTTCCGAAGCCCGGGGAGACGGTGCTAGGAGGAGAGTTTTCTTCTGTACAAGGGGGCAAAGGGGCGAACCAGGCTGTTGCGGCAGCACGTGCAGGAGGAGATGTCCACTTCGTCTCACGGGTGGGGATTGATGACCTTGGGAAAAATTCTCTTGCCGCTTACGCAAAGGATAATTTGAATCTTGAATATTGTGTGGCCGACGAAACTGCTTCGAACGGCGTTGCACTGGTCTTTGTGAATGCTAAAGGGGAAAATTCCATCGGCGTTGCATCGGGAGCCAATGGCAATATGGACCGCAAGCAGGTACGGAACGCTGCACACGTTATCGAATCTTCAGCGCTTGTTCTGGTGCAGTTGGAAACTCCGATAGAATCGGTGGAAGAAGCTATCACCATTGCTGCTGCAGCCGGTGTACCTATTATACTCAACCCGGCACCTGCCCGAATTCTTGATGACCATATTTTGAGATCTATCTCAATATTAACACCCAATGAAACAGAAACGGAAATCCTGACCGGTATCTCACTAACGTCCGATGAGCATATACGACGTGCAGCTCAAACGCTGCGGGAAAAAGGAGTCGGTATCGTGATCATAACACTAGGTGCACGGGGTGTGTATGCGGCAAGCAATGATTTGAATGCATTCATATCCGGATTTACCGTAACACCGGTCGACACAACGGGTGCCGG
Organism: uncultured Ignavibacteriota bacterium; assembly: GCA_903958625.1. Taxonomy (GTDB): domain Bacteria; phylum Bacteroidota; class Ignavibacteria; order UBA10030; family UBA8401; genus UBA8401. The sequence goes on along the minus strand of CAJBTU010000210.1, from coordinate 1,633 downwards.
CGATATTTTCAACGGCGCTCTGGCTGTTGCTATTGCCGAGGGAAAATCACTGTTCGAAGCAATCCGCTTTGCCAATGCGGCGTCGGCACTTTCCGTGACAAAACTTGGTGCACAGCCTTCAGCTCACCATAGAAACGATATTGAACATTTTTTACAAACACACTGAACTTTTATGAATCCTGTCATCGAAATCGGATTCACCGCAAAAGATATTGAAAAGAGACGCCAGCGCGCTCAGAATGCAAAACGGATTGAAACGCCAGATCGTATTCCCGTTATCCCTGCTATCGCGCACCGGTTTCTAATAATTGTTCCATCGACTGTGACGACTCCTATCGTTTATTTTTTTCCGGCTTATGCAATATGGTCGGGAATTTTGTCGCATCATCCGCCGAACATTTGAACCAGTAATGGACTCTTTGTTGTAACACAGAATTCATTTGCATTAACACGCTTCAGATCAAAATCGCTTCCGCAATTTGAACCCATGAACGAGATAGCTTCATTCTCCGGTGAAACGACCACATTATACTCAGTTTCTCCGAACAATGTTTTCGGACCTTCGGGTGTCGACTCGAACGTCATCGTAACTCTGATGATCTCTGTGCCGACATTTTTGGCGGTACGGACAGCAACTAGAACTTCAGATAATGGAACCATTTTCTCGATCAGAACGATGTCCAGATTAGCATTGACTAAAGCGGTCATCAGTTCTGCAGACATATTTTCGGCATCGGCAATTGCACGGTCACCGTATGGTTCTAAAAAACCTCCTAATGGTCCAACCGATCCAGCTACGACCGCTTTACCGTAGGCTGCTTCTATTGCAAGTTCTAACACCCGTTTGTTGATGTCGGCAACGAAAGATTGAATCCCCAGAAAGTTTCATACGTTCGTGAGTTGCGCTGAATGTGCAGGTTTCAATAACTACAGAACCAGCGGCGACGTATGCACTATGAACATCCTTCACAGCATTAGGATTTGTAACTATCCATTCTTCAGGAACAGCACCGACAGTAAGTCCCCGTTTTTGAAATTCGCTCCCGTTCCTCCGTCTAAAAGAATATGTCGATGCGAGAACAATTGTTCGATCGTCAGGGTGTTATCACTCAATGAGTTAAAATAATAATGAGTGTATTACAATTCTCCAGATAATCACCGGATGAACTCCCATCTATTTTCCATAAATATTTGACACACAATCGTGAAGGGTATGAACGACTATTTTCGTTGCACCACATTTTATCGCAAGACTTCCAATGACAATTTGTATCGCATGATTGCGTAAAGATGTGGAAATTATTTTAACCCTATTTTACCCACATTCCTGTTCCATTGGTCACCTCTGCCAGGCAGTATTTATTTTATATCATTGAAAGAAATTCATAGATCGGATAATGAAACATAAAATACCATGCTTCATTCCATTTAAGAGCCGGACCGGTCATTCAGCATTGAACTTTCATTCTTAACTTTGATCAACTGCGCAGCAATACTGACCGCAATTTCTTCAGCCGTGGCACTTCCTATCTCCAATCCGATCGGTGTAAATATTCTCTGCTTGGCAAGAAGTTCTTTTTCGGTTTCATTCAGGGAGCTTTTTATCCGCTCGATCTTTGCTTCTACGCCCATA
>CAJBTU010000209.1 GCA_903958625.1 uncultured Ignavibacteriota bacterium | reverse complement strand
TATGGACTAAAGCGCTTGCCTGATTCATCATCGTATTGGTAAATGAGATACCGAAACAGATCGGCATCACTGCAAATCCTTTTTTCGTCCACTCGTTCACACTGTTGAAGTCTGCCGTTCTTCTTTTCACATCATCAATGGATATCTTTTGTTCAAGCGAATTCCAGCACGGAACGGCCTGACAGCGTTCGGCGATCTGCCCGTATGGAAATTCATCGCCGTTCTTCAGCAGGTTCTTCCGTTGAATCACAAAGGGATCCATATTCATCACTTCTGCCGCTTTGAAGATCGCCGCTTCGATAACGAATTTTCCCTGAGGACCGCCAAACCCGCGGAATGCGGTGTTAGGAGGAAGGTTTGTCCGGCAGCTGTAACCAACCGCCTTCACATTTGGTATGAAATAGCTGTTTGTGCAGTGGAACAATGTCCGCTGAAGGATAGCCGGAGATAAATCCGCCGCCGCACCGCCATTCTGATAGAATGTTGCTTCATAGGCGAGGATTGTTCCGTCTTTCTTCAAACCGATCTTAAAATCCGACGAATATGGATGCCGCTTACCGGTCATACGCATATCATCCTGGCGATGAAGGATCATTTTTACCGGCCGGTGAAGTGCTGCTGCTGCAAGCGCACACATCGTGGCCCATGGAGTCGCTTGGTCCTCTTTCCCGCCGAATCCTCCGCCGAGACGAAGAACATCGACTTCAACTTTGTGCATCGGTATGTTCAGCACCTGCGCAATCGTGCGTTGAACAGCGGTCGGACTTTGCGTGGATGAAACAACTTTGACAGCGCCTCCTTCGGCAGGAACTGCGAAAGCCCCCTGGGTTTCAAGATACAAATGTTCCTGGCCGCCGGTTTCTGCAATTCCTTCAACAACAACATCACATTGCGCCCAAGTTGCATTGATATCGCCAAGTTCAAACTTCATTGGCGAGACAAGAAATTCATTTCTGGAAAATGCATCCCGCGGATCGGTGATGACCGGAAGTTTTTCTATCTCCACAACAATATGTGAAGCGGCAGAGCGTGCATTCAGAGCAGTATCGGCAACAACAACGGCGATAGGCTGACCGATATAATGAACGTGGCGTTCAGCAAAAAGAGGTTCATCCCGTACGATCCCGCCGATCTGGTTCTCTCCCGGAATATCCTTTGCCGTGAGAATGGCCGCAACACCGTTCATTGCTTTTGCGGCAGAGAGATCGATCGACACGATCCTGCCGTGGGCAACGCGTGAATAATAAACATGAGCATACAGCGTCCCTTCCGGAACCGGAAGGTCATCAACAAATTGCGATTCACCGCGGACATGTTTTTCGGAATCAATATTTTTCATATCAGAGATCCCTTCATCACCACACCGGGAAAATATTTCATAAAGTGCGCAGCAATCAGCTGCCGCAGCAGCAATCGTTTATACTCTGCGCTACCCCGCGCATCGCTGATGGGACTGATCTCGGTTTGCGCGATCCGGAGTGCTTCTTTCAGCATATCGCCATTTACTATCTTGCCGTTCAGATACTCTGATGTCTTTGCAAGAAACAACGGCACCGGAGCTACGCCGCCGGCAGATATTCCGCAGTGTGCCATACCGTTGTCAGTCAGCTCAAAAACCATAGTCGTATTGACACTGGCAATATCCAAATACTGACGGCGTGAAACTTTTTCATAGCTCAGCCGCGTTGCTGATTTCGGACGCGGAAACGAAACAGATTCGATCAGTTCCGAATATTTCTTGTCTATCTGCTTGTATCCTTTATAAAATTGACGAAGTGGTATTTCCCGTGATGAACCGGCATCACGGAGAGTAAGATCAGCATTCAACGCCATCAGCAGAGAGGTCATATCGCCGATCGGAGAAGCGTTGACGATATTCCCTGCAATGGTTGCACGATGACGGATCGGCAACGATCCAAAAAGCTCGAGTTGTTTTTTCAATTGCGGGAAATACCTTGCAATGACCGGCGATAACCGGAACTCCTCGACCGTTGTTGTTCCTGGAATTGTGATCGCGTGTTCGTCTTCTGTTATGGGGATGTTCTGCTGCCACGAGGAAATATTTTTTGCTGTTTCTGCGTGCATCGAAAAAGCTTTCTGTACGTACAGGTCCGTACCGCCGGAAACAACAATCGTATGCTTTCCTTCGATTTGCACATCCGTCAGCGGAGCAATGCTGATTTCCCGAAGCCGGGCATGTATCGAGAGAAAATATTCCGGCAAAATCTTTTGTGCGATAAGTCGAGAGAGCGGCGTTCCACTGTTTTCTGCATGATCATTTAGCTGTTCAACGAAATGCTGAATTGCTTTTTTGATCGGCGGATGACCGGTACACCGGCAAATATTTCCGTTAACTGCTTGAATTGCTTCTGAAGGATTCCATTTACTGTTATTGAGACAATATCCTGTAAGCGACAAAATGAAGCCGGGAGTGCAGAAACCGCACTGCGTCCCTCCGTCGTCAACAAATGCCTGTTGAATAGGATTAAGTCCTTTGGGCTGATTGACACCTTCTATCGTCACGATGTGTTTACCGCGGACATCTTCCAGCGGCAGTAGGCAGGAGTTGACAGATCTGTAACGAACATCTGTACCGTGCACTTCACCAACTAGAACGGTACAAGCTCCGCAATCGCCTTCTCTGCATCCTTCCTTTGTCCCCAAAAGATGTTCGTTCTGGCGGAGAAAATCGAGCAAAACAATGCCGGGATTGGCTAGTGTTTTGACCGTTTTATCATTCACGATACATTCAAATAACTTCATAAAACAAAGATACTCTTTCAAAACTGCATTTACAAAAATCTTGCGCTCAACTGATGTTCTCAATCATTATTCAACCGGAATTTTGGCAATATACCGTTCATAGTCATCCGGTGTATCGATATTCAAGAGGATCCCCTCTTCCGCTGTAGGAACAACCCCGATATCAATTGCATGTGAACGGATTACTTCCCGTAATCCAACTGCAGGAGATGCATTTTTAATTTCAGGGAACAGTTCGGATGAAATAATGAGTGGATGTCCACGCCTTGCTTCATACACAGGAATAATGATCTTCTTGCCGGATTCTTCGAACGCCTTCATCAATGCCCTGATCAATGCCGATGAAATCAGCGGATGATCGACAGGCAGGATCAACACTCCATCACAATCATTTAGGCTTAACACCTCAACACCGGTGATGATCGAAGAAAGTTGGCCCTGTTCCCATGCTGCGTTAACAACTATCTTCCCATTAAATGATGTCAGCGAATCCTGAATTTCCTTCGGTTCACTTCCAAGCACAACAACGTTATTGGTCACTCCGGCCGATTCAACCGTATCTATAATATGCTGGAGAAAAGTCTTCCTGCCGATTTGCAGCAACGCCTTTGGCTTTCCCATTCTCCTTGAAGAACCTGCTGAGAGTATGACCGCTGATATTCTTTTCATAGAATGAACCGAACGTATATCTATTCCATACAGCTCACAAATTTTCTATGTGATGTATGATTTTCTCGTAACCGCGATGATGAATTTTATTTTAATTCGCTTAAGTACGTTTTCGGGAACGCTGCATACCACGCCGATGCTTTAACTAAATGTTCCACCGGAATATGTTCCGTTGCCATGTGTGCGTAAATCTCGTTTCCCGGACCGAAGCCGATGCATTTGATACCATGCATTCCCATCACCGCAACGCCGTTCGTACTAAAGACCCAGCGGCTGACGACCGGTTTTTCACCGAATAATCCTTCATATGCTTTTACACCAGTGTTCAGCACCGGATCATTTTCCGGAAGCAGCCATGTCGGGAAATATTTTTGTGTCGGATAGGTTAGACCTTTCCAACTTGCCACGGCATAATCCAGCACCACTACTTCGGCTCCGGCTGCTTTAACGCTCGGCAGATCCTGAATTTCCTTTACAGCAGATTCCAGCGTATCAGTCGCGGCCAGCCGGCGGTCCAAATGAATTGTTGCAGAATCGGCAACCGCACAGAGTGATGGAGACGTTGAACGGAATTCAGCGATGGTTACCGTTCCCTTGCCGAGGAAAGGTTCGCCGCCCAGACGTTCATTCAATTTTTCTATATCAAGAACAATGGGAGCCATCTTATACACTGCATTCACTCCCCGTTCCGGCGCAGAACCGTGACACGAAATTCCTTTTGTGCGTACCTCGATCTCCATCCTTCCGCGGTGACCGCGGTACACGGCAAGATTTGTCGGCTCGGTGATCACAACTACTTCAGGACGAAGTTTGTCTTCCTTAATAATATACTGCCAGCACAATCCGTCACAATCCTCTTCCTGCACGCTTCCGACAACATACAAGGTATAATCGTCTTCAAGCCCGAGGTCTTTAATGATTTTTCCGCCGTAGATAATTGAGGCAAGCGCTCCTTTCATATCGCATGCGCCCCGTCCGTAAATGATGCCGTCTTTTTCATCACCCTTGAACGGATCGACCTTCCAATTGTCAGGATTACCGACATCAACAGTATCAACGTGAGCATCGAATGCAATCACATGCTTGCCATGGCCGATGCGACCAATGATGTTTCCCATCGGATCGATCGTGATCTCGTCAAATTTGCATTTCTCCATCTCCTGTTTAATGCGTGCAATAACATTTCCCTCCTGCGAACTGAGCGACTTTATGGCAATCAGCTCACGAAGGAATCCGGCAACGGCACGTTCGTTCTTTTTTGCTTCTGCATAGATCTTCTGCAACATGATTTTATTCCTTTTGAATTGGTAAATAATAATATTTTCTACGTCATCGTTGGCGAATGTTTCACATCATTGCATTAAATTCGGTGATCAACGTATCGAACTGATCAACCTCATCTTCAAACAGGGAACGCCAGTATTCCGGATCCCATTGTTCCCGCAGTTCATCCGAAGATTTTCCCTGCTGTTCTACCCAGGTAAAATATTTCAGATTATGGATCGCTTTTTTGTCATAGTATGAAAGTTCCTTGTAAAAATCGATGCTTTGATGCATCAACGGAGCTGCATGATCCTTCGCTGCATCGATGGTCGTGTAGACTCCCCGCTCGTGCCGCAATTCTTCAACACGTGAATGATACATATCAGCGCCATCGGTAAATATTGTCATCACAACATCGTTCGACCCATACTCAAAATATTTTGCCGTCTTGATTGCAGAGAGCATGTTTGAAATGCTGGATATGCCCATCAATTTCAGATTTTCAATTTCCGCATCAGACACACCCTGGGTTTTCAGGTATTTTTGTCCCTCGCTTTCGTTGAACAAACGAAGCACCCGCATGCAATCTTCATCATCAATGGCAGAAACCGTATCCGTATTTCTGACATTATGCACCCACGGAATATGCTTATCGCCGATCCCTTCAATACGATGTTCGCCGAATCCGTTCATATACAGCGTCGGGCATTGCAATGCTTCGCTGGCAACGATCTTAAGAGCGGGATGAAGTTTTTTTAGATAATCGCCTGCACCGATCGTTCCTGCCGAACCTGTCGCCGAGACATATGCCGCCGCATTCCCGTTCTTCACTGCAAGTGTTTGGAACGCTTCTTCCAGCGCCGGACCGGTAACATTGTAATGCCAGATAGGATTACCAAATTCCTCGAACTGATTGAATATGATGTTGAGGGGATCCTTTTTCAATTCCCAGCATTTGTCATAGATCTCCTTCACATTGGATTCCGTTCCGGGCGTGGCAATGACTTCGGCACCGATTTTCTTCAGCCACACAAACCGCTCCTTCGACATTCCTTCCGGCAGTATCGCGATGGGTGTGCAGTCCAATAAACGGCAGTCGAACGCACCGCCGCGGCAGTAATTTCCGGTGGAAGGCCAAACCGCTTTGTGTTTTTCCGGATCGAATTCGCCGCTTACCAGCCGCGGTACCAAACATCCGAATGCGGCACCAACCTTATGTGCGCCGGTCGGGAAATATTTCCCGACAATACCGATGATGCGTGCATTCACTCCGGTAATCGCTTTGGGAATCTCGAAATAATTCACTCCGCCAAATCCGCCGGTGTTAACATCATTCTTCCAGGTGATACGGTATAAATTCAACGGATTCACATCCCACAATCCTATGGAGGGAAGTTTTTGTTTAATGGCATCCGGTATCAAATCCGGATGACGCATTTGTTTGAATGTCGGGATGGTGATCCCCTGTGCTTTACACCGCGCCACAGTTTTTTTGACCACGGCGTGATCGATCTTCTTAATTATTTTCGACATCTGTTCTCCTTTAAATTCAATGCTGAATACTTGGAAACATTGCTAATCAATATAGAAGTGAGAAATAAATACTCTTTCTGCACTTATCGCGTTATGCGTTAACGATCTTTCGATCGTTTGTTAAAATTCTTCTTACGACCTGCGGTCTTGGTCCAAAATTTAATAATAGCCCTACTTCAATTTCTGTTGCCTTCAAATAATTGATCAATTGCGCTTCATATTCAGGCACAACGGCATCTGCCGCTTTTAATTCCAGGATAACAATATTTTCTACAAGAATATCAGCAAAATAATCTCCAACTTTTTGAGCATCATAGAAAACCTCTATCTTCTTTTGCTGATCTGCTTGAAGTCCGGATTTTCGAAGTTCGATCATGAGTGCATTCTCATACACTTTTTCAAGAAATCCATCACCAAGAGTATTGTAAACAGTGTAAAATGCTTTGATAATTCTGCCAGTGAGTTCTTCGTGAAGAATTTTTTCCATATCATCTCCAAAAATGTCAACGATAACGATTTAAAGAGCATTCACCACAGAAAGACACTGTAAAAGCACTGATCTACACTGTTTTTTAAAATCCATGTTCATACGTGCTACTTCCGTGAATTTCCGTGGTGAATGTTTTAAGAGCATATACCGCAGAAAGACACTGTAACTTCACGGATCTTCACTGTTGTTTTTACCTGTGTCCATCCGTGCTCTTTTCGTGGAAATCCGTGGCTAATGTTTTTAAGAGCATGCACCACGGAAAAACACATTAACTTCACGGATCTTCACTGTTATTTTTATCCGTGTATATCCGTGCTCTTTCCGCGAAATCCGTGGTGAATGTTTTATCTTCTTCCGCTATTGTTTTCAAGCAATTGTTTCATCTTTTCTGTCGGATTTTCCATACGGGTCAAGAACATCAGCGCTGCGATCACGAAGGGTTTATAACCGGCTTCCGCGTACGTAGCCAAACGATATTTTTCAAAAACATCCTTCGCAACTTCTCCTTCTGCACAGCTCACACCGGAAATATCCGCCGGCAGGCAATGCATGTACAATGCTTCGCCTTTTTTCGTTAATTTCATTTTCTTTTCATCGCATTCCCAATTTTTGAATTTCGCGTTGTTGGCAAGACATTCTTTCTCAAGATCTTTTAATCCCGGTTTATCGTTGCTGTTCAATAGCACCGTCCTGCGCTGCATGACATTGAAAGGCGCCCACGATTTCGGATAGACGATTTCGGCATTACTGAACGCTGCATCCATGCTATTGACGATCTCAAACTTGCCGCCGGATTGCGCGGACTGTTTCTTTGCCTGCTCGATCACATCGGGAATCAATCCATACCCTTCGGGATACGAGAGAGAAACATCCATGCCGAAGCGTGACATCAGACCAATAACTCCCTGCGGAACCGAAAGCGGTTTGCCATAGCTGGGTGAATAGGCCCACGTCATCGCTATTTTCTTGCCACGGAGATTCTCCAGAGAGCCGAAAGTGTTCTTCAACTGCATCAGGTCCGCAAGCGCCTGCGTTGGATGATCGATGTCGCATTGCAGATTGACCACTGTAGGACGCTGATGAAGTATCCCATTCTCAAATCCTTCCTGTATAGCGGAACCGAATTCGCGCATATACGTATGTCCCTCACCAAGGAACATATCGTCACGGATTCCGATCACTTCGGCGAGGAATGAGATCATATTGGCCGTTTCGCGGACCGTTTCGCCATGCGCGATCTGCGATTTTTCCTCATCAAGTTCGGAAAGACCGAGGCCAAGCGCATTGGCTGCCGACGCATAGCTGAATCGTGTGCGGGTAGAATTGTCACGGAAGATCGAAATGGCGAGACCCGTATCGAATGTACGGATGGACTTGCCTGCTTTGTGCATATCCTTTAATAATTGTGCAACCGTCAAGACCGCTTTCAATTCATCCTCCGACCGGTCCCAGGTAAGAAGAAAATCTTTATTGAACATGTTCGTCTTAAGGCTGCTCAGCGTGTTGAACTGTGTTTGAAATACCTGTTGCATTGTCTCCCTTTCATAATTAATATTTTCTATAACTGCGGATAATGTTTTTATTGAGAAATCTTTTTTGCCGCCGGCGAATCTTTCATCGGCAGTTTGTAACGGCGGATACCGTCGAATTTATACAGCGCACCGGCAACGGCTCCTGCGGTCGGAACAAGTCCGATCTCACCGACGCCTTTCGCACCAAACGGTCCTTCGGATTCATGTTCTTCAACAAATATCACTTCTGTCTCCGGCATATCCTTCGCACGTAGTATACCGAGGGAACGGAACTTAAAAGATTCGGGAACACCGTTCTGCAGCTTCAACTCTTCGGTAAGCGCATAGCCGAGTCCCATGTGTATTGACCCTTCCATCTGCCCTTCCAGCAATTTTCGATTGATGATCCTGCCGACATCGTGTGCCGCAACGATCTTTTTTAAGTGACCGTTCTCATCAAGGATACAGACTTGAGTTGCAAAACCAAACGTCATATGCGTGACCGGTTTTTTCGTTGTATCTTCCAGCGCCGTTGTGTAATCAATGACAACTTCACCGAAATATTTTTTACCGGTCAGATCTGAAATCTTTTTGCCTGCATCAAGATCCTTCTTCATCTCCTGCGCTGCTTTGATCACGGCGCGGCCGCCGAGCACGGTCGCGCGCGAAGCCGTTGTCATTCCGCACGGTGTCGGCTGCGTTGTGTCGATGTCCACCCGGATTTTTCTCGGGTCAACGCCGGTCACATCACTGAAGAATTGAATCATCACCGTGCAAAAGCCTTGTCCCATTTCAGTAAAGCCTGTATTGATGGTGATCGTTTCGTCCGGATGAATTGTAGCGATCGCCTGGCCGTATTCCGGCATGCCGTTTCCTATGCCGACATTCTTTATTCCGCATCCGATGCCGACATATTTCGATGAATAATAGATATCCTTTACCGCCAGCAATGTTTTTTTGATCCCAACAGCCCGTTCAAAAACTTGTCCCGTGCAGAACGTATCACCGACATCAACAACATTTCTCCATCGAATTTCCCACCCGTCGATTCCGACTTTTTCTGCAAGGATATCCATCATTCCTTCAATGGCGAACGAAGCCTGGTTTGCACCGAATCCGCGCATTGCACCGCACGGAAGATTGTTCGTATAGACCGCTTTTGCTTCAACATCGGAGTGCAGAATATTATACGGACCGCAGGCATGTCCTGCCGCCCGTTCCAGCACTTTTGTTCCGACAGATGCGTACGCCCCTTTGTCGCCGATCATCCGCGCACGAACGGCCGTTAATTTTCCATTCGCATCACATCCAACGGTATATGTCATTTTGATAGGATGACGTTTCGGATGGAGACGGATGCTCTCTTCGCGTGTCAACGTCGCCTTTACCGGTTTGCCGACCAACAGTGATGCAAGCGCAACGTGTGCTTGAATGCTTAAGTCTTCTTTACCGCCAAAAGCGCCGCCATTGGTAATGAGTGTCACTTTTACTTTTTCTTCCGGCAATCCTAAAAACGATGCGATCTGTTTCCGGTCATCAAACACCCCTTGACCCTGGCTCAGCACTTCAATAACACCTTCCTTTGAAAAAGCTACCGAACTTTCAGGTTCGAGAAACGCATGTTCGATCACCTGCGTTTCGAATGTTCTGGTTTCCACAAATGCCGAGTGCACCAAAGCAGAGTCCACATCGCCGCGTTTAATGATAGAATTGGAAAGGAGATTTATGTGGTCCGCGTGGACTTGCGGAGAGTCCGGCTGCAGTGCCTTTTCGGGATCGAACACACCGGGAAGAATATCGTATTCCAATTTAATTTTCCCAACAGCATTTCGAGCAGTTCGTTTATCGGTCGCAACAACCATCGCAAGCATGTCGCCGATGCAATGTGTGATCTCTCCTTCAGCATGAAGCAGAGGCCAATCATGATAGATCAATCCTTGTTTACGCTCTCCCGGAACATCGCCGGCTTTTATCACGCGTATCACTCCCGGAAACCTTTCTGCTTCCGAAGAATCTATCTTGTTTATCCTGATCCGTGGATGCGGTGAGAAAAGAAATGCAGAGTACATCATTCCAGGCATTGTAATATCATCGATAAAAGGACGTTCGCCCATTGCAAATTTTTCGCCGTCCATTTTCGGCAGACTTGATCCGATTTTCCCTGAATAATCCGGTAGGGGAAGCGGCACACCGTTCAATGCCTTAGCCGCAAGATCAATCGCATCCACGATCTTTACATATCCGGTGCAGCGGCAAATGTGATTGTTCAAAGCAAACGAGATCTCTTCCCTGCTCGGTGCCGGATTCTTTTGAAGCAGACTTTTTGCACGCATCACTATTCCGGGAGTGCAGAATCCGCATTGCGTTCCGGCGGAAAGCACGAATGCCTT
>CAJBTU010000208.1 GCA_903958625.1 uncultured Ignavibacteriota bacterium | reverse complement strand
ACAAAATCATCCGCCGAAGGAATAGATGAAACGGAATTCAAAGCGTCGGTTTTCACATTTCCGGCAACCTGCGCCGGCTCGCTGAACGTTACCACACCATCGTGAAGCGCAGAATACCAGAATGTTTTGAAATCAACGCTGGCTTTCATCGCCGGGAAAACTTCCTTCTCCCAGCGCGTCATCAAATATTCATGATAGAGCGTTTCGGTGTACGAAGCAGCAGGAACTGTCCATGCAAGAAGCGCCGCTTCCTTTTGCCTGGAATTATAGAGAGGGGAAATTACCGGTTGCTGTAAACTGATAATGCCAGTGCGTGTTTTATGATCGCCCCACGATTCAAACGCATGATTGATCGGCAGCACATAATTGCTAACGGCGGATGATTCATTCTGCATTTCGGCAAGCGTCACTACTGAACCGGCCTTTTTCAACGCTTCAGCATAACCAAAGTCCGGAGCCAAATGATAAACGGGATTTGAATCGAAATGAATGACAACGCCGACATTTCCGGCGTTCATCTTATTGATCAGCGCTTCCCATTCCTCTTTTTTTGATGTTTCTACATATTCGACAGAAGATTGTTCTTTATTATAGAGTGCGGAATTTCCAAGGATCTCGTTCAACACATTCACAGCAATGTGAACCTGCTCCGGCAGGCCGTTACCGGCATGCACGATGGACTTCCCTTTATTCTGGCTCAGATCTTTCACCAACTGCTGCACATCGGCCGCATCCAGACCATTTTTCGCCGCAAAATCCTTTAAGGAAGCTTTCCCGTTCGGTGTAAATTCATTAATCAATGCCAGAACAAATTCCAACTGCTGATCGGGACGGATACGCAGACGGTAATCCGCGTTCATTCCGGTGGAATTCATTGTGCCGTCGGCAGAGTACAGACGGCTGATGTTCTTTGCGTTATCAACATTTCTGTTCTCTACGAACATGCGTGTCTGTTCGGCAATATTTCCTTCGTAACCGAGAAAATCCGATTCAAGCGCAAGAATGATCTTTGCTTCGTTCCATTTGATCAGCGGAAACGCCGGGTTCCCCGTTCCGGCTGGTCGAGGAGCAACGGACTTCGTCCATGCAGAACGCCGATTGACATCATTGAACAATTCATACGAATAAATTTTTGCCGTAGGATATTTTGCCGTGAAATCGTTCAGAACTTTTTTTGCTGTCGGCGATGTCAACGTATGCGAAATCACCGCGATCTCTTTTCCTTCTTTCGCTGCGGCGGAAAGCGCGGCAACGATCTTTGCATCAATTTCAAACCATGAACCTTTTGACAGAATGCCGGAATCGACGAACATCGGATCTTTCAGACGTTCCGGATCATACAAATTGAGAATGCTTGCCTGACCGCGTGCGGAGATCTTCCCTTTATTTACGGGATGATCGGGATTACCGTCGATCTTTATGGGGCGTCCTTCGCGGGTTTTAATAAGAATGCCGTACTCTTGTCCATTATCCACGAACGTGGAAGCGTAGTAATTCGCTTTTCCGAGCGTGATCTCTTCCGGCTTTCTGATATAGGGAACGATCTCCCCTTTATCCCGGTAGTTAGTGCAGCCGGCGGCGGCGAATGCGGCAGAGGCGGAGACCAGCGCCAGAAACTGTTTGCGGCTCATGGGCGACATGGCGTCAACATCAAAACCATCCGTCACTTCCTTTGCGAACTCGCGTGCTTTCGCATCGTCAACGGAAGGATCGTTATGATATGCCCGGAGGCTTCTCCAGTATTTCGATTCGTTGTTATTCGTGTTCGAAGGTTCCATTCTTACTTTCTTTTCTCCCGTTTCACAGCCATCGGATCGATCTTGATGGGGATGGAAATATTTTGTTCAGGATTCTTCACGTTGTTCTTTGCCTGCGAAAAGAGGCCGAACGGCAGTGCGCTCAGCAGACCGGCGCCGATCGCGCTCAATCCCGCTTTCTTAAAGAAATCTCTCCGTTCCGTATGTGTGTCGTTGGTTTTCATAATATTTACCGATGGCAAGCAAAACAATTTACAGGACCTTTTTTGATCCCGGGAATATTGGCAAGAAGTTCCGGTGCATTCTTGTGGCAACTGATGCAATTGTTCATCGTCCACGAATTTGCCTGTTTCACCACATCCAGTTCCTGGATATTGCCGTGACATTGCTGGCACGGAATGTTCTTGTTCACATGAACGCTGTGATTGAAGTATGCGTAGTCCGGAACCTTGTGGATCCGTTTCCACGGCATCAGTTTCCCTTCGTTATAGTATTGTGTCAGCCGGATGATGTTCGGCATGTTCTTACGAGCGATGGTATGGCAGTTCATGCAAGTGCTGAGAGGCGGAACCATAGCGTGACGAGATTTTGATGCGCCGGTGTGGCAATACTGGCAATCCATTCCCATCGTCCCAGCGTGAAGTTTGTGCGAATACGGAATCGGCTGCTCGGGAGCATAACCGACGCCGTCGCGTTCCGCGCGTGAGACGTAATAAGTGAATGTGAGCGAAGCAAGCGCCACGAAAATAATAATCGGAAGGCGAATCTTGAGGAAATAATCAAGATAGGACTTGTTCATTGAGAAGACCTACAATCGGATAAGGGTGAATTGAACAACATTGAGCAATAGTAAGAAAAGAATATTGCGGAAGCAGTAACAATCTTCATCAATAAATTTGTCTATTGTGTCTGTAAGGAGACGTTGTTGTTAGGAATTGGATGCGGGGCCGACGAGACTCGAACTCGCGACTTCTTGCGTGACAGGCAAGCGCTCTAACCAAACTGAGCTACGACCCCTTGATATTTCTTAGCAATTTGAAACTTTTTAAATCCTAACACAAAAAAACACTCAAAAAATCGAATATTTGTGTTAGCAGATCCGTTATCAACTCAACTTCAATTTTAACGCCTACAAATATACATGAATCACCCTTTTTTTGCAAGAAATAAATCATCCGTTAGCAAATTTACTTCTAATAATTTCTGGACCTCCGACTCCATATTGTCTTCTATGGGATTGCACCGCAGAGGTCGCAAAGAACGCAGAGGAAAACAAGCCACAAATTCACTAAGGAATAATGAATAGGTTTTTCACCGCAGAGGTCGCGGAGAACGCAGAGAAGAATAACAAAATATTAGAATCGGAGTTATTTGTAATTGGAATATTTTTGGGAGAATATAATTTTTCAGAGAACGCGGAGGAAAAAGCCAGCCACAAAGTCACTAAGGCACCAAATATTAAGAGACATTGCGACTCATATATTCACACTCTGCGGATCCGTTCTTGACTCTAATTTAGTCTTTTTCTTTTGCCGCAGCAATACAAACACCATGAGAGTCATTCATGCATTTAAGTATTAAGTTGATCATGCCAGCGCTCTCATCATACTTCAATCACTTGGATTCTGCAAAATGAAAAACCAAAATTCAACGATAATTTTAAAGTACTGTTCTATTAATTGCATTATCTTCTTCTGAGAGTCTTTCCCTTCATTATGCGATAGTAGATCCGTCTCGGAACTAGTGCAACAATTTTCATGGCAAGTCTGTTCAAGAAACCGGGAATGACAACAACGGTGCCTGATTGCAAAGCCTTCATTGATGCATCAACGACCTTCTCTACCGTAGTCCAGCGCAAAATTCCGCGATGTTTTTGTTCTTCTTTCGGCATGCCCAGTTTCTCGTGAAAATTTGTCCAGGTAAATCCGGGGCATAATGCCTGCACCGTGATCCCATGTTCGTGCAGCACAAGATGCAGTGATTCAGTGAAGAGTGTGAGAAAAGCTTTGGTTGCTCCGTAAGTAGGATCGGATGCCGTGGGCGAAAATCCGGCGATCGATGAAACATTAATAATCGTTCCGTGCTTCCGAAGAGTCATACCAGGAATGATCGCATGCATGAGATGCATGGCGGCACGAAGATGAACATCCAACAGAAGATCAGGGTTGCCGATATCGTCTTCAATAAAATGTTTTTTTAATCCGAGTCCTGCATTATTCACCAGCACGTCAATATCCGGTGAATTACGGAGCAGATCGACGAGCTCGGCAAGATGATTTGGATCGGCTAGATCTCCGGTTTTTATCGTCACGGTTCGTCCGTACATAGTTTTGATCTCATCGGCAACGCGATTAAGAAAATCTTTCCGCCTACCCGTAATGATCAGATCGTAACCGTTTGCGGCAAATCTTCGTGCAAATTCTGCTCCGATGCCGCTGCTTGCACCTGTGATGAAAGCAACCATGAATTAATTCTCCTTCAATTCAATTTTCTGAGTGCTGCATTGTTGAACAATTTCTCTTCAGTAACCTTACGGAGAGATGTGTTGAAATGCTATAATGTGAATACGTGATGACGACATTTTTGTCCGTTTGTGCGGGTTTATTGAAAATAGAAATAATAGAAAAGGCATCCGCAAGGATGCCTTTATTTATTTTCAACGCTATTGAATGAATACGGAAACTTCACCAATGATTCTGGCGAGTTTGACGTAAATAATTCAAGATAAGAGATCATCAGAATTCGATATTAACTCCACCCACCGGAAAAAACGCATACTGATACACGATATCTATCGTCCCATCGCTGTTATATTGATACCCGGCAATATTCTTATGATTCAACAGATTTTCTATCTCCAGAAAAACAACGATGTTGCAATTTGTTAAATGCCAACGACTTAACCATTGAATATCCAACCGCTGATAGTCATCAAAACGGGCAGAGTTTATTTCGCCGCTGTTTGACCACGTACCGCCGGACCATGCAACATTGCCGATTCTCTTTTGGATGGAAGGATCAAATATTTTCGGCGTGTAGGGTGCACCGGAGGCATACCGGAAACGGACACTTGCTTCCATATCATTGGAAAAAGGAAAAATCATTGTCGGATATTTTATATAAAACGGCATATCATCCAAATACGAGCGGCAATCTTTTACGACTTTCCCCGCAACAAATGTAAACAGATACGGGTAATCGTACAGCGATGAATAGGATCCAACATTGACTGCTGATAATCCTGATAGATTTTTTCGCGGATCCGTGCCACTAAAGTTCCGCAGATATCACAGAGTTATT
>CAJBTU010000207.1 GCA_903958625.1 uncultured Ignavibacteriota bacterium | reverse complement strand
TGCGGGCCTGGTAAATTATAAACTGTGCAACTGCAGTTTTGAATGCGACTCGTGTCCGTTCGACAAAGTAATGCGCGAACAGCACAATACCTTTGCCGAACAGGCAGCGATGCAGTCCGAACATATCTCTTCGGACCATCGGATCGTGCGCGAAGGGGGAAGCGATGAAACGGATCACGTTCAGCGGTTCCTTGCTCCGCTACAGTCTCAAGTGTACCCCGCCGACCGCATCTATTTTTCCAATCATACTTGGATGAAATCGATGCACGACGGAACATTCAGGATGGGAATTGACGGATTTCTTGCACAGTTGATCTACCCGGTCACCGGTGTTGCAACAATCCATGCGCCGTCGCATATCGGCCGCGGGGAGCCGTACGCCTGGCTCATCCGCGATTCCGCCACGTTAGCCGTTCATAACAATGAAAAAGGAATTGCGTCACACATCAACACACACCTGATGGATCATCCATCGCTGGTCACGAACGATCCGTACGGCGAAGGATGGCTGATGAGCATCTCCTGCTCCGTCCTGTCACCCTCAACACTGAAATTCTATACGGCCGATGAATACAAGGTCTTCATTCTTGAGGAAGTGGAGGACCTTTCCCGCGAGTTGAGAAAGAACAAACATTCCGCCGGCAACACTATGTTCGACGGCGGAATGCGTATTGAAAACATTGAAAAATTCATCGGTGAAAAACGTTATAATAAACTTCTTTTAAGACTGATGGGTCTGCATTAACGAAGATATTCGTTGTTATTGAATCAAAATCGCGGTACCTTTTTTCAGTCCCTCTGTACAACAATTGAAAGTGTAAAGACTTTCAACAACCGCCATGAAATATACACGCCTACTGGTGTATCGACTTCTTGCGGGAATCTTTGTGGTAATGGTTGTCGGGGTCGGAGTTCTTACATTTGCACTCGTAGAAATTCAGACCAAGCGCTATACCCAAATTTCCGTCGCTACCGCACAACGTGTCAGTGATATCGTTAAACGGTCAACGCAGTACAGCATGCTGTTGAACCGCCAGGAGGATATCTATCACATCATCAACACCATCGGCTCCGAACCGGGCATTGAAACAATCCGCATTTACAACAAAAAAGGGCAAATCTCTTATTCCACCATCGAAAAAGAGGTAAGCATCACCGTGGATATGCATGCGGAAGCGTGTGTAGCGTGCCATCTTTCGGGAAAAAGCGATGTTGTCTCTCCGGCAAACGTGGAACTGGTGAGGGTGTTCCGCTCATCGGCCGGCCATAATGTTATCGGCGTGATCACACCGATCAAAAATCAGAAGACGTGTTATGAAGCCGATTGCCATGTGCATCCTCAGTCACAGACGATTCTCGGTGTGCTGGATGTGATGATCCCTCTGTCCGAAACGGAACAGCTTCTTGCCGATCTGGAAATGACGCAATATGCCGGAGGACTTGTTCTGCTTATCGTGCTGACGGTCTTTTGCGGTCTGTTCCTCTGGCGAACGGTGAACATTCCGGTCCACCGGCTTACGGAAGGGACCGTTGCAGTGATGAACGGAGACCTTGACCATACCATTGATGTGCAGACGAAAGATGAAATTGGTTTTCTGACGAATTCGTTCAATCACATGACGCGGACACTGAAAAAGACGCAGGAAGAACTGCAGCTATTGAATCAGACGCTTGAAGAACGGGTGCAGAAAAAGAGCGAGGAACTCCGACGTGCACAGGCAAACCTTATTCAGGTGGAAAAAATGGTGTCGCTGGGAACACTTGCCGCCACCGTTGCACACGAACTGAACAATCCGCTTGAAGGGATTCTCACCTACGCAAAATTGATACGCAAACGGATGAATGCCGCCGAACTGACGGAAGAACAAAAAAAGGAGATCGTGGAAGAACTGACGATGATCGCCAACGAGACATCGCGCTGCGGAAATATTGTGAAGAACCTTCTTCTTTTTTCACGGAAAAAAGTTGGCGAATTCAAAGAGAACGATATCCGCGTTCTGATAGAACAAAGCACGAAACTGATCGAGCATCATTTGAAGATCCACAATATTTCGCTGCAGCAGTCATTTGAAGAAAATATGCCCCTTGTTATCTGCGACAGCGAACAGATACAGCAGGCGCTGCTTGCGCTGGAGATTAATGCGGTGGAAGCGATGCAGAACGAGGGGATACTGAAGATAGAAATGAAGCGGCTGAATGACCTTGAGGTAACGATCACTCTGTCCGATTCCGGCACCGGCATCCGGCCGGAAGATCTGCCGCACATCTTCGAACCGTTCTTTACGACAAAAAAAGAGGGGAAGGGGACCGGCCTGGGCCTTGCGGTTGTGTACGGCATTATTGAACGGCACAACGGAAAAATAGAAGTGTCGTCGGAACCGGACACGGGAACAACATTCACCATCACTCTGCCGATACAGCGCGGATGATGTAGTTCACCCGGTAAGTATGGCGTAGGTTTAAGCTGCTAGATCATCCTTCGACGCGTGATGCTAAAAAACGCATCACTTGCTCAGGATGACCATCCTTTCTGCGCCGCGCCGAACCATCTTAACAAAAAAATCTATTTATGCATAACATCAACGAGTAAGTATATCCCGATTGCTTTTAGATCGTAACACATTGAAGCTTCACCATAGTTTGTTTAAGGAGATATGATCATGACAGAAATAAAAAAATCAAGTTTACTTATTGTTGACGATGAGCCCATCGTCCGCGAATCGCTCACCAAATGGTTCAAGCAGGACGGGTTCCGCGTGGAAGCGGCCGAGCATGCCAATGCCGCGCTGAAGCTGATGGAGAAAGGACCGTGGGATGTGGTGATTCTGGATATTAAGATGCCCGGCATGAGCGGACTGGACCTGCTGAAGCGTCTGCGCGAGATAGACAGAGGCGCACAGGTGATTATGGCTACGGCATTCGCTTCCGTTGAAAGCGCGGTACAGGCGCTGAAGGATGGTGCATTCGATTACGTAACCAAACCAATCGATCCGGACCATCTTTCGCATTTGGTCTCGAACGCGATCCAGCAGAAACGGCTGGAGGACGAGAATTCCATTCTCCGCGAACACATTACGGAGATCTCCGGCGTGAACGAGATTGTGGGGGAAAGTCCGCAGATAAAACGGGTGATCGACCTGTCGCTGACCGTTGCCAAGACCGATACTACCGTGATGATACGCGGCGAAAGCGGCACGGGAAAAGAACTTATTGCGCGGACGATTCATGCCAACAGCGCGCGCCGTTATTTTCCGATCATCACCGTGAATTGCGGTGCAGTGGCCGAAACTCTGCTGGAAAGCGAACTGTTCGGACACGAACGG
>CAJBTU010000206.1 GCA_903958625.1 uncultured Ignavibacteriota bacterium | reverse complement strand
GCTGCCGGAAAGCATACCGGCGGGTTCGTAGGATTCGATGTTGATATTACCCCGTTTGTTAAAAAGGGAGAAAAAAATATTATTTTGGTGAAAGCGGATAATTCATACGATCCCTTTGTGGTTCCTTCTCAGAAATCCGACTTTATTCTGTACGGCGGTATTACACGCAACGTCAGGTTGAACATTCTTCCGCGGACGTATTTCGAAAAGTTGCTGGTTCAAACACCTGAAGTAACGGTAAAGAAGGCAACGACAAAAGTCCAGCTTCGGCTGCTATCACATAAAAATGCGAAATACACTGTGGAAGGAATTGTGAAAGACAACAAAGGCAGGACCGTTGCGGACAAAAAAATTACCATCAATGTTCAAACAGGCTATGAAACGATCGAACTTCTTTTTCCTGAAATATCAAAACCGGTGTTATGGTCCCCATCCTCTCCGGCTCTGTACACGGTTGAATGCACTCTGAACGAGAATGGAAAAGTCATCGACAACATATCGGACCGGATTGGATATCGCTGGTTTGAATTCAAAGAACACGGCGCATTCTTCCTGAATGGTGAACGCTTGCTGCTTCGAGGAACGCACCGTCATGAAGAACTCTCCGGCTACGGAAATGCTTTGCCGGATAGTCTGCACCGTAAGGATATTGCGATGATCAAGGAGATGGGTGCGAATTTTGTACGGCTTGCTCATTATCCGCAAGCCCTTGAAGTGTACCGGGCATGCGACGAATTGGGATTGCTGGTGTGGGATGAAAATCCCTGGTGCCGGGGCGGCATGGGCCCGCAGGAATGGCAGGAAAATACAAAAACTATTTTCGAAGAAATGATCGTTCAAAATTACAATCATCCTTCGATTATTCTCTGGTCTATCGGAAACGAAAGCGACTGGCTTCCGGAATTTCCGGGAGGAGATCATCCGGATTCGTTGAAAGCATTCGCCGCACAGCTGCATGCGCTTGCGAAACAGCTGGATCCGTATCGCTCAACAACCACACGGAAATTTCCCGCCGCAAAAGATGTCGTTGATGTTTTTTCACCTTCCATCTGGTCCGGATGGTATTCTGACGTTTATAAAAATTATGAGAAAACCCTTCTGAAGGCACGAGATACGTATAAGAGATTTTTCCACGCCGAATTTGGCGGAGACAGTCACGTTGGCCGGCACACCGAACATCCGATCGACGGTGAGGGAAAAGTGACGACAACAGGCGGAGATGAACCGGTCAATAAATTCAAAAGCAGCAGCATTGCGAATAATGGTGACTGGAGCGAAAGCTACATCGTTGATCTGTTCGACTGGTACCTGCACGTTACCGAGAATCTTGACTGGTTTACCGGTTCTGCGCAATGGATCTTCCGGGATTTCACCACGCCGCTTCGTCCCGAAAACCCTATACCGTATGTGAATCAAAAGGGATTGGTTGATATGAACAACAATCCAAAAGACGCATACTTTGTTTTCAAAAGTTACTGGACCACCGATCCGAAATTCTGCTACATTGAATCTCACACATGGCTGGAGAGAAATGGTTTGCCGGGCGAAAAAAAGATGGTAAAAGTATTCAGTAATTGCAGCGAGGTGGAACTATTCGTTAATGGAACAAGTCAGGGAAGACTGAATAAAGATATCAAACAATTTCCTGCCTCGGGGTTGCATTGGCAGGTGCAGTTCGTTGAGAATGAGAATAGTATCCGTGCCGTGGGATATCAAGACGGCAAAAAAATCACCGAGGATACGCTGACGGTAAACTATTCTACAAAAAAGATCGACAAGCCGGACGACCTTATATTAACAAGCAGCAGAATGGCGAACGGCGATTATCTGATTACGGCATATGCCGTTGATAAATCCGGAAATCATTGCACAGAGCTGGATACTCGTGTTTATTTTACGGCGTTGAGCGGCGGAATGTTAATGGAAAATAAAGGTACTCCGACCGGCAGCAGTACGGTCGAATTGGCCAACGGTAAAGCACAGATCGTGTTCAGACATATTCCATTTCAGAAGGGAGTTATTGAAGTGCGGTCGCAGGAATATAAAGGAACATATTTGACGATAGAGAAATAGTTGGTAATTTTAGTCAACACGATATCGAGAGAACATTAAAAATACAATATAAGGATGATCAATATGGAAGTACGATTTGCACCCAACGCTCATGCGGCACAACGCATGACAACAGAAGAATTACGGAGTAATTATCTTATCGATAACCTCTTTACGGAAAACGCGGTCACGCTGGTCTATACCGATGTGGACCGGGCGATTATCGGCGGTATTGTCCCGACGAATTCTCCTCTTCAGCTGCTTGCCAGCAAAAAAGAGATGGCGGCGGATTATTTCTGCGAACGGAGGGAAGCCGGCATCATCAATATCGGCGGGAAAGGTTCGATTGAGGTCGATGGAAAAAAATATCCGATGGAAAAAAAAGATGTCCTGTATATCGGCAGAGGAGCTCAAAAGATCTCGTTCGAAAGCGAAAAGAAAGAAGAACCGGCACGCTATTATCTTATGAGTTATCCGGCCCATACGGCATATCCGACGGCTCACGCAAAATTCTCCGATGCAGAACCTGCACAACTCGGAAGTCAAAAAGATGCGAACAAAAGAACCATCTATAAATATATTCACCTGAACGGGATAAAAAGCTGTCAGTTGGTGATGGGCATGACGGAATTGGATGAGGGGAGCGTCTGGAACACGATGCCGGCCCACACGCACCTGCGGCGTTCCGAGATCTACATGTATTTTAATTTAAAGAGTGATGCCGTCGTGTTTCATTTCATGGGAGAACCGGTGCAAAGCAGGAATCTGGTTATGAGGAACGGACACGTTGCCATCTCACCGAGCTGGTCGATCCATTGCGGCGCAGGCACAAGCAACTATTCTTTCGTCTGGGCAATGGGGGGCGAAAATCAGGAATTCAGTGATATGGATCCAGTTCCGATGACGGAAATAAGGTAATTCGACAATAGAAAGGTTCACAATGAAAATAATTACAGGAATACTCATCATTATTTCGGCAGCTGTGCTGCAAGGCCAAACGCTCACGGTCAGCGTCGGAAATCCATCGGCCCGGATTCGCCAATCGGAAACGATCACGCTGGATCTTCAGGGACTATATCAGTCGTATCCGGAATTTCGCGGTAAGAATGTTACTGTCGATGAATCCGGAAAACAGATCGTCCATCAGTTGATCGATGAGAATTTCGATGGGGTCCCGGATATTTTAATTTTTCAGTCTTCCTTCAAACCAAAAGAAAAGAAAAAATTTTCCCTTCTCGTCTCTGCCGGGTTGGACAAGGAATATTCTGCACTTGTGGACGGACGATTTGTCCTTCCGCGTCAGGATTTTGCCTGGGAGAATGACCGGATCGCATTTCGCGTCTATGGGTCATCGCTGGCAGGCGATGTGAAGAATGGAACCGATGTTTGGAACAAGCGCGTCTGTTATCCCATCATTAAAAAGTGGTACGCCGGCGAAGAAGAAGTTCCGAAGCGGTCGTATCATCAGGATCACGGAGAAGGAGCCGACTATTTTTCCGTCGGCAAATCATTGGGCTGCGGCAGTGCCGGTGTGATGTGGAAGGGAAGTCTTGTGCAATCGGGATTATTTTCATTCTATCGTGTAATAACAAACGGTCCGGTTCGAGTTTCATTTGAATTGTATTATCCCAAAATGATGCTTGATTCTATCGAAGTAATGGAAATAAAAAGGGTGACACTTGATGCCGGCAGCAATCTTAATAAGATCGAAGAGCAGTTCGTCTCAAATATCCCTTTGAATGATCTAACTGCTGCCGTCGGATTGGTCAAACGCAAGAATATCGTTGTTTCACAAAATCCGAAGCAAAATTGGATGACGGTATGGGGATTAACAACGGCCGACAGTGCGGTCGGGTATCTGGGTACTGCAGTGGTGATGAATGGTGAATATCCGTGTGCAGCATCGGAAGACACTCTGCATTGGCTGCTTTCTGCTTCGTTGGGAAAAACATCGGCGCTGACGTATTATACCGGCGCCGGGTGGACGTTGAGCGGGGATTTTAGAAATGAAACGGAATGGAAATCATATATTGAATCATTTGCCGCATCTATCGATGAACCGTTATTGATCACAGTTTCAAAAAAATAGTTTGAATACCACAATATTCCCTTCACGTTATAACATTGAGGCTGCATTATGAAAAGACGAGAATTCATTAAAACAACCGGCATGGTTACTATTGGCACCGCTGCAGCAGGCGAACTGGTATTTGGGAAAGAATATTTAACCGGCGCTTTACTGCCCGGCAAAAAACCGAATATACTTTTTATCCTTGCCGATGATTATGGCATCGGTGAAGTAAGCTGCTATGGTGCAGATAATTATAAGACACCGAATATTGACAAACTTGCACAGGGCGGCATGAGGTTCACCCATGCATATACAGTATCTCTCTGCGGACCATCCCGCGCTTGCATTTTAACGGGACGGTATGCTTTCCGCACCGGTGCAACCAACCAGGATGCTACTGGCCGATTTACTCCCGATGCCGAAACGATGATGCCGAAAATTCTGAAACCGGCCGGATATGTCACGGCTGCAATCGGTAAATGGGGGCAACTGCCGCTGGATCCGGCAGAGTTTGGTTTCGACGATTATCTGCAATTCTCCGGAAGCGGTATCTATTGGAACACGCAGGAAAAAGGAAAAAAATATGTCGTCAATGGTGAGACAAAGAAACTTCGCGATAAGGAATACATGCCCGATGTTATGCACGACCATCTGATTAATTTCCTGGAGAAGAATCGTGATCAGCCTTTTTATGTCTATTATTCCATGTCGCATGTCCATACGGAAATCCTTCCAACGCCGGACAGTGCGCCGGAGACGAAAGATTTTTATGCGGACAACATTCAATACATGGATAAGCTCATCGGAAAACTCATCAGTGAACTCGATCGTTTGAAACTTCGGGAAAATACGGTGATCGTGTTCTTTGGCGATAATGGAACCGCCAAAGGCCGCGCCGATGAAGCAAAAATTGGCGGACGGAGATTGATAGGAGAAAAAGGATCTATGCTCGAAGGCGGCAGTCTTGAACCGCTCATTGTCAACTGGCCCGGTATGACTCCGCAGGGGAAACTTTGTGATGACATGATCGATTCCACCGACTTTGTGCCGACGTTTGCCGAACTTGCCGGTGCAAAAATGCCGCAGGATAAAAAATATGACGGACACAGCTTTGCCGCTCAAATTCGCGGTGATAAAGGGAAGCCGCGCGATTGGGCATACATTCAACTTGCTGCGATGTGGTATGTCCGGGAAAAAGGCTGGAAGTTGAATCAAAAAGGTGAACTTTTCGATATGAGCGATGCGC
>CAJBTU010000205.1 GCA_903958625.1 uncultured Ignavibacteriota bacterium | reverse complement strand
GAACAGCATTGAGTTTTTCCATCCTGATAATCATCGTAAGTCACGACACCATGGTCAACGGCGATCGGAAACGCGATACAATAGAACGGTTTGATCTTCCACGGATCATTGTATTTATCCGCACTAACAAGCTGCACGCTGCATCGTCCGTCCTGCCGCAGAAAGACACACTTATCATTAAACACTTCAGTCCCAACGGCATATCCGGAAGGGAAATCGATATCCTCTTCACGTTTGTTGTCGAACCAAACGGCATCATCCGTTGTCTGTGTTTCATCCATCTGCAGCTTCACTTCTTCCCGATGATCAAGAATGACGTCGCGATCGGCAGGATCGAGGAATACGCCGGATGAGCAGCATGTTGTTTCGCATTGATACGGGCCGCATCCTTTTAAAAATCCCTTCTCAAACAGAATAGGGTCGATCTTAAATTTTCCTATAATAAGTTCTGACATTATATTTTCACATCCATCGCTTTATCGATCCCTGAAATCTGCACAGTTGCAACCGTTCTCTTCACCAAGCCCTGCAATACTTTTCCCGGCCCCACCTCGACGAATTTTACCGCACCGCCGGCAGACATGTTCATCACGGATTCTTCCCACCGCACAGGACTCGTCACCTGCTCAAACAATAATCTTCTTATCTCATCAGCTTTTTGCACCGGTTTTGCCGTAACATTCGCGTAGACGGGAATCTTCGCGTCACGGATATCCGTTCTCTCCAATGCTTCCTTCAATCCGTCCTTCGCACTTTGCATCAACGGCGAATGGAATGCACCGCTCACAACCAGTTCCTTCACTAATTTTGCGCCGCGCTCTTTCGCAATCTCCATCGCTTTGCGCACACCTTCAACCGAACCGGATATGACAATCTGTCCAGGCGAATTAAAATTCGCCGGCTGAACGATCCCTGATTCCGACGCTTTGGATGTCACTTCATCAACGATCGCCGCATCGAGTCCGACAATTGCCGCCATCGTTCCCGGATTTTCTTTCCCCGATTTCTGCATCATTTCACCGCGCAGCCGGACAAGTTTGAGCGCATCGGCGAACGAAATCGCCTCCGCGGCAACTAGTGCAGAATATTCTCCCAGTGAATGTCCGGCAACCATTGACGCATCGTTCGGTTGCAACAGATTCCACAGCGCGATGCTGTGCAAAAAAATTGCGGGCTGCGTATTTTTTGTCTGTTTTAATTCCTCTTCAGGACCTTCAAAACAGATGGCCGATAAAGAAAAACCAAGAATGGAATCCGCTTCATCAAAAAATTTCTTTACCGCCGGAAATTGTCCGCACAGATCTTTTCCCATCCCTACATATTGCGAACCTTGTCCCGGAAAAATATACGCTGTCATCATAAAAACAATAAAAATTTAACAATGGCTAATTGACAATGATTCGAACGACATATTATCATCAATACGCCCACTTCACATACACGGCACCCCACGTATATCCTGCGCCGAAACTTGCCAGAACCAGGTTTTGACCCTTTTTTACTTTGCCTGCATGCCACCACTCTGACAAGCAGAGCGGAATTGTTGCAGCAGTAGTATTGCCGTATTTATCGATATTGATCATCACTTTTGATTTATCGAGTCCCATGCGGTTTGCCGTAGCATCGATGATGCGTAAGTTTGCCTGGTGCGGTACGAGCCAATCAACATCGGCTCCGCTCAATTTATTTCTCTCCAAAATTTCGGCAGAGACATCCGCCATACCCATGACCGCAACCTTAAACACCGCTTTCCCATCCTGGACCAGATAGTGCATCTTTTGGTCGATCGATTCGTGTGACGGTGGATTCAAACTTCCTCCACCTTTCATATACAGGTATTGTCCGCCGCTTCCGTCAGAGTATAATTTATGGTCTATCACGCCAACGGTTTCGTCGATGCTCGGTTCAAGCAGCACCGCCCCGGCACCGTCACCAAACAAGATTGCCGTATTGCGGTCCGTATAATCCATGATCGAACTCATTTTATCCGCGCCGACAACCAGAACTTTTTTATATGCGCCAGTTTCCACCAATTGAGTCCCAACCGACAATGCATAGACAAAACCCGAGCAAGCCGCTGAGATATCGAATCCCCACGCATTCTTTGCGCCGATCTTTTCCTGGAGAACACATGCTGTTGCCGGAAAGAACATATCGGGGGTGACCGTGGCAAAGATGATCACATCTATCTGCTCTGCTCCGATGCCGCGATTCTTCAAAAGGTCCTGAACTGCCGGTACGGCCAGGTCGGATGTTGCGCCGCTTTCAGCCACACGGCGTTCACGGATACCCGTTCGCGAACGGATCCATTCATCATTCGTATCAACTAATTTTTCAAGATCGAAATTCGTCAGTACTTTTTCCGGCACATAATGTCCTACCGCGGTGATCGCTGCACGTAATTTATTCATTGTCCCTGTAATTTCTCTTGAATATGTCGATTGATTTTATATTCCACAACTTCTTCGGCACGGAAGAGCATGTTCTTGATCGCTTTTGGCGGCGAACCGCCATGGCCGATGATTGTTACGCCATTCACGCCGAGCAGCGGAATTCCGCCATGCTCGGTGTAGTCCATATCCTTAAATATCTCGCGAAGTGAACCGCGCAGAACGCCGATCATCAATTTGTTAATAATGTTTACGTCCGCAAATTTTTTGAATTGAAATTTCAGGTAGCCTGGAATGCTTTCGGCGAATTTCAGCAGCACGTTCCCCACAAAACCATCGCACACCACAACATCTACATTTCCTTTAAGAATATCGCGACCTTCAATATTGCCGACGAAATTAAATTTCCCTTTCCGTTCGGAGATGTATTTGAATGTCTCTTTCGCCTGTTCATTTCCCTTTGTCTCTTCTTCGCCGATGTTCAGCAAACCAACCCGCGGATTCTTTTTCTTGAACATAAACTCGGAATAGATGCTTCCCATCACGCCGAATTCAAAGAGAAACTGCGGACGGCAGTCGGAAACCGCGCCGGCATCAACGATCAGCGTGGGTCCCTGTTCGCTCGGAAAGATCGCCGCAACGGTCGGACGGCTTACGCCGGGTATTCTACCGAGGATCAATGTCGATGCTGCCGTTACTGCACCGGTATTTCCCGGAGAGACAAATGCCTCGGCCATCCCTTCTTTGTGCAACGTAATACCCCGCACGAGAGAAGAATTCGGTTTTGTTTTTATCGAGACGACCGGTGAATCATGCATATCGATCACATCCGGAGCGTGCACGATGGAAAAGTCCAATCCGGCAACATCGTGTTTCTTCAGTTCAGCAGTGATCCGTGCTTCATCACCGACCAGTACCACGTGAAAACGATTATTGGATTGACGCAGACATTCGATCGCACCCTGGACCTCGTTTGCAGGAGCGAAATCTCCCCCCATAGCATCCAAGGCAATGCGAATTTTTTGTGTGGTTTGGCTCAAAACGACCGTAGTGTTTGTGAATGGTTATGTACAAAAAAGCCACTGCAGAAAACTTCAGCAGTGGCAGATATTGATCTTAACATTATTATGCTTGTTTCTTTTCTTTGATCACGCGCCCTTTGTACATCAGTTTGCCTTCAGATGTCCAAACAGCATGGTGACTTAAGTGTGCTTCACCCGATACCTTATCGGTAGCGACTGTCGGTTTTTCAGCTTTGTAATGTGTGCGACGTTTACGTCCGCGTGTTTTGGAATGTCGTCGTTTTGGATTTGGCATTGCTTCGTTCCCTTCAAAATAATGTATTAGTTTTTTTCGGACTGTTTCAGCATTTGTAACTTTTCCCACCGCGGATCGACCGTATCGTTCTTTGCTTCAATATGTTCCGGAATCACGCAATTGGACTTACAGAGCAGTTTCAATGGAACTGCGAGCATCAAATACTCTTTCACGGGAGAAGAAAAATCGATCACATTCTCATCTTTCCGGAGAACATGGAAATCATCATCCTCGGCCGTCTCCTCGGTCTGCTCCCATGTATAGACAGAGGTGAATTTTGTTCGTACTACTTCAGTAAACTCACCAGCGCAACGGTCACAGATAAAAACGCCCTTGACAGAAGCCTCCACCGTTGCCACAATCTGGTGAATGCTTTTCTCAAGGGTAATGTTCGCCAGAACGTCACCACTATAGTTTGAGTCCAAACCAAGTTCAGCAGCAGACCCTGAAAGATCGTACTGATGACCACCCTCTGAAAGCCCTGAAATGTTGATTTTCATTCTGTTTCTCCGGCGTATTTCAGAGAGAATTGCCGTTTTTCTTCAAAATTTCAAAGAAAATGTAAAAAAGTCAGCACAAATATAGAAAGTTTGAGGCAGAGAGTCAAGAAATTGGTGGAGGTTTTGAAAATACTCAAAGCCAATCGAGCAGAGCTCCACTGGCTTTGAGTAAAGAACACTACAATATTACGCCTGAGCAACAGCCGCTTCAACAACAACCGCTGCTTCTTCCTGCGGCACAGAGAGAGGAATCCCCTGTTTTCCCAATTCATCGTGGACAAAATCCACTGCTTCTGCTAATGCATCGGCGAACTTTTCGAAATCTTCCTTATACAAAAATATTTTATGTTTCTTGAATTCATCTTCTGCGATCTTTTTGCTCTCGGTGATCGTGATATAAAAGTCTTTTTCAGATTTTGTCGCTTTTACATCGAAGAAGTAAGTGCGTTTACCGGCACGTACACGTCTGCTAAATACTTCTTCCTTTTTTTCCGTCGATTGTATTGTAGAAGTTTCCAAATCTATACCTCCTGTATTTGATGATTGAATAATTGTGCAGCAATTCTGCACGCTGTGAAACACGTTCTTAACATGAAAATTTAACCGCTTCGTTTCCTACTTCCGTATCACCGCTACTTTTGCCGATGCAACCTGGTCACCGGCCCTGTTATGCGCGACAATAATATATACACCGCTCGCGACCATCCGTCCTTCGCTGTCCTTGCAATCCCAAAATGCCCTGCCTCCGCCCTGCGCGGCAAATTGTTTAAGCACTTTCCCATTCAACGTAAGCACTTTTATGGTGCTTTCTTCAACCAACCCGCGGATCTCAACTGATGAATGGTCCGGAAGATAAACCGGATTTGGGGCAAGGTCAATCGTTGAAAAAGAATTTTTTACGGCAACGGCAGCGATCTCCACGCTGGAAAGTCCTTTTTCCGTTCCCAGAAAGGCGATCCCATTTTTAGTGTCGAACGCGATCGAAAGGACATTGTCGTCCAGCATCTTGCCGCCGGAGATCTCTACATTGTATTGCTGAAGCAACTGCGTTCCATCCGGCGAGAGAACGAAGACGCCGGTTGATGTTGCAACCCATTTGTTATTCAGAGGATCGACAGCTATGCAATTGATGTACTGGTCACGGACAGCTCCAAGAAACACTTTTGATACACGCGACTTCGGACTGCTGACATCCGTGATGATCGTGACGCCGGTGCCGGTACCGATCCAGAGATCGCCCTCTTTGTCGACCACCATTGTTTCCGTCTGCAAATT
>CAJBTU010000204.1 GCA_903958625.1 uncultured Ignavibacteriota bacterium | reverse complement strand
CTGCTCTTTACAAAACGCATCTATCACACCCATCATAAAGCGGAGAAGGTGATGGGATTCATTAAGGAAGATATGCGCGTGCTGACGGTAAATAATATTGATCTTATTAAAGCACGCATAACGAAATATGCTAATTTTATCGCCCGTGTTATCTATGATATGAAATGGTACGATCCTCCGGTGCAGACGATCCGCAGTCAGATCTTTAGAACCGATCTGAACAAGGTTCTTGCGTTCCTGGTGGAACATGTGTTCCAGCGCATCTCCTCTGCCAGCGAAATGGTGCAATACAAATTGGTCCTCGATGAGCATCTTCCGATCGTAAATATCAACGAATTTGTCGTGTGGGAAGTGTTCGAACCGATCATCCAGAACTGCATTGATCATGCGGGCAACAATGCGGTGACAGTGACGATCAAGACAGAATTCAATATCGATACCGAAGAATGTTTCGTCCGGATCATGGATAATGGCTCAGGCATTGAACCCTGGTTATTGGAAAAAAGCGACGACGGATTGAAACGAATATTTTTAGAGCATACGTCCACAAAGAGGGTGGGAAACGAACAGCATTCGGGTTACGGCTGCTATATTGCCTATGAGATCACCAGGCAGCGGCTGGGCTGGGACCTTGATGTTGAGAATCTCCCTTCCGGGGGCTGTATGTTCACATTCAGCATACCAACAATGATAATATAATTATGTTCCCTGAAAAAGTGATCAACGTTTTATTGATAGAAGATGAAGAGTTCGATGTACGCAGAGTGCGCAATACGATACGGCCGTTTTCCAAAACGATCAATATCCGCAAAGTGATCTCCAATGGAAGGCTTGCTCTTGATGCTCTGGCGGCCGACAAGGACGGATTTGATGTTATCATCATGGATTTTCAGATTGCCGGCGGACTCATGGGTGAACACCTGATCCGTGAAATTAAAAAGATCGATCCGACATTTCAGATCATCGTCATCACAAAGATGACGGTGAACCTTGCCGATTACGATTTTGCCAACAGTCTTATGCTGGCGGGAGCCTTTTGGTACTGCACGAAATATCCCGGCGACATTGAAGAATACATCTATCAGCCGACGGATTTTCTTCTCTCCATCATCAACGCATATCAAAAGCGCGTTCTGGAAAAAGAGCGGTCGAAAGCGAATTCGAAGATCCTACGGTCGATTGAAGAGACACTTTCGCAAAAACCAATAATCGGAAACTCTCCGTCGATTGTTCAGTTGCGCCACCAGATAGAAAAATGTGCGGAAAGCGACGCCAGCGTTCTGATCTCCGGATCGTCAGGCACGGGAAAAGAACTGGTTGCAGTGAACATTCACAATAGAAGTAAGCGGCGCCTGGAAAATTTTGTACCGATCAACTGCGGAAGCATCCCGAACGAACTGATTGAAAGCGAATTGTTCGGTTATGAAAAAGGGTCGTTTACCGGAGCAACGAATTCTAAACTTGGTCTGTTCGAGTTGGCAAATAACGGAACGATCTTTCTTGATGAAATTGCAGAACTTTCGCTGAAAGCACAGGTAAAATTATTACGTGTTATCCAGGAGGGGGAACTGGAAAAGATCGGCAGACTTGAACCGATCCAGGTCAATGTCCGGCTGATCGCCGCGACGAATAAAAATCTTGAAAAAGAGGTCGAAGCGAAACGATTCCGCGAAGATCTGTATTACCGGTTGAACGTAATACCGGTCTATGTATCGCCTCTCCGGGAGCGTCCGGAAGATGTTCCCATGCTATCGGAATATTTTCTTCAGCAATTCAGTGCCGATATGGGCCGTGCAAAACCGGTCATCGAACCGGATGCGATGTCCGTTCTGCAGTTCGCACCATGGAAAGGCAATGTTCGTGAATTAAAGAATGTGATGCAGCGGTTGTTGTTTTTGGATGAAAAGATCATCTCCAAAGAAATGATGCAGACGGCTGTTGGACTTCATTACGGACGTAATCCGTCAACCGGCGGGTTACTGAATCTTTCCGAACTTCCGGAACCATTGATATTACGAGATCTGGAACGGACAGTTCGCCACCAATATATAGAGTATATCCGCGCCAGTTCATCTTCCGATGCCGATGCATCAAAAAAACTCGGACTGGCTCCTCCAAATTATCATAGAATGTGCAAAGAACTTGGCATTAAGTAATTTTCTTTGATAAATGTTACGTTTCAATAAAGTTTGGAGTTCTGTCCTGAGATCTGTAAAAACATTAAGGTTTTTTGACGGTTACCGTATTGTTATCCATTATCAATTCAGTAATCAACAATTATCATTTTAATAATTGTCGGTTGGATTTTCGCATCAGAATGCGAATTTTTGCAGATTTAGCCATTGGCATACTATGTGCACAGATTCAAGTGCACAACTATGCATTCATCCCCCTATTATAGTTTTCTCTATCCTTTCATCGCCATCGTTGCTACGACTGGGGTTTTCCTCTCTCGTTCTTCAGGGGATGGAAGGTCGAAATTTTTCAATGATGGGAAACCATCTCCCTGGATAGTATCGGCGCTGTCAATCTTTGCCGGTTCCTTTTTTCAATTCTGGATATTGTTGCTGCCGGTATTTTCACTTTCCCGTTCTGCGGTTCTCATTATACTCTCACTAGCCATTTCTATCCTGCTTCCTGTCATTCTTGTTAAGAGCAGGTATGCGGTTGTTGATAAGTTCATGGACATGGTATCGGCAAAATTGAAAACGGCCCTTTTTATTTTTGTTATTTTTTTCTTATTGGTCATTCAACCGTTTGCACTTCTTTATTTTGGCGAAAAAATCATTATCCAGTCGCTGAACGGTTCGTATCATTTTCTTCTCGTCTTCCTGATCAGCGCGGCTGGATTGAGCACATTGATCGGCGGGAAAAAAGTTGTAGTCTATGCCAATGCAATGTTCGGTGTTGCGGTCATTGTGGCGATGCTGGGAGTGATGTATCTGGGAAGATCATTTTCGGCACCGGTAACGCTATTACAAGCACTTTTTGCCGATGGCACACAATATTTTCAGAGCCATAACGTCATGGAAACGAATTGGATTATTGGTTTCATCGGATTCTCGGTCATCACATGGTGGATGTGGTGGATTGATAACGGCGCGTTTCACTTTCAGGGGAAACAAAGCGAACAGCGGAATCCTGGTACGGCCATGGTCGCTTCGTTTCCTTTGAT
>CAJBTU010000203.1 GCA_903958625.1 uncultured Ignavibacteriota bacterium | reverse complement strand
GGATTGCATCTTTTGCTGCTTTTGCAACTTTGAATTTCACAACTTTTTTTGCAGGAATTTGGATTGTTTCGCCGGTTGCAGGATTGCGACCAATGCGGGCTTTGCGATCAACAAGAACTAATTTTCCGATACCGGGAATTGTGAACTGATTTGGTGCTTCTTTGTAAGCTAATGTTGATAATTCTTCAAAAAATTCTGTCACTGCTTTCTTTTTCATTCCAAATTTATCTGCAAAATGGCTCGCTATTTGCGATTTCGACATTGCTTTACCCATATGAACTCCTTTATTTGGTGAATTGGATATGTTATTTAGTGTAACTCTCTAACCAACTGTTGTAAATATATAGTTTTCATAGTGGAGTGTCAATACTCGTTCAAAAAAATCTTATTCTATTGGGGTTTTTTACATAGTGTCAAAAATCACGCCAAAACATTGAACATTTTGAAAACGCTAAAAAAGTGCTGAAATTTTTAAAATTATCAATGTTTTTTTGGCAATTGTGATTTCACAACGGAATGATAATCCAAAAAAATGGCTAAAAAATATTTTTACATTTTGCTGACAAAAACGGGAAAAAGCTGAGTTTACAACAAAAATGCAATCATCGCAACAGCAATGGCAGAGGAGAGAATAATAAGAATAAGTGCAGGATTTGGTGATTCGTTTTTTTCAATTTTTTTCCGGAATATTGATGCAACAACAGCAACTTCTATTGCAATCAGCATTTTCATTCCTACTTTCATATGATTTACTTCAGAAAGTAACAAAAAAAACAGAGCGAATCCGGTGAGCAGTTGCGTGTGTGCCGCAGACATCAGGATTGTTGAAATTTTTTTTCGAATGTTATCAGAAATATCTTTTTTCATTGAGAGAAACAAAGCTGTTGAGATTATTACTGCCATTCCTGACACATGTAACAGATAGAAAATTATATGCAGCATATTCATCCTTTCAAAATGATTTATTGATTACAAGGGAATTTAACGATAATTTGTTGTAAAACTACGACAAAACTTATGTTTGAACAAGAACTCGAAAACATTCAGATAATTACGGTAAACAATACGATCGGGAATACATCGTCGATCGCATTAAAAACCATACTGGAATCCAACATCCCGGCCAATATAAAAAATTATTTTCGCGGTGAAGTGGAATGGCTTCTTTACAAGGAAAAATTGACGGAACACCATTCCTCAATATTCAATTACCAGCAGGATGATGTGAAACTTCTGCAGGAACAAATGGATGTCCTTCTTGTCTACCATTACACCTTTTCACGGGAAGAATTTCTGAAAACGCTTGATAAATGCATCCATTTTCTTTTCAATTATCTTTGCCGACCGCAATGGACTTTGGAAAGTTATTTATTTGAAGAAAAAAATTCTCTCAATCTAAAGGAACTTGCACTCAAATTCCGGTTCTGCGGAGATTATCCTTATTACTGGACAATTTTGGAAAAATATCTTGTTGGGAAAAATAAATCCGGTATTGAAAGAGACGAATCTGTTCGGTTATTGAAAAGGATCGATGCTGAAATTATCAACACCCATTCCGCCGAAGATATGGCAAAGATGACAGTTCCTTTCTTTGAGTTTATAGGATTTGTTCACCAAAATGCACTGAACGGCGGTCGCGGCGATCTTCCGACCCGGGCATTGATCTATTTTTTTGAAGATAAAAAACTCGCGAATGTTGCACAGCATTTATTGAAACTGCGCGAACAGGGAAAACAATCGTTACTCTATGACGAATTGATCGAAGCATTGAAAGATTCATTCACACAAAAAAGCTTTTCCGTTGCCGATGAACTCGCACAGGTCCGCCAGCCGCAAAAAAAGAATTTCACGCTGCTGCAGGTTTCGGAGAAAGAAAAAGATTCCATCATTAAATCCTTGTTTAGTGGCGATGAAACGAAGTATATTGTAACACTGGAGAAAGTTCTTTCTGCCGCATCATGGGATGATGCCGGACTGTCACTCGACCATTATTTCACTATGAATGATGTCGATCCGTTCTCCCGCGATGCGATCACACTAACAAACGCACTTCAAACGTATTTCAATAACAGAGAACCACAATAAGGGGACGAAAGACCGGTACACCATCCGGCTTTCCGCGAAGTATTTATGTTTATAGACTCGGCAAAAATTCATGTGAAATCAGGTAAAGGCGGCAACGGAATCATCCATTGGCGCCGCGAAAAATTCATTCCAAAAGGTGGACCGGACGGCGGCAACGGCGGTGTTGGCGGCGATGTGATCTTCCGTGCCGACAAACAGATCAATACCCTGCTCGATTTCCGGTATCATAAAAAATTTATCGCGAAGAACGGAAATCCCGGCGAAGGCTCGAACAAAGAAGGACGATCGGCAGAACCTATCTATATTAAAATTCCGGTCGGGACATTGATCCGTAACGCAGAAACCGGCGAACTTGTTGCTGATATCACTGAAGACGGCGAGGAACTTGTCATAGCAAAAGGCGGACGCGGCGGTAAAGGAAACTGGCTGTTCCGCTCCCCCACCAATCAGGCTCCGCGTGTCTGCACACCCGGCGACCCGGGAGAGGAATTTCATCTGGAGTTGGAGATGAAACTTCTTGCCGATATCGGACTCGTCGGATTCCCGAATGCCGGAAAGTCCACGCTTATTTCCACGATCTCCGCTGCACGGCCGAAGATCGCCGATTACCCTTTTACGACACTGATACCCAATCTGGGAATGGTCTATTTTCAGGAAGGTAAAAGCTTCGTCGTGGCGGATATTCCCGGCCTGATCGAAGGAGCTCACGAAGGGAAAGGTTTGGGAATCCAATTTCTGAAGCACATCGAACGCACCAAGGCTCTTCTCTATCTGATCGATTGCACAAGCGAAGATATCAAGCACGATTATAAAGTGCTCGCCAACGAACTGAAAGCATTCAACAAAGATCTTCCCAAGAAAAAAAGCATTATCGCCATCACCAAACTGGATATTGCCGATGAGGATAGACGGAAAAAAGTGAAAAAACTGAAATTCCCTCGGGGCGTCGTTGTTCAGTATATCTCCGCCGCAACCAGTGAAGGAATTTTGGATCTCGTTGAAGCAATGTGGAAATTAGTCTCCAAAGGAAAATGAAGCAAAGCCGTAAATCCGAACATACTTCAACAGAACCTGCCAACGCGGAAAAAGAGTTTGAGAATACGCTCCGTCCGTCGGCGTTTGACGATTTTTCCGGACAGCAGAAGATCGTCGACAATCTGAAGATCTTCATCGCCGCCGCCAAAAAAAGGGGCGAGTCGCTCGACCATGTGCTGCTTACCGGTCCTCCGGGACTGGGAAAGACAACCCTCTCATTTATCATCGCAAACGAAATGGGAACGGATATTAAGATCACCTCCGGTCCTGTGCTTGACAAACCGGCCGATCTTGCCGGCATCCTTACGAACCTCAGCGAAGGGGACGTCCTCTTCATCGATGAAATTCACAGAGTGAATGCCGTTGTGGAGGAATATCTCTATTCCGCAATGGAAGATTTCCGGCTGGATATCATGATCGATTCGGGACCGAGCGCACGGAGCATTCAACTTTCGCTTCCGCGGTTCACGCTGGTCGGCGCTACAACTCGTTCCGGACTGCTCACGGCTCCCCTTCGCGCCCGTTTCGGCATCACCAACAGGTTGGATTACTACACACCGGAAGTTCTTTTCACCATTATCGTCCGATCTGCAGTAATTCTCGGAATTGAAATTGACAAAGACGGTGCAATGGAAATTGCCAAACGTTCGCGCGGCACGCCACGTATCTCCAATCGTTTGCTGAAACGCTGCCGCGATTTTGCCGAAGCCGACGTAAAACTTTCGCATCACAACGGGATCATCACCAAAGATGTCGCACAGTATGCTTTACGTGCACTTGAGGTGGATGAACACGGTCTGGATGATATGGACAAACGCCTTCTCCGCACGATCATAGAAAAATACAAAGGCGGGCCGGTCGGCATCTCCACGCTTGCCGTAGCGGTCGGAGAAGAAGCAGGAACGATCGAAGAGGTTTATGAACCATATCTGATCCTCGAAGGATTTCTTCAGCGCACACCCCGCGGCAGAGAAGCTACCGAATTGGCCTACAAACACTTTGGGAAAAAGGTGGCGTCGCCGCAGGAAAAATTGTTCTAATGTTCGTCTTCTTTTATAAACGATAGTACGAACGGCTCTGCAATTGCATATACTCTACTCCTTACTGATTCCGGAGAGTTTATGAAACTAACATTCTTCCTACTCCTGTTCATTCTTTCCTTATCCGAAAAAACTTTCTCTCAAACTGAATGGGAATGGAAAAATCCTGTTCCTGCAGGTACCCGTATTTCTTCCATCTGTTTCACCAATACGACGAATGCCATTGCGGCGGGGCAAAATGGATCACTCATTAGATCAACGGACGGCGGAACTACCTGGAAGGTCGCACAACAATTGACATTGAAGGAAATCAATTGCCTAACGTTCGGCAATGAAAATTTTGGGGTTGCTACCGGCGAAGAGTGCATCTATACAACAACTGATGCGGGAAAAACCTGGAAGGATACCTACCCGTCACCGGATTTCCCTAACGATGGACCGTATTCATGCATCGATGTTCAACTGACAAAAAAGAACAACGGTTGGATAACCGCATCAGGTAAATTTCTCAGAACAACGGATATGGGGCAATCGTGGAAAAAGATCACAGTCAATTCCGAAGGCATACTCACCTCTCATAATTTCCTCAATGATACATTAGGGTTCTGCACAAATTCAATTGGAGGTGTTTTTAGAAGCACCAACAGCGGTATTTTGTGGACAAAAATTGCCTCAACGGGATTATATTGGACAAAAAGAATCAGGTTTTTTACTCCTTTGGTCGGATGGATGGCGGGGAGCAGACTGTATTCCAATGAGGGATTCATCGCAAAGACTACGGATGGCGGAATAACATGGATATTTCAGGATTCTACCGGAACCGGTTTCAATGATCTTGAGGTCATTGATTCTCTCCGTGTTGTTGCTGCGGGAAATAAGGGTTGGATAAAATATACGACTGATGGCGGGACAACCTGGCTGAATTCATTTACAAATAATCTTGACGATAATACTGACATCACAAAAAACGGCGACACGCTTTGGATCGTCGGCGGTTCTGATTACTACCCTATCATCACAAAGAGTGCCGTAAACGAATTATACAAACCGTGGACAGTACTCAAAAACTATTTCTCACTTTCGAATTTTAACGTCATAAATTTTGAAAATGATTCCACCGGATGGCTGGCCGGCGAATCGGGTTCTCTCTACAAGACTACGAACGGCGGAAATGAATGGAAACCGGTGCCACTCTTTTCGGTCAATTTTCTTTCTGCCTGTTCCCCGGCATCAAAGACACTCTTCCTCGGCGGCGACAACGGGGAACTTGTCTCGACATCCGATGGCGGATCTAACTGGAAAGTCTCGTCATTCGGACAGTATAAAAAGATTTTACAGATCCAATTCCCGACGCGTTCAAATGGATGGTTTGCACTAATGCCTGATGTTGCAGCAGGCGGATTATTGTATTCAACAAAGAATGGCGGAGCAGATTGGGAAAAAGTCCTAGACTCCGCGTCGAGTCCGTTACGAGCAAGCAAAGTTCAATTCATCGATTCCCTGAACGGCTGGTTTTGTGAACCGCCTCCGATCACCGCCGCCGATATTCACTACCCTCAGATGATTGGGAGATTCTTCCGGACAACCGATGGCGGCAGCCATTGGCACCAATCAAATACTTCCGGTATCATAAAGACCTTTTTCTTCACATCAGCGAATCACGGCTGGGCGATCTATCACTCAATAACGGATTTCATCAATCCAATTCCTATGTTCACTGTGAACGATACGCTCTATGAGACATCGGATGGCGGAAAATATTGGAAACCGTACTCCGTCGTTCCGTTTCTGCATGATGCCGTAGAATTATTATTTCTCTCCGGACGCGAAAGCTGGATGAGAACACCTTCTGCCGTTTACAGGTCCGTCGATTCCGGCAGGACTTTCAGTCAACAGATATTGTTCTCTCGATATTATGAGCCGTATTTATCAAGACTCTATTTCCAAAATTCCGGCTCCGGCTGGCTTGTTGGTAATTATGGGACATTATTGCATTACTCGAACCGCGTGACCATTGTCAGAAACGGTATTTCCCGGGCGATCCCATCTTCTGTGCATCTTTTTCAAAACTATCCGAACCCGTTTAATCCTACAACAACGATAGAATTTGACATTCCTTACGATGCTCATTCTTCCCTGACAATCTATAATGCAGTCGGACAGCAGGTAGATGAATTATTCAACGACTTCAAAAAAGAGGGAAATTATAATATAATCTGGAATGCCGGGCATTTGCCCTCCGGAATATATTTTTATCGTCTTCAGTGCGGGAATAGCTCTTTATCCAAAAAACTTGTCTTGATAAAATAATTCCATACTAATGCAAAAACTTCCGCGCTCGTTCTACACCCGTAAGACCAGTACCGTCGCCAAAGACCTTCTTGGGATGATCCTTGTCCGTAGGATGGGAAGAAAGATCCTTGCCGGAATAATCGTCGAAACTGAAGCGTATCTCTTTAATGACTCCGCATCCCATTCCTTTCGTGGAATGACAGAACGAAATAAGGTAATGTTTGGCAAGGGGGGATTTCTTTACGTTTACTTCACGTACGGCATGCATTATTGCGCCAATGTCGTTACGTTCAAGGAAG
>CAJBTU010000202.1 GCA_903958625.1 uncultured Ignavibacteriota bacterium | reverse complement strand
GTGATAAAGGAAAATAAGTTTGCGAAAAATGCTGATGAAGACTTTGCTTTGGTCAGTTCAATAAACGGTTCAGTTTCTTCAACGACGGAGATTCTATTCCCCGTCATTGTGAAAGATTCGTTGAAAGTCCGCCTATGGTTCAAACCGAATCGGTTCGATGTGTTTGTCGATACACTTTCCATTGCGTCTGACGGTGGAGGGAAGAAGATACCGTTGACGGGCAATTCGCCATATCCGGTGCTCTTCTCCAGCCAATCATCGTTGCCCTTTGGAGCCGTTGCTCGGAACAGTACGAAGCAACTTAGTCTTAAACTCCACAACACATCCATCAATACACTTACTGTTGATTCGATCTATACAAAGACATCAATATTTACAGTTGACAAAAATAATGGAAGCGCAGCAACGGACACATTGTCGATGAATATCATCTTCAGCCCAACAGCTATTGGATCATTTGTCGATACACTGTATCTGCGGAATAACTCAACAACGTCATTGGTGAAGATCCCATTGTCGGGTAATACGCCGGCCCCGGTTATTACAGTAAGTGCAACGGTCGTTGATTGGTCATCTGTAGTGAAAGGGATTGCTCAACTCAAGACGGTACTGGTAACAAATCCATCCTTATCGCCGCTGACCATCGATTCCATTTTTACGATGACAAAACAGTTCATTCTTTCCAAAACATCGGCAACGATAGCAATGGGTGAAACACTGTCATTAGCTGTTTCATTCAAGCCAGATACATTTGCAGTGTATGCTGACACGTTATATTTGCGGAATAATTCATTGCTCGGATTGGTAAAGATCCCTCTTATGGGAGGATCACCGCTGCCGATATTAACAATATCACCGAATAGTTACCGGAAGGATACCGTTGCGGTAGGGGATTCATCGGCGCAGGTATATATGATCAAGAATTATTCCATCAATGATCTGCCGTATGATACGGCAAGAACCGGATCGAGCCAGTTCAAATTTATTGGCGCAGCCAAAGGATTGATCAGGAGTAATGACAGTACAATCTTTACGATACTCTTTACACCGGGCAGTTATGGTGAATTTGCCGATACATTATCGGTAACATCGTTTGGGATAATGGCCAAAATACCATTAAGTGGTTCATCGCCATATCCAAAGATGGTTCTATCGGTCTCATCGCTTGATTTTGGTAATGTACGGAAAGATACAGTTTCTAAAAAGACGATCGTAGTGAAGAATACATCAATCAATAAACTGAGGATCGATTCACTCAAAACAAAATCGGCACAATTTACTGTCGAATCGTTTACTTCTCCGGTTTTTGTGACAAAGAAAGATTCTGCAATCTTTGTTGTAACGTTCAA
This sequence comes from uncultured Ignavibacteriota bacterium, assembly GCA_903958625.1. Classification (GTDB taxonomy): domain Bacteria; phylum Bacteroidota; class Ignavibacteria; order UBA10030; family UBA8401; genus UBA8401. The sequence goes on along the minus strand of CAJBTU010000202.1, from coordinate 576 downwards.
AGCCGATACGCTCAGGAAATACAATGACACGCTAAATATCTATAGCAATCAGCAAACGCCGATTGTATTTGCTGCCTTAAGCGGCAGCGGGACATTGACATCAGTATTGTTTAGTGATAATCAAATGCCAACCGTCTATGAACTAAACCAGAACTTTCCAAATCCATTTAACCCTTCCACAACATTGCGTTACGGATTGCCAAACAACAGCACAGTATCACTGAAGATCTACAATGTTCTTGGTCAGCAAGTGGCTAGCTTGGTTAATGGTGAACAGAGTGCAGGGTGGCAGGGAGTTATCTGGAATGCGAATGTTTCAAGCGGTGTGTATCTCTACCGCCTTGAAGCAGTGGATCTTGTTAATCCGAATAACCGATTTGTCCAAGTTAAAAAAATGATCCTTCTAAAATAATATTGCAACAAATTTTATTTTAGGAGGGGTGTTGGTAGGGAATATTCCATCGTCGTGTTACATAATAACAATCAGCGGTTGCGGCCGGTCATATTCCATGAAGTCAATGCATATTAAATGAAGGCATCGGAACGTATGTTTCAAAAATTGTACACCTTCGTTAT
>CAJBTU010000201.1 GCA_903958625.1 uncultured Ignavibacteriota bacterium | reverse complement strand
TTGGGGAAATGACATTGATGTGAGGTTTTTCAGATGTTTCGATATGTGAGTCGCACTATCTATCCGGTGTTCCGTAATCCTGCTGCAATCCCATTGATACAAAGAAAGATCACTTCTTCCAAATCTTTCCGTTCTGCATCGGAGAGCATCTCTGAACGAAGCCGCTTCAATAATTCTACCTGCATCAGGCTCAGCGGATCGACGTACGGATTGCGCAGCATGATGGAACGCTGCAGTACGGCATTGTTGTCCAGAATATTCTTTTGACCTGAGATCTTAATAAGAAGTTCTTTTGTTTGTTCAAAATGATCACGCAAACGGGAATATGTCTCGTCTCTCAGTGATACTGGTTCGACAAGTTCGGCGTAATGTTTTGCAATATCAAAGTCCGCCTTTGCAACGATCATCTGAATATTATCGATCATCACCCGGAAGAAGTTCCAGTGCGTATACATTCTCTGAAGTGCCGCAATACGGGTTGTCGCTTTGTGTTCCGTTATTCCGTCAACGCCGAGCCATCCGGGAAGATTATGCCTGCTTTGCATCCATGCGAAGACCCAGGGAATGGCGCGGAGATCCTCGATCCGTTCCGTATCCGTCCGCTTTGCAGGACGAGAGCCGATCTTCATTTTTGTGATCTCTTTTAACGGCGTTGCCTGGCAATAGTATTGTACTAGGTCGGGATCGTCATAGACAACGCTGCGGTATTGTTCATAACAGTCCTGAGAGATCACGGACATCGTCTCGAGCCATTGCGGATGACCCGCCACTTTGATCTTATGCAGGTTTGTTTTATCAAAATATTTCAGCAGCATTGCGGACGTTGTCAGTTCCAGCGTGCGCTGTGCAATTTCCTTGTGGGAATATTTCAACGAAATCACTTCGCCCTGTTCCGTGATCTTGATCTTGCCGTTGATGGAGTGTCCGTTCAGCGCCATCACAGCCTGAAATTCCGGTCCGCCGCCCCGTCCCACGGTCCCGCCGCGACCATGGAAGAACATCCAATCGATCGAATATTTTTTCGAACATTTCGCCAGCGCACGCTGCGCTTTATATAATTCCCAATTCGATGTGACGATTCCGCCGTCCTTGCTGCTGTCTGAATACCCGAGCATGATCTCCTGGTGATTGTTCCGCATTGTAAGATGCTGACGGTATGCCGGATTCACATAGAGCCGCTCCATGATCGAAACGGAAGTGCGTAGATCACCGATGGTCTCGAAGAGAGGGACAATGTTTATCGCGCTGCGCTTTTCCTGTGAAGAATATAATCCCGTCAGTTTCATCAGGAACAAAACTTCCAGAACATCGGCTGCAGACTCGGTCATGCTGATGATGTATGAACGAATTGCGCGGTGATCTATCTCCGTTAACGCACGGCCGATCATTCTGAATGTGGCCAGCACTTCTTTTGTCTGGGGTGTCAGCGGTTCTTCAGTGAAAGAAGTGCCTGCATCGCCGTTGATCGTTTTTGTGAGCCAGTTCAGCCGTTCTTCATCCGTAAAGGAAGAATAGTGGACAAGTGATTGTGCGCTGATCTCGCTGACTGCAGCAGTATGTATTTGTTTGTGTTGCCGGACATCAAGTGCGGCAAGATGAAATCCGAATGTTTCACCATTGCGGATCAGGTCATTCAATGTACCGGTAACAAGAGATTTTCCTTTATTATGTTCAAGGCTTGTTCGTATCAATGAAAGATCGGCCAAAAATTCGGCGGATGACGAATAGGTTAATTCGTTTCCGGAAAGCGTTCCGTCCAATTTTTTCTTGAAGCGAAGAAGTTTCCGGTAGATCAATGCGATCTTGATCCGGTAGATCTCGTTCTTATTCCTGATTCCCGGGGTAAATGGTTCGTTGCGGAGCGTGATCTCTTCGTCGATCGACCGCTCTAATTCCGGATCAACGACAATACTCAGTTTCGATTCACTTCTTACCACATACAGGTCATCGAGCATCTTCAGATACATATCGATGACGGCATGGGATTGACGTTTTAATGCGGACCAGGTAACATCCGCCGTTACAAACGGATTGCCGTCCCTGTCTCCGCCGATCCAGGAACCGAACTGCAGGAATGAGGGGATCTTATCGACTAATGCCGGATATGTTTCTGCAAGCGCATGTTCAAGTTCGCGGTAGAATGCGGGAATCGTGTACTGAAGCACTTGGGTATAATAGAACAAGCCGTTCGTAACCTCATCCAGCGGAGTGATATCGTAACTTCTGGTCTCTTCCGTCTGCCACAGACTGGTGATATTCCGTTTGGCCGACAAGAGCAGTTCTTCGCGCTCGCTCGGCAAAAGGTTCTTTTCATCGAACTCTTCCAATATCTGCCAGATGCGTGAATGTTTTTCAAGCATCGTCCGGCGTAATGCTTCAGTCGGATGTGCGGTGAAGACAGGGGAGATAGACAATTGCGAAAGGAACCGCCGGATCTCCGCCGCCGTCACTTTTTTCTTTTTTGCGAACAGCAGTGTATGGCGCAGTGAGCCTTGCGGGTAGTGCGATGTTCCATGCATCTTCTGATCCCTCATTCGCTGGATGCGGTGATGCTGTTCCGCGATGTTGATCAGTTGAAAATATGTCGAAAACGCACGGATGAGTCTGCGCATGGAGGAGACATTGAGCGAGGCGATCTTCTTTGACAATCGTTTCTGTATCTCGGCATTGCGCGTTGAACGGTACTCTTTTGTCGATTGACGGATGAATTCCTCAAGCTCAAAAAAAATGGTCCCTTCCTGTTCTTTAATCACTTCACCGAGGATGTTCCCGAGAAGACGAATGTTAGAACGGAGTTGTGCGTCGGATGATGATGGTGCCGGTATCTCTTTCACGATTTATTTTTTCTTCCCCTGCATTTCAGCAATGCGCTGCAGAACCAATTTGATCTCTTTATCCCAGAATTTCCAGTCGTGCCCGCCGGCAGTTTCATGCATTTCAAATTCAACTCCTTTTTTCCGGAGAGCTGCCGCAAGGTCGTGCGTCAGCCCCACGATCTCCATGATGCCATCCTGTGAACCAACGGAGAGATAGAAGTATGGTAGTGATTTACCCGTTGTTTTTTCGGTAAGAAAAAAAATGTCATTATCATTCCACGAATCGGTCCGTGTCTGTCCGAATAATTCACGCAGATTGGTCGTGGAAGATCTGGACCAGCGGGCGACGATTGCCGAATCTTCCAGTCCGCCGGGGAATTGTATTGAGGGACTGATCCCTCCCACAAAAAAGAATTTTCCGGGATATTTCAGACCGAATTTAACCGCTCCGTATCCTCCCATAGACAGGCCGGCAATGGCTCTGTTGAATTTCGTCTGTATGATCCTGTATTTCTTTTCCACGCCGGGGATAACATCATTCACTATCAGATTCTCGTAGTTTGCATTTTGGACGAACGGAGAATTGGTATACCAACCGTTTCTCGCGTCGGGAGTGACAATGATCAGGCGATACTGGCTGGCGTAATGAACCAGATCTGTCAATTTCACCCAGTTGGTATAATCTCCACCCAATCCATGCAGAAGATATAAGACCGGATACCGTTCGTGGCCTTTTGAATATCCTTCAGGTAAGATCACATTGAACTTTGAATATGCATTGAGGGAAGGCGAAAACAGACTGTCTTCAACGACCGTTCCCTGTGAGAATGCAGTATGACTAAGAAATATAAAAATTAAGACAAAATATTTTTTCATCGTATGACCTATATATGAGTTATGCGGAATTTGTGGTACAATTGCAGATCGTATCTCTTTGTTCTTTGTAAACACTCAATTCAGCCCGTTTCAGATATTACAACTACTTAATCATAATGAAAGATTTCCCCTCAAACAACGCAAATTTGAAGGTTTAGAATTAATTGCTATATTCAATCAGAGAAGAATTTTATTTAACTGCGGGGTGTTATGAAAAAAATCGGAATACTCTACGGACAGGAGAATACATTTCCTCCGGCATTTATTGAACGGGTCAATGCAAAAAATGAACGGGACATCGTCGCCGAATCGGTCACTATCGACAAAGTGATGCAAGGAGAAGCGACGGAATACGCTGTGATCATAGACCGCATCTCGCAGGACATACCGTTCTACCGCGCCTATCTGAAAAATGCTGCATTGAACGGTACGGCCGTTATCAACAATCCGTTCTGGTGGAGCGCTGACGAAAAATTTTTTAACAACTGCCTGGCAACGAAGATCGGTGTTGCCGTTCCCAAAACAGTCATCCTTCCATCCAATCAGCATCCGCCCGACACAACCGAGAGATCGATGCGGAATCTTGCCTATCCTCTTGATTGGGAAGCGATCTTCCGCTATATCGGCTTTCCGGCATATTTCAAACCGTTCGCCGGCGGCGGCTGGAAAAATGTTTACAAAGTGCACAATGCCGAAGAATTTTACAAAACCTATAACGAAACTGGCCAGCTGGTGATGATGCTGCAGGAAGAGATAACATTCACGGAATATTTCCGCTGTTACAGCATTGATTGCAGAGATGTGCATATCATGCAGTATGAACCGCGCAATCCTCACAATATGCGCTACGTGAAGAATGGTCCTCCCGTTGCACAGAAGATCCTGGATACGGTGAAGAGCGGAGTCCTTTTGCTGAATGAATATCTTGGATATGATTTTAACACGGTGGAATTTGCGATCCGCGACGGCATTCCGTATGCGATCGATTTCTGCAATCCCGCGCCGGATGCCGATATCAATTCTGTCGGCGAAGAGAATTTTGAATGGATCGTGGATGCTGCTTCGGCCATGGCGATTCGGAGGGCGAAAGTACACCAGGATGGGAAAAATAATTTACGCTGGGGGAAATTCGTTACGTCGTTTGCTTCGGGCAAGGGAATAGAATGAAATCAAAATTGTTCACATTAGGAATTGAAGAAGAGTTCCAGATCGTCGATCCTGTTTCTCGCGATCTGCGTTCGCACATCGAGGAGATACTCGAGGAAGGAAAGATCATCCTCCGCGAAAATATCAAACCGGAGATGCATCAGTCCGTTGTGGAAGTGGGAACAGAGATATGCGAGAATGTTCAGGATGCGCGCCGTGAGGTAAAAAAATTGCGGAGCACCCTTGCTCAACTGGCGCAAAAAAAAGATCTGCGGATTGCCGCTGCCGGAACACATCCCTTTGCTCGATGGGATGCGCAAAAAATCACCGACCATGCGCGGTACCATGAGATCGTGGAGGATATGCAGCAGGTGGCACGCGCGAATCTGATCTTCGGTCTTCACGTGCACGTTGGAATGCCGGACCGTGAAACGGCAATTCAGGTGATGAATACTGCGCGGTATTTTCTTCCGCATATCTTTGCATTATCGACCAACTCGCCGTTCTGGATGGGGAATAACACCGGTTTCAAATCGTACCGGATTAAAATATTCGAACGCTTTCCGCGTACAGGCATTCCAGATATTTTCGAATCATTATCGGACTACGAAGATTATATTAAACTGCTGATGAAGACGAAATGCATCGATAATCCAAAGCGGATCTGGTGGGATATCCGGCTGCATCCGTTTTTTGATACGATCGAATGGAGGGTGTGCGATATTCCGATGCGTGTGGACGAAACAATCGCGCTTGCGGCACTGATGCAGGCGGTCACCGCGAAGTTGTATAAATTGTTCAAGAAGAATCTCGGCTTCCGTATCTATAAAACACGATTATTGAACGAGAACCGCTGGCGCGCTGCACGGTACGGTGTTCAGGGAAAATTGATCGACTTTGGAAAGCAGGAAGAGGTTCCGTTCACCAGTTTGGTTGACGAGTTGCTTGAATTTGTCGATGATGAGATCGACGAGCTTGGGAGCCGGAAAGAAGTGGAATATGTTAAAGAGATTCTCGCCATGGGTACAGGGGCAGACCGGCAGTTGAAGGTATGGAACGAAACAAACGACATGAACGCCGTGGTCGATTTGATCATTAAAGAAACAACAATGGGATTGTAGCTGGCTTTCTTTGTCGTTGCTGCGTTGACCATTTATTTTGTAAATCGAATATTGAGAAAGAGCATAATTGTTTGAATACAGAAATTCGTTCCATTGAATTTGATACATCGTTAAGTAAGGGAGCGCGCAATGCTGTGCGCGACTGTCTTCGTTTGCAGTCGTCGGAACGGATCACCATCATCACCGATAACGTCTGTGCTGAAATTGCGGCCTCTCTTGTTCACGAGGTGGAAAAGATCGGCTCGGAATACAGCGTATTTGTCATGGAGGAATATGCGGAACGTCCGTTGAAAGAGATGCCGCAGATCATTCTCGACGATCTTGGCCGCTCTCAGGTGAGCATCTTTGCTGCCATTACACAGACCGGAGAACTCGGTTCCCGTATTCAGATGACGAGCGTTGTCAATAAGAACAAGATCCGCCATGGGCACATGGTGAATATTAATAAGCAGATCATGACGGAAGGAATGTGTGCGGACTTTCTTGAAGTGGACCGGATCAGTCAGCGACTGATAGAGAAGGCCATACGAACAAAAATCATTAAAGCAAAAACGCCTGCAGGAACTGATATTACAGCCGAGTTTTCGCCGCATTTAAAATGGCTGAAGACGAGCGGTATCATCTCACCCGATAAATGGGGAAATCTTCCGGGGGGCGAGATTTTCACCTCGCCGAATAATTCAAATGGAATGTTTGTCGTTGACGGAGTTGTCGGAGACTATTTGTGTCAGAAATGGGGAGATATCCAAAAGCATCCTTTATTCATCGAGATCGTTGAGAACAGGATCAGATCGGTGGAATGTTCAAATAAGGAATTGTTGAAGGAATTTCTTGATTACACACACACGGATGAGAATAGCGACCGCGTCGGTGAATTCGCCATCGGAACGAACATAGCCTTGAAGAGCATTATCGGACATATTCTGCAGGACGAAAAATTTCCCGGTATCCATATCGCGTTCGGTCATCCTTACGCAGATCATACCGGACAAAATTGGATCTCCACAACGCATATTGATTGTGTCGGCCGTAATTTCGATATCTGGATGGACGATGTGCAGGTGATGGAAAAAGGGAAGTTTATTTTTGAGAATTTCTAATCCCGCGTTTGAATCCGCGAAGCGACAATGCGTTGACGATGTTCATATATTATGATTCCCGATATAAGAAAAAAAATAAATTCAGAATTTACGGATGCAAAATACAGTGCATTTATACATGAACTGAATACCACATACAAGTACGCTGTCGAATTCCGGCCGGCGGAAACCCCGGTGTTCCTGACCAAAGATGTCAAGCGTCAATTGGTGGAAGCGTGCAGCGATATCGTCGGACAGCTGCAGACCGAACAGTTCAAAAAACATTCCTGTGCCGCGATACCGGAAGGTCTTTCGGTGCCGAACGAAACCCCTCATCCGGTATTCCTTCAAATTGATTTCGGCATCTGTACCGATGCACATGGAAATTTCATTCCGCAATTGATCGAGCTGCAGGGATTTCCTTCGCTGTACGGATATCAGGCGTTCCTGAATGATACGATCAGAAAACATTTCCCAATTCCTCCGACGTACGGTGCATCGTTCAACGGTTTTGTCAGGGAATCGTATGAAAAATTACTTCGCGAAGTGATCGTTGGAGATTCCGATCCGGCACATGTTGTGCTGCTGGAGATCGAACCGGAGAGACAAAAGACCCGAATCGATTTTGTGATCATGGAACGAATGCTCGGCATCCGCACTGTCTGTCTGACAAAGGTGATAAAGCGCGGAAAACAATTGTTCTATCATAATGATGGAAAAGAGATCCGCATCGAACGGATCTATAACCGCGTTATTTTCGACGAGTTGATACGGAAAAAAATCCGTTCTGAATTCACATTGACGGATGATGTGGACGTTCATTGGGTCGGACATCCAAACTGGTATTTCCGCGTCAGTAAGCAGACCCTTCCGTTGCTGCGGGGCAGGTATGTACCGGAATGCCACTTCGTCAATGAATTGGATGATTATCCTTCAGACCTTCATAATTATGTATTAAAGCCGCTCTATTCATTTGCCGGAATTGGTGTCGATATTGATGTGACGAAAGAGAAACTGGACCGGTTGACGGATAAATCGCAATATCTGCTTCAGCGCAAGGTGGAATATGCCGATCTAATTGCAACACCCGATGGATATGCAAAAGCAGAGGTCCGTATGATGTTCGTCTGGCCGGAAGGACCAAACGCCGCTACAGGATTGGAGAAAGGGCCGATCCTTGTCAAAAATCTTGTCCGTTTGAGCAAAGGAAGAATGATGGGGGTCGATTTCAACAAGTACAAAACGTGGGTTGGTTCAACTATTGCGTACCACGAACCATTGTAAAAACTATTATGCCGAAAATCAAAACAAAAAAAATATATGTGAAGCACATGGTGTGCGAACGATGCATTCGTGTTGTGCGTGAAGAACTGCAAAAATTCGGTCTTGATGTGCGTACTGTTGAACTTGGAGAAGTAGAGGTTGTTCAATCTCCGAGGTCAAACGATATCAATTCGATCAAAAAAATTCTTGAACAAAACGGATTTGAACTGATCGAGGATAAGAATGCAAAGACCATAGAAGCGGTAAAGACGGCAATCATACAGCTGGTTCACCACAACCACGATACCGAGCCGATGAAACTGAAGTATTCCGAATATATTACGCAAAAAATCGGAAAGGACTATCACTCGATTAGTGCTTTGTTCTCATCGGTTGAGAATGTGACAATAGAACAATACATCATTAAACAAAAGATCGAACGGGTGAAAGAATTGCTGAAATATGATGAACGGTCGCTGAGCCAGATCGCAGAGTTCATGGATTATAGCAGTGTACAGCATCTTTCCAATCAGTTTAAATCCGTTACCGGTTTTACACCGGGTTCATTCAAAAAATTGAACCCGAAACATCAGCACCGCATTCCGCTCGATAAAGTACGGTAAACACGCACCCTCCGAATTTTGCACAAATATTCCCCTTAAATATAAAGAATAGGGAGGGTTATCTGTGTACATTTCTGTCACCAATAAAAGGAGAAACTATGAATACGAAAAAATTAACAATTAACGGGATGAGCTGCGGTCATTGCGTTATGTCACTAAAAAAAGAATTATCCAAGATGCAGGGCGTTACCGTCAATACGGTTGACATTGGTTCTGCAGAAGTGGTCGTTGATGAATCAACGGTAACGGATCAGGCGCTTCAGCATGCGGTTGAAGAAGCGGGATATTCTCTTATCTCTATTCAGTAAAATATAATGACCGTTACCCAAATATTACGGTCGTGCATGTAAGGAAATTATGGAGACAAAGATCCAAACACTTTCGCTTCCAGTTGAAGGAATGACCTGTGCCAGTTGTGTCGCACGGGTGGAAAAAGTTCTCGCCCGTATCGATGGAGTAGAAAAAGCTACGGTGAATCTTGCAACGGAAAAGGCGACGATACAATTCAAGCCTTCTATTGCCACAGCGGAACAACTTGCGAAAGCGGTTGAAGAGGCCGGGTATAAACTTATGATTGACACTGTAAAGCCATCTGATAATACTGCGTCGTCGGACAGCTATGCAAAGCTTAAGAAGGAATTCATCCTTAGCCTGATTTTTGCACTGCCGGTGATCGTTCTGAGCATGATCAGTATGACCGGCTGGTTTATGAAAATATCTCCGTTGGGAATGCAGGAAGTGAATACACTTCTCTTTCTCGGTGCAACAGTCGTTATGATAGTCTCCGGCAAGCGATTTTTCGTGGTTGCGTGGAAATTGGCGAAATATTTTGAAGCGGATATGAATACACTTGTTGCCGTCGGGACCGGTGTAGCATATCTCTTCAGTACCATCGTCGTATTGTTCCCGGACTGGCTTCCGGAAACTGTCGATGTGATGGATGTCTATTTCGATACGTCAGTCTCCATTATCACGCTGATCCTTCTTGGAAAAGTATTGGAAGCGCGTGCGAAGAAACGTGCATCGGATGCAATGCGAAATCTCATGTCTGTGCAGCCCAGGACCGCCCGTGTGTTCCGGAACAATGAATACTTGGATATGGAGATCAACCATGTGTTGAAGAATGACATGATCCTTGTCCGTCCGGGAGAAAAAATTCCTGTGGACGGGATCATCGAAAAAGGCGAGTCGTCGATCGATGAATCGATGATGACGGGAGAAAGTATTCCGGTACCGAAAAAGAAAGGGGACACCGTTATCGGCGGCACCATCAACGCCGTGGGGAGCATAGAATTTCGCGCAACGGCGGTCGGCAGCGATACGATGCTTGCACAGATCGTCCGTTTGGTTGAAGAAGCGCAGGGTTCAAAGGCGCCGATTCAATCGCTGGCAGATACGATCGCTTCAGTTTTTGTTCCGGTCGTCATCGGAATTGCTCTGCTTACGTTCACGCTGGGAATGCTTGTGTGGAATTTGGAATTTTCATCTGCCATGATCCATGCGATCGCCGTTTTGATCATTGCCTGCCCGTGTGCTCTTGGCCTGGCTACGCCAACGGCCATCATGGTTGGAACCGGACGCGGCGCTTCTGCCGGAATATTGATCAAGAATGCCGAAAGTCTTGAACGGGCCGGTTCGATCACCACCGTAGTTTTTGATAAGACCGGCACGATCACGGAGGGGAAACCATCGGTAACGGATCTTTTTCTGTTCAATGATTGCAGCAGGGACGAATTGATGATGCTTGCAGCGTCAGTGGAACATAAATCAGAACATCCGCTTTCGAAAGCGATTGTTGAATATGAAGAAGCAAATAATATTTTTCTGCAACCTGTTGATTCATTTCTGGCGAATCCTGGATACGGCATTACCGGAAAGGTGGATGGGAAAAATATCGTGATCGGAAAAGAGGAGATCATGCGAGAGTCGCTGGTGAATATTACTGCCGCTGAACAGACGGTTTCACGTCTGCAGCTGGAAGGGAAGACGGTGGTGTTTGTTGGAGTAAACCGGAAACTGGCCGGAGTAATTGCCGTTGCCGATACTCTCCGCGAATCATCAAAAGAGGCGGTCCGGACTCTTCAACAGATGCATATCAACATTGTATTGCTGACAGGTGATAATAGAACTACGGCGGAATCCATTGCAAAAAAAGTAGGAATCACAACGGTGGTTGCCAACGTGTCGCCAAAAGACAAAGCTGAATATATCAAGCAGCTGCAGGAAAAGAACGAGATCGTTGCAATGGTCGGAGACGGTATCAATGATGCTCCGGCACTTGCGCAGGCGAATGTCAGTCTGGCAATGGCTTCCGGTACCGATGTAGCGCTGGAAACCGCCGATGTGGCATTGATGCGTCATGACTTAACAGCTGTTGTAAGAGCCATAACATTATCACGCAGAACCATACGCACGATCAAGGAAAATCTTTTCTGGGCATTTATCTACAACGTCGTCGGTATTCCGCTTGCTGCGTTCGGGATGCTGAATCCGACATTTGCAGCCGGAGCGATGGCGTTCAGTTCGGTGAGTGTGATCAGTAATTCACTACGGTTGAAAACAAAGAAAATATGAACGCAGGGAAATTTAAATCTCTCATATTATGAATATCTGTGGGAATCAATTTCCTTTCTGCGCATAGCTGACAAAGTTATTGGAACGGCAATGTATCTCTCTTCATTTCATTCAGCAGCACCGCTTCAATAAGATATTCTTTCAGGAGACGTTTTTTTATATCCGACGCTCTTCTGATCTCTATATGTCTGATGTTTTTCAAATCTTTTCCGGAAAATATTCCGCTTTCATCGGACATCAAATATCCTTTGGCAAAACCTATATACATGCCGTCATTTTTCTTTAGCGGACTAAGATAGCAGAGAAGTCCCTTTCTTGAATAAAAAGGGACGGTATACTTGATAGATTCCTCCGCGTCAGGGATCACCTTTCGTATAATATCACGGACTTCCGACATGAGAATAGAAATGTGCTGCGGGCTTTGTTGAAGGTATGAGTCAACATCTTTGGCTCGTATTGCCATGGGATCTAATGGGGGAAATTATTTTGAGGAGTACTGCAGAGCGCGTTTTATCAGTTCTTCTACGGAGATTGTCTTACCGTTGGCATCGTTCAGAACGCCGCGCAGTGATTGTTCTGCCTTTTCCCGCGAGAAGCCGAGCGAAACCAGTGCCGTCAATGCTTCGGACCGTATCGAAGCGCCGGTGTTCGGCATATCGATGATCTTTTCGGAGCCTTCCATCTTTGAAACTTTATCTTTCAGTTCAAGAACCATCCGTTCGGCAGTTTTTTTCCCGACGCCGGGTATTGCAGTCAATGTAGAGATCGCGCCGATCGCTATCGTTCGGACGAGTTCATCCGTGCGGATTCCCGAGAGAATTGTTTGAGCCATTTTCGGTCCGATTCCGGAAACGCCGATCAGAAGACGGAACATCTCCCGTTCAGTTTCCGTTGCAAATCCGTACAACAGCTGAGCATCTTCGCGGATATGATGATGCGTAAGAATTTGCACTTCAGTATTGATCTCCGTCAGTTGTTCGTATGTTGAAAGGGAAATATTGACGGAATATCCCACCCCTGCAACATCCACGATGATCTCGGTGGGAGATTTTTTTGCCAGGATTCCTTTGAGGTATGAGATCATGAGATTATTGTTGGCAATGCAACGGCACGATGTTCCGTTTTGATGTAATGCCGCTTTTATTTTTTTGAATATGAAATGATCTTTTCCGGATGTGCGGCGACAAATGTCTTCCAATTCTTGAAACCGGAACGCGGTGCAGAGATCTTGAATGCATGGCAGACGGCAACAGCAAGAGCATCGGTGGAGTCAAAATGTTTCGGCGTTGCCGTTAATTTCAGCATCGCCACCATCATATACTGAACCTGTTCTTTCGATGCCGCCCCTTTGCCCGTAACCGCTTTTTTGATCTCCCGCGGAGAGTATTCCGTTACCGGAATTTCGTGGTTCACTCCCGCCAGTATTGAAACACCCCGGGCCTGCCCGATCTTGAGCGCCGATTGAGCATTTTTGGAATAAAACGCCGTTTCAATCGCAAACTCATCCGGATGGAATCTATCAATAACGGAGCACAAAGTCGAATAGATTTTTTTTAGACGCAGCGGCATCGATACATCGGCGGCATTCTTGATAACGCCGACATCAAGCAGGGAGATGACGTTACCATTCCGTTCGATTACGCCGTATCCTGCAATCAATGTTCCGGGATCCACTCCGAGGATGATCATTGAATATCTTTAATCTTTAATTGTGTCAAACTGACTCCCGTAAAATCGTTCTCATCGATCGAAAAAACAAGGTCGAGACTATTCGATTTTTCTTTCACTTTGTTAATCATCCCGCCGAGGCCAAATCCAATCGTATCGAAAGTGACATTATTCTTTTTGATCTTAAAGCGAAGATGATCCTTCCCGACAATGCGTGGTAATCCCACCACCTGAACCCCTTTGGCAAGGAAGGTCGGCCGCATATTTTGCGGACCGAATGGTGCACATTGCTTCAGGATGCGGAGATATTTTGGCGTAAGTTCGGCAAGATCGATCTCCGAATCAATGTGGATTACCGGAATTAGCAGTTCTGGTGTCAGCATCTCTTTGATTACCGCATTGAATGCTTTTCGGAACTCATCGATTCTGTCCAGATCAATGCTCAGTCCTGCTGCATATTTGTGTCCTCCGAACTGCAACAGTTTATCCTCGACCATCTTGAGCGCCTGGTGGATATTCACTCCTGCGATACTGCGTGCAGATCCTTTTGCTACGCCTTCCAGCGTTGTCAGCATTACAGCCGGACGATAATATTTTTCCACCATGCGTGATGCAACAATACCGACCACACCGGGATGCCATTGTTCACGATGCATCACGATCGCCCCGTCGCCGTTATCCTTAAAATATTGTTCAACGAGACTTTGTGCTTCGGTGAAGACCCCTTCATCGATCTTCCGCCGGGTGAGGTTCTCCTGTTCCAATACTTTTGCAAACGAGATGGAATCTTCATAATCATCGCTCACAAGAAGTTCAACGGCACGTTTCGCATCGCCAAGACGTCCGACCGCGTTGATGCGGGGTGCCATGGCAAAAACGATCTGACCGGTAGTGATCGCACCGATCTTCAGTTCGGCGCTTTCCAGCAAAGCACGGATGCCCGGACGGGTATTGGAATTGATACGTTCAAGTCCGAGTCGGACAAAGATCCTGTTCTCATCGATCAGTGGAACAATGTCCGCAGTTGTCGCTAGCGCAACAAAGTCGACATATTTTTCGATCTTCTCTTCGTGGCCAAGCGTACGGGCAACCGCCTGGATATATTTGTATCCCACACCGGTTCCGCAGAGACTTTTGAACGGATAACGGCAATTTGGTTTCAATGCGTCCAGAATTGCAACGGCGTTCGGCAGTTCATCGGCCGGTTCGTGATGGTCACAGATAATAACATCAATGCCGAGTTGACGTGCATATTCCACCTGTGCAAGTGCTGTGATACCGCAGTCAATGGCAATAAGGAGAGTTACGCCTTCTTTTTTTGCGAACTCAACGCCGGGCTGGGAAATTCCATATCCTTCGGTCAAACGGTCGGGAATGTAATACGTGACATCACAGCCGATCTCTTTGAAATACAGAAAAAGCATGCCGGCGCCATTCGTGCCGTCAACATCATAATCGCCGTAGACAAGGATCTTTTCACCGCTGTTCTTGGCGCGAAGCAAACGGTCAACAGCAATATACATTCCGTCCATGAGGAACGGATCGTGGAGCTGGTCGATTGAAGGACGAAAATATTTTTTGGCCTTTTCGAACGTGTCAATCCCGCGGTTGATGAGGACCGAGACAAGCGAAGAGGAAATGGTAAGTTCGTCAGACAATTGTTTGACGAGTTCAGACGGCGGAGCAGGGGCGACCGTCCACCGGTATTCTTTTTTTGAGGTCAATGCAATTCTCCAATGCGATGACGATGTTCGTCATCCTGTGAGAGAATGCATCTTCCATTCTCAAGTGCTGCACAAAGCCAACAAAGTGCTGGGCTTGCCGATAAGCCGAATTTTGTCTGTTCGTTGATATTATCGCAGAAGAGGCAATCATTTCTCTTGATCATACATTGCTGCATGATTCTAGCGACCTACCCGTTTCGTCTCGGTAAAGAATTGAGCGGACATCTCTCTTTCCACGAATGGAAAACGAAACTTACGCGGTCTTGCTCTCAGTGGGGTTTGTCATGTCCCGCAAGCGGGATCCAATTAGGACCGGCAGCATTACTACTGCCGCGGTGCGCTCTTACATTAAGTACGCTTGCTCGCATACCGCACCTTTTCACCCTTATCCCGATGCAGAGCACCGGGACGGTATTTTTTCTGTGACACTTTCCGTATCCCGACGGATCGGGACCCCGGACGTTATCCGGCACTGTGTCCATCCCGAAGCGCCTGACGACGTTCCGGGAAAGAGTTCGGACTTTCCTCCATAATTCGTGAATGAATTACAGCGATTGCCTGGCGTACCACGGCAGCTTGTTGGCTTTGCACAACATTTCGCTGATGAGAATGAATAGATGATGAATTAAAAACTTGTACAGGCCGTTCGGTCGAGCGAATGGCCTCGATCATCAGAATGAACGTGATGATGAAAATTTCGTGCATAGAGTAATTATGGTTTGGTATCTATTGCTTCATTGGCCAATGCATCCGCTTCTGCGTTCAACGAGCGGGGAATATGACCGATCAAAAATTTGAATGACGATGATCCCAGCGCCGTTTTCACTTTCTGGTGCATGATTTTCAAACCGGGATCTTTTACTTTATACTGCCCGTTCATTTGACGGGCCATGAGTTCGCTGTCCGTCTGTACAACAAGAACAGAGCAGCGAAAAGTTTCTGAATCTCTGACAAGTTCGATGCACTCGAGCAGTGCCGTATATTCGGCAACATTGTTGGTTGTGGTTCCAAGAAACCGTTTATGACTTTGAATCGTTGTGCCGTGCTCATCCTTGATCACTATTCCAATGGCCGCATCGCCGGGATTGCCGCGCGATGCGCCGTCCGTAAATGCCGTCAGTTTCATTTAACGGCGTTCGCTGTTTGTGCCAATTCATCGGAAACAATGATACGTCCGCAATGCTGGCAAAGATAGATCTTATCGTTACGCCGGATCTCCATAATGTGCTGAGGGGGAACCCTATTGCCGCATCCGCTGCACGATTGCTTCCGTATCGTTGAGACCGCTTTTCCGCGTCCTGACCGGATCTTGTCGTAGCGGCCGATGATATCCTTGTTCAGTCGTGTGACAATCTTTTCGCGTTCATGATTGTATTTCAGCTCTTCGTCTTCCGTTTCTTTGGAGACAATAGCGAGTTCGTCAGCAATTTCTTTTAATGTCTCGTTCAGTTCGTTCAGCGTTTTTTGGTACTCTTCCAATTCGCTCTTTGCAATGGACATCTGATTCTCAAAGTCTTCGAATTGCTTGGTGAGGGTCTTTACGGTCTCTTCGGCAAAGTCGATCTCTTTGGTAATGGCATCGTATTCTTTGTTGTTGCGTACCTGGTATTGCTGTTCTTTATATTTCTTCAATTTCTCTTCAAAATCTTTGATGTCGTTGTCTGCCGTATTCCGTGACGCGACAAATTCATCGATGAACTTTTGTTTCGCATCCGCTTTTTCCGTTAATTCTGCGATCTTCTTCTTTAGATCCCTCACGGTTTCCGGCAGATCGCCTTTTAATTCTTCCACATCATCCAGATTGCTGTCAACTTTTTGCAGTAGGTATAATAACCGAAGGGTTTCTTCCAATTGATACTCCTTGCTTAGAATATATGTACGGGATTGGTGCTATGTTTTGTGATATACACTTTTCCGGAATGGTTATTCCGTTTGAACATCTCCTGGATCTTTGCTGCCAGCACCGGCAGAACAACATGTTCCGTTTCGTAGTGCCCGGCATCCACCAGAAGGATCTTTTTTTCAAAATCCTGGAATGTATGATACTTCAGATCTGCCGTCACCATCACATCGGCTTTCCGGGAGACAGCATCAGCGATGCACTCGCTCCCCGAACCTCCGCAGACAGCAACGCGGCCTATCATGTTCGATGTTCCTGAATACTTTAAAGCGCGCACGCCAAGCGTTTTCTTGACAAGCTCAAAAAATTTATTTTGCGGGATCTTCTTCGGAATATCCCCGATAGCGCCGAGCCCATATTCCGTATTCCGGTTCAGAAGAGGGAGGATATCGTAGGCGACCTCTTCGTAAGGGTGCGCTTTTACCATGGCCGAAATGACGGAACTGGTCTTCCAGTTCTCCACAAGAATTTCCAGTCGAACTTCCTGTACACGTTCATGTTTGCCGACTTTACCCAGGAACGGTTTTGCATCGTTCAACCCGCGGAATGTTCCGATTCCTTCGCCCCGAAAACTGCACTGATCATATTTTGTGAACATTCCTGCACCGGCTTCGTGCATGGCATTGGCGACGACTTCAACGTGGTCATGCGGCACGAACACAACAATCTGCGTTAAACTTCCGTTAAGCGGCGAGAGGATCTCTACGTTGGTTAAGCCCAAACTCTGCGCCAATGAAAAATTCACTCCCCATTTCACGCTGTCCAGATTTGTATGGGCAGCATAAAGGTTTATTCTGTTTTCCGTAAGGAAGAGAATAAGTTCTCCCACCCGCGAATCCGCCGTTATATTCTTTAACGGATGGAACAGCAGCGGATGATGTGTGATGATGCAATTTGCTTTTTTCTTTGCTGCTTCTTCTGCAACATCCATGGTCAGGTCGAGAGCAACAAGTATGTTCTTGATCGTGTCGCTCTCACGGCCGAGGAGAAGACCGATGTTGTCACCTTTCCAGGCAATAGCCTGCGGCGCGATCTGTTCAAACTGTTTTTGGAATTCTCGTATTCTCACTCGTTACGGTAAGGTGACGGCAAAAAAAAAGTCCCGTTGGATTATCGGGACGTTTCTTCTCATTGAAAAATTATGGAGCGCGTTTTTTTCTTTTGCGTTATAAATTTCTTCGGTGTTGGCATCATAGTTCGTTTTAATTTTCTACTATAAAGTAGCAAAACTATCGAAAATATGCAAGATTGACTTTGCCTCATTTTTTCGGTAAGTTTATGGCGAAAAATTTATTCTTTGACGGTTTCTTTCAACCAAATCTTAATCCTTCGGAGTGTAACATATTGATTACTGAGTATGGCTACGACGTTTTTTTCTCGGTTACCGCATTTTGTATCATCCTTGGTATTGGCGCATATTACTTCATCGATAACGCAATAGTAAAAATTGTGCTGATTTCGTTGTCGATCCTGCTGTTCATTTTCACTCTCAATTTTTTCAGGGATCCGGAACGCGTTTCGCCGCAAGGCGATACGCTGGTGCTTTCCCCGGCCGATGGCACCGTGATAAAGATCGAAGATGTAGTTGAAGATACGTATATTAAAGGGGAAGCGACCCTGGTCTGTATTTTCATGTCACCGGTGAATGTGCATGTGAACCGGAATCCGATTACCGGGATTGTCGGGTATTATAAGTATGTGGAAGGGGAGTTCTTTGCTGCCTTTGAGGATAAAGCATCATTGAAAAACGAACAGACCCACATTGGAATTGAGAATTCACGGGGTAAGGTTTTCTTCAAACAGATAGCCGGATTTATAGCCAGAAGAATTGTAGCCGATGTCAAGGTGGGGGATCAAGTGGAAAGCGGGAAGCGGTTTGGAATGATCAAATTTGGATCACGTGTCGACATTTATGTACCGAAAAGTTCGGCGGTCAAAGTGGTAATGAACCAAAAAACCGTTGCCGGTGAAACAATTGTTGCGGAGATGAAGTGAGAATAACGCGCGCTGTCGTACCGACGCTGTTTACCGTGCTCAATATGTTCTGCGGTCTTCTCTCCATCGTACAGTCGAGCGAAGGGAAGTTTGTTGAAGCATCGTATTTTATCATCCTTGCCGGAGTGTTCGATGCCCTCGACGGCGTTATGGCTCGGCTGACAAAATCGAGCAGTCAATTCGGCGTTGAGATCGATTCGCTCTCCGACATCGTTTCGTTCGGCGCTGCGCCAGCGTTCCTTGTCTACAAGATTCATTTGTTCCATTATAATGAATGGGGATTGATCATCAGCTCGCTGCTAATGATTATGGGGGGGATACGGCTTGCACGGTTCAATGTACAGCTGGTCGGGTTTGATAAGGATTATTTCACCGGTCTCCCGATTCCTTCAAGCGCATTTGCGATCGTTTCGTTTATTCTAACATTCAATGTTGACGGGAATCGTCTGGAAGGCATTCCTGCATTAATGCTCGCACCGCTGAGCATTGCGATGTCGTTGATCATGGTGAGTAAAATCAAGTATGACACGCTGCCAAAATTTTCGGCAAAAGAACTCAAGAAGCATCCGGTAAAATCAATTTCCTTTTTCTTCTCCATGCTGTTGATCCTGTTCACGAAAGGTATGGCGCTCTTCTACCTGTTTGCGGCATTCGTGATATTTGGATTGGCACGGTACGTTTATCTTCTTTTCGCCGCACCTGATCATAAAGAGGCAAAAGAGATGGATCCAGAAGAAGCTCCGAGTTACGATATCTAATTGGATGAAATGACTATGTATCAATCGACCATTACAATTACACTTCGGCCATCGATCCTCGACGTCCAGGGCAAAGCGGTAGAACTAGGTATCCATACTCTGGGAATGAAGGAGGTCGAAAATGTCCGCATCGGGAAATCGATCCAAATGACGGTGAACGCACCGTCGGAAGATGAAGCAAAACGCATCACAGAGGAAGCGTGTAAGAAGCTTCTCGCAAATTCTGTCATGGAAGATTTTTCCTATACCATAAAGAGCGTATGAGCGCATCGAAGATAAAATTTGGTATCGTTGTATTTCCCGGATCAAATTGCGATCACGATGCCTATCATGCCGCCAAGCATGTTCTGAATCAGGATGCGGAATTTCTCTGGCACAAAGAGCCGGATCTGAAACATTCCGATGTGATCATTCTTCCGGGAGGATTTTCGTATGGGGACTATCTTCGAACCGGTGCGATCGCACGTTTTTCTCCGATCATGAATGAAGTGATCACGTTCGCCAATAACGGCGGAATTGTTGTCGGCATTTGCAATGGATTTCAGATTCTCTGTGAAGCAGGGTTGCTTCCCGGCGTATTGCTCCGCAATAGGTCGTTGTTGTTCTCCAGCAAGCACGTCACCGTCAGAGTGGAACATTCGGAATCACGTTTTACGAACGATCTCACCGCAGGCGACATTATGCGCATCCCCATTGCTCACGGCGAAGGAAATTATTTTGCCGATCAGGAAACGATCGGTGCGCTCGAAGAGAATGGGCAAGTTCTGTTCCGCTATAGCGATGAGTTCGGCGAGATCACCGACACTTCAAATCCAAACGGGTCGCTCAATAACATTGCCGGTATTATGAATAAGGCAGGCAATGTGATGGGTATGATGCCGCATCCAGAACGGGCGTGCGAGAATCAGCTCGGATCGTCTGACGGGAAAAGGATATTTGATTCACTGATCAAAAGTTTTGTTCTACAAGCAGCATAAAGATGCAGCGGAATTTATTTTCAATGAGTAATGTTTTATAAAGAAAGGAAGATGTTATGATGGGACTCGGGACACAGGAAATTATTCTTATACTTTTGGTCGTTTTGATCTTCTTCGGTGCAAAAAAAATCCCTGAACTTGCTAAGGGACTTGGCAAAGGTGTCAGTGAATTCAAAAAAGGAATGAACGACATCCAGTCCGAATTGCAGAAGGAAGAAAGCAAAGAAGATGAAATGAAACGCAGAGAAACCGATATTGCTCGCCGCGAAGCGGAAGTGAATAAGCGAACGGAAGAAAAGAAGTAACATTTTTATATCCGGCAGAGACAGATCCTTCCTGCAGATCCATTTCCTCAAAAGACAGAGGAGAGGAATAATTATTTTAGCACTATTTTGAATATTCTGGAATCATACGACTCTTACAGCGGCAGACTGGTTACGGGTGAAGAAACCGTTGAAGGACGTGTCGGCGCGTATCTTTCCATTATTAGTGCAAGAAAAAATCTTAATGCCTTTCTTTCCGTCTTTAATGAAGAATCGTTAGAGCGCGCCCGTGGAATTGACCGAAAAATAAAGAACGGTTCAGCCGGTTCGTTGGCTGGAATGGTGATAGCGGTGAAAGATGTATTGTGCATGAAAGGTAAGATCACCACCTGCGGTTCAAAAATCCTTGAAAAGTACGAATCAATTTACGATGCGACGGTAATAAAAAAATTGTACGACGCTGATGCTGTTTTCATCGGCAAGACGAACATGGATGAGTTTGCTATGGGTTCGTCCGGTGAAAATTCGGCATACGGTGCAACAAAACATCCGATCGATGAGACACGCGTTCCCGGAGGATCCAGCAGCGGATCGTGTGTGGCTGTAGCGACTGGAATGGCGACAGCATCTCTTGGTACCGATACGGGCGGTTCCATCCGTCAACCAGCCGGTTTGTGCGGCATCGTTGGTTTAAAGCCGACGTACGGAAGGGTTTCCCGTTACGGGCTTGTCGCGTTCGCATCGTCATTCGATCAGATCGGTCCTTTTGCTCGAACGGTCCGCGATGCTGCAAGAGTATTGCAGGTGATCGCCGGAAGAGATGTGAATGATTCGACATCGGCTCATGTTGATGTGCCTGATTACGTCTCCGGCATGAAACGAAGTGTGAAAGGGATGAGGATCGGGCTTCCGAAAGAATACTTTTCCGATGCTCTCAATTCAGAGATACGTGCGGTGCTCCAAAAGAAGATTGATACTTTGAAAAGTGCTGGCGCGGAGATCGTCGAAATTTCACTGCCCAATTCAGAACATACGATCTCAGCATATTACATCCTTGCAACAGCAGAAGCTTCATCGAATCTCGCACGGTACGACGGCGCTCGGTATGGTTATCGTTCGCCGCAGTCTAAGGATCTGCAGAGCATGTATGTGCGGTCACGCAGCGAAGGATTCGGCGAAGAAGTGAAACGAAGGATCATGCTCGGAACCTATGTGCTGTCGTCAGGGTATTACGATGCGTATTACCGCAAAGCGCAGCAGGTTAGGCGATTGATCCAAAATGATTTTACCGAAGCGTTCAAACATGTGGATTGTCTTGTAACGCCGATCTCTCCCACATCAGCATTCAAGCTTGGAGAGAAGATGGATGATCCGCTGCAGATGTATCTGAATGATATTTATACCGTATCGGCAAATCTTGCAGGAATACCGGGAATGAGCATCCCTGCAGGCACCGATAAGGATGGATTGCCGATCGGGATTCAGCTTCTCGGGAAACAGTTTGATGAAGCAACGATCCTGAATGTTGGTGATTTCCTAGAAACTGTTAATTAATTGATTATCTCACTTCTAAAATAAAAACATTATGAGCATTCTCGTCAATAAAAAAACCAGACTTGTTGTACAGGGCATTACCGGCGGAGAAGGAACATTTCACACATCGCAAATGCTTGCCTATGGAACAAATGTTGTTGCCGGCGTTACACCGGGCAAGGGCGGTTCCCGATACAAAGGCAACGAGAAAGATCACTTTAACCGGGAAGTTCCGGTGTTCAACACTGTTGCTGATGCCGTGAAACAACAGGGAGCAAACACTTCCATTATTTATGTCCCCGCAGGATTTGCCGGTGATGCAATTATGGAAGCAGCGGACAGCGGTGTGCAGCTTATTGTTTGTATCACCGAAGGAATTCCGATCAAGGACATGGTGCAGGCGTTCGCATACACAACAAAGAAAGGTGTCCGTCTAATCGGTCCGAACTGTCCTGGTATTATCACGCCGGGCGAAGCAAAAGTCGGGATCATGCCGGCGTTCATCCATAAACCGGGTAGGGTTGGAGTTGTATCGCGCAGCGGAACACTAACGTACGAATCGGTGTGGCAGTTGACCGAACGCGGAATAGGTCAGTCAACATGTATCGGTATCGGCGGCGACCCGATTATCGGAACACAGTTCATTGATGCGATCAGATTGTTCAATGAAGATGAGAAGACCGATGGTATCATCATGATCGGTGAGATCGGCGGCAGCGCTGAAGAAGAAGCTGCGGCCTACATTAAAAAATATGTCTCCAAACCGGTTGTCGGATTCATCGCCGGCAGAACCGCTCCTGCGGGAAGAAGAATGGGGCATGCTGGAGCGATCATCTCCGGCGGCAAAGGAACAGCGATGGAAAAAATGAAAGCGATGAAGAGTGCCGGAATTTTTGTTGTTGATTCTCCTGCTTCCATGGGAGAAACAATGAAACAAGCCCTGGCAAAAAAATACAAAGCTTCATACACCATCAGCGCAAAGAAAAAGGCCACGAAAAAAAGTGTCGTGAAAAAGAAGACAATTGCGAAAAAGAAAAAATAAGCGATGAGCGTTCGGCGGCCAGTTTTTGTGACGGCTGAACATAGATCATCGTACAGATTATATCCATCATCATCAAATAAATTAAAGGAAAACAATGGCTGTCGAAAGAACACTCTGTATTATGAAACCGGACTGCGTTCGTAAAGGATTGCAGGGAACGGTGCTGTCACACATACAAAAAGCAGGATTCAAGGTCCTGGGTTTCAAACAAATCCGTTTGACAAAAGAACAAGCTAGTGCGTTCTATGCGGTACATAAAGAACGTCCATTTTATCCGTCACTTGTTGAGTTCATGACCTCCGGACCGGTTGTTCCGGTTGCATTGGAAAAAGAGAATGCCATCGCAGACTACCGCACTCTAATCGGCGCTACCGATCCGAAAGATGCAGCCGAAGGAACTATCCGCAAACTGTATGCGGACAATAAAGGAGAGAACATCGTACATGGTTCAGATTCCGTTGAAAACGGCAGAATAGAAGTAGGATTTTTCTTTGCTGAAAGCGAATTGGTCTGACGGAAACAATGTACCAATAATTTAAAAAAATACGACGGTCGGTGAATAACCGGCCGTTTTTTTTATCGTGAGATCATCATGCTGAAACGCTGGAAACAACTCTCCTCAAAATTAATACTTCGGAATCCCTGGTGGACGTATAAGCAGGATGAGTTTCAAATTCCGGATGGAATAAAAGGGGAATATAATTACGTTCATACCAATGGAGCGAGTATGATCGTTCCCGTTACCAATGAAGGGAAGATCATCCTTGTCAATCAATACCGGTATCTCTGCGATAAGGAAAGCATCGAACTCCCGTGCGGCGGAGTAAAAGAAGGAAAGTCATACGAGGAAATGGCGCACATCGAATTGGAAGAAGAGACCGGTTTCCGTTCGGAGCATTTGAAATATGCAGCGGAATTTAATCCGTTCAACGGCGTGACGAATGAGATATGCAAAGTATTTGTGGCAAAGAATCTTGTTCATTCAAAAGCGGTGCCGGATTCAACCGAAGAGTTTGAAATATTGTATAAAACCACCGGTGAAGTTGACGAGTTGATCCAAAACAATGTCATATGGGATGGAATGACAATTGCTGCGTGGGCGTTAGTCCGTTCCAAAATTTAAAGGCGGTTTCATGAAAAAAATATTGTTTCTGTTGTTGTGCGCTTCGCTCATCGCTGCAAAACCGGCGAAGAAACTAAAGACGGGTGCCGATATTCTGTTCGAGAGCAGGACAGAATTGATCATTGGGAAAAGAATAGGACTGATCACGAATCATACGGCGAAACTTTCCAACGGAAAACATCTTGCCGATGCACTGAATGATTTTGCAGGGGCAAAACTCGTCATCTTATTTGGTCCGGAACACGGTGTCCGGGGTGATGCACCCGACGGACGGACGGTTCGGGATACGATCGATGATAATACAGGTGTTCCGGTCTATTCGTTGTATGGCAAGGTAAATAAGCCGACGCCGGAAATGCTGAAGAATGTTGATGTGTTGATCTTCGACATTCAAGATGTCGGAGCGCGGTTCTATACCTTCATCAGCACGATGTTTCTGGGAATGGAAGCAGCGGCAGAAAATAATATTCCGTTCATTGTGCTTGACCGGCCGAATCCCATCACTGGCATTAAGGTTCAAGGACCCATACGAATCGATTCGCTGAAATCATTCGTCGGCTGGGTTCCCATTCCAATCGCACACGGAATGACGGTGGGAGAACTTGCCGTTATGGCGAATCTGCAGGGATGGCTGAAGAACCGCAAGCCGGCAAAATTGACCGTTGTGGAAATGGAAAACTGGAAACGCTCTGAATGGTTCGATGAAACATTGCTTACATGGATCAAACCGTCGCCGAACATGATAACGATCCGTACTGCCGCAGTGTATCCCGGAACGTGTCTGATTGAAGGGACTAACGTTTCAGAAGGACGCGGCACAGAAAAACCGTTCGAGTACATTGGTGCGCCGTGGATCAACGGAAAGGATCTTGCAAAACTGCTGAATGAACAACAACTGTCTGGAGTGAAATTTGAACCGGTTGAATTCACACCCGTGGAAATACAGAACGTAGCCTCACATCCGAAATATTCGGACCGCGCATGCGGCGGGGTGTATGTTAATGTTACCAATCGAACAAAATTTGAAGCGGTCAAAACGGGAATCACGATTGTCTGGGGGATACATTCATTATTTCATGATTCTCTGACATTTCGTGAACGGGGATTTGATCGTTTAGCAGGAACGCCG
>CAJBTU010000200.1 GCA_903958625.1 uncultured Ignavibacteriota bacterium | reverse complement strand
GGACGAAGCACTCTTCGGTTTCGATATTGAATTCTGTCTTAATCGTCACCGTCACGGCATTGTTGCCGGCATGATCAATGCAGTTCTGGATGATCGGTTCGAACACTTCCCACACGACAAATTCGTTGATATTCACGATCGGAAGATTCTCATCGAGGACCAATTTGTATTGCACCATTTCGCTGGCAGAGGAGATACGCTGGAACACATGTTCCACCAGGAACGCAAGAACCTTGTTCAGATCAGTCTTGAAGATCTGGCTGCGGATCGTCTGCACCGGAGGATCGTACCATTTCATATCATAGATAACACGGGCGATGAAATTGGCATACTTTGTTATGCGCGCTTTAATAAGATCGATATTGTTCACCGTCAGTACGCGCATGTCTTCTTTGATGAATCCCATCACCTTCTCCGCTTTATGATGGGTGTGATAGATGCGTTTTGTAAAGAGCAGTTCGTTCTGAATGTTGATCTGTTCCGCAAGATGCCGCTTTTGTTCTTCGAACAGCAGTTCCTGTGCCCGGTTGCGCTCGCGCAATGTATAGGTCGATATGAAGAACATGGCAAGCAGTCCGAAAAAAATGAGAGCGGTATAGGTGATCGCCGTTTCATCGTAGGTGGAGATCATTTCATTGGTGATCACCGAAAAGTCGGGTTTATTTTTCATATAGATTGCACCGGCAAACTCCCCGCGCGGAACAAAGGGAACAAAAATGTGAAATATCTGTTTGTCGGCAACAATGGTCTGTATCCGTTCACGCGAACGGAACTCATCGCGGATGGACGTGTACATAGCGATGGCTTCCGAATGATCCCATTGCGGAGGCGGAGTATTTTTCAAACCACCAAAAATATAGGAGTATAACGCCTCGCCGTCATCAATGGCAATGATCGACGAATCGCCTTTTATAAGCAGACAAATCTCCTGAACATTCTGATGCAGATACTGTTGGCTTAAAATTATATTCAAATTTCCGATGATCTTATTGATCTCCGACTGCGAGAGCGCTTGATTTTTCGATTTCGCTTCCAGCAGAAGCTCGAGCGAGGTTGTGGTGAGATTTGCCAGACGTTCGGCGGAATCCTGCTGATACCATTCCTGTGTCCGGAAAAGGATCTTTTGCAGGGATATTTTGTGAACGAACGAAATCGCCGTTTGAAAAACGATCAGCACAATGAACAGCACCGTCAAATGCCGTATCTCAAAGCGGTACCGCCTGGCGCTGTCCCATATTTTTCTGAACGAGTTCGTCACAGATCCTTTCGGGTGTTGTTATTTGATCAGCACTTCATTTGAATTGATCATTAAAGAGGCTTTTGACAAAGCCTCATCGACCGTCATTTCTTTTTTCAATGCAAGATTCACATAATGCGAAACGATATCGGCAATTTTTGTATAGTCGGCCAGGAACGGACGGTGGAATCCGCGCTCGATCAGTTTCCGGTAAAAGATCAACTTGGGATATTTACTGACATATGCCGTGTCGTCGTACACGTCGCGGTTCACGGGGATATAATCCCCAAGTTCGAACATGATTTTTTTTGCCTCTTCCGTCTGCATGAAACGAACGAATTCGATCGCCGCCGTTTTGTTGTTGGAGAACTTGGACACCATTAAGTTCCAGCCGCCATACACCGATGTTATTTTGTGTCCTTCAAAATGCGGCAGCGAGGCACGTCCGATATAGGCGAATGAACTTGTGTCGTTAT
>CAJBTU010000199.1 GCA_903958625.1 uncultured Ignavibacteriota bacterium | reverse complement strand
CCGGTTTCTTGAGAGCACAATATTACGCGGAAGAATCGTTCCATGATCTTCCGGTTGATCAGTCGGTATTTGTTCCCCGGCGGACCGAACATTGGATAATGTATTCAGCACTGATGAGGAAAAATACCATGAATTCAAATACGGCTGCCGGAGAACGTCGGCGCATTAAAAAATATACGATCACCGTATCAATTGCGTGGATTGCAGTTATTTGTCTGTCGTTGGCATGGAATCTTATCGCTGTGAACAACCACGTTGAAGAGATTGCAAAATCCGAAGCAAGGGCTAACTTTAACAACGATTTGGCGCTGCGTTTTTGGGCTACGAAGCATGGCGGCGTGTATGTTCCGATGAATGCCAGTACACCGGCGAACCCCAATTTGGCACATATCCGCGGCAGAGATATTCCCGGTCCGAACGGCGATACATTAACGCTGATGAATCCAGCCTACATGATCCGGCAGATGCACGACGAATATCCCAAAGAATACGGCACGGTGGGAAGGATTGTCAGTTTGAAACCGCTGAACAAAAATAATGCTGCCGATGAATGGGAACGCAAAGCCCTGCAGACATTTGAAGAAGGGAACAAGGAAGTATTAGAATTTTCCGTTATCGACGGCAAGCGCTATCTGCGGCTAATGCAGCCTGTGATTACCCAGCAAGGATGTCTGAAATGCCATGCTCAACAAGGGTACACCGTCGGCAACATCCGCGGCGGCGTGGGTGTAGCCATTGCCATGGATCCGCTGTGGGATAATGCGGAACATCAGAAAATAATTTTGTATGCGGGTCATCTCCTGTTACTGACGATCGGTTTTGCCGGTATCGGATTTGGTTCAATGAAAATATCCCGGTCCACTGCCGCCCGAAGAATAATGGAAGAACAACTACAGGAAAAGAATGAACGCTTACGGCTTTCACTCGATGCCACCCGCGACGGAATATGGGACTGGCAAATTCAGACCGGTGAACTGGTGATCAACGAACAGTGGTGTGTTATGATCGGGTATTCGCCGGAAGAGTTGGCGCCAGTGACCATCGACGCCTGGCTGAAGAATGCACATCCGGAGGATCTTAAAAAATCGGATGAACTTCTTCAAAAACATTTTCACGGCGAAACGGAAACGTACATTTGTGAGTCCCGAATGAAACATAAGAACGGGGAATGGATATGGGTGCTGGACAGAGGACGGGTGACAGAACGCGATATCAGCGGAAATCCTGTGCGGATGATCGGAACACATTTGGATATCACAGAGCGCAAAAAAATGGAAGAGCAATTGCGCGTGAACGAAGAACATTTCAGGGTGATCATCGAAACGTTAACCGAAGGTGTTGCGTTGAACGAAATAATCTTCAATGACGAAGGAGAAATGATCGATTACAGGATCCTCGAAGTGAATAATGCATTTTACGCGACCGCCGATTTTCCAAAAAATTTTCCGGTCGTTGGCAATACGGCCACCAGCTTATACGGGATGGATGCCGAAACAATAAAATACTTTTGGAAAAATCATCAACGGAACACCGAAACAGTGCAAACGGAATTTATCAGTCCGGTCAGTAAAAAATGTTTCAGCGTATCAACATCTCCCTTCCGGAACAATCAATTTGTCACGTCATTCCGTGATATTACCGAAAGGAAAAAAGCGGATGAGTTACTGCGGGACTCCGAATCAAAACTGAAAAAGGCGCAGCACTTTGCCCGTGTCGGCAGCTGGACATGGGACGTAAAGAAAAATCAGCTCGATTGGTCGGATGAGATGTTTCGTATTTTTGGATTGGAGAAAGAGTCGTTTACCGGTTCTCTTCAAGAAGTCGTGGCAATGGCTATTCACCCCGACGACCGTGCAAAAGTGGATCAGGCAAATCTTTCCGTTGTGCAGAATAAACAACCGGTTCCGCTGGAATACCGGGTGGTATGGCCCGATCAATCGGTCCATGTGGTGTGGGCGGAAGCAGGCGAATTACTGCTCGATGAATCCGGTCATCCGGCGGTTTTGATCGGAACCGTGCAGGACATTACGGAACGTAAATTGTCGGAAGAAAAACTTCAGCATCTTTCCCGTGCGGTAGAACAAAGTCCGGTCTCCATTGTTATTACCGATACCCTCGGCACCATACAATATGTGAATCAAAAATTTATTGAGGTTACCGGATATAGTTTTGAAGAAGTGATCGGGAAAAATCCGCGCATTTTAAAATCGGGATACACATCGCCCGAAGAGTATCGGCTGCTGTGGGATTCGTTGACCGCGGGAAATGACTGGCAGGGAGTTTTCCAAAATAAAAAAAAGAACGGCGAACTGTACTGGGAGTCTGCGAAAATATCACCGATCGTCAATACCGAAGGGACAACGACGCATTTCCTTGCCATCAAGGAAGATATCACCGATCGCAAACGGGCAGAAGATGCATTGGGCGAAAGTGAGGAAAAGCACCGGATTATTCTTCATACTTCGATGGATGGTTTTTGGCTGGCCGACATTCAGGGGCACCTCCTGGAAGTGAATGAAACCTATTGCCGCATGAGCGGATATAGCAATCAGGAACTTCTGACCATGAATGTTTCCGATCTTGAATCTGTCGAATCAGCCAGCGAGACATCGGAACATATCCAAAGATTGATCGAACTGGGAGAGGGGCGTTTTGAGACTCAGCACCGGCGCAAGGATGGAACAAAGTTTCATGTCGGGATCAGCGTGCAATACCGGTCGAATGAAGGAGGCAGGCTGGTTGCATTTATTCAGGACATTACTGAACGGAAAAATACCGAACAGGCATTACGTAATGCTCAGAAAATGGAAAGTATCGGCACGCTGGCGGGAGGTATTGCGCACGATTTCAACAATCTTTTGAACGCCATCATGGGCCAATCATCTCTGGCACTTCATAAGCTTCCGAAAGAAAGCCCTGCCGTGAACAATATCACAAAGGCGATCAATGCCTCCGAACATGCGGCCGACCTTACGCGCCAGCTGCTGGCATATTCCGGTAGAGGAAAATTTATCAACGCGGAAATTGATCTCAATAGT
>CAJBTU010000198.1 GCA_903958625.1 uncultured Ignavibacteriota bacterium | reverse complement strand
ATTTCAAATGCTCATCGATGTTCCGGTAAAAATTGAGAATTTGCGCAATGATCAGGCTATTGCTGTTCCTCTTCCTAATTCAGTTCGGATCAATATTCAAGGAACCGGTTGGCAGTTATTGAATACGACAATCTCTCCTAATTTATTTTACACCATCGACTTTGCATCACTATCCAAAAATGACGTTCTGCTGACTTCACGGGAACTGCACGAGCACGTCAACATTTCAAATGCTGTAAAGGTACTTGGAACAACACCCGAAACTATCCTTGTCAGGCTGGATGAAAAAGTAACTAAAAAAGTCCCTGTCGTCGGCATGCTGAAGGCTTCATACAGAGAAGGATTTGGAATCGTCGGTTCGGTCAAGACCAAGCCCGATAGTGTAATCCTGACCGGTGCCCGATCAATGCTGAATGAAATTCAACACTGGCATACCGAAACCATCCTTTTGAATGATATCAATATCCCAATTTCACTGACCACGACATTAAAGGACTCACTTCGATTTGAAATTTCACGTTCCGCATCAACTATATCCATTAGTTTTGACGTGCAGCCGATCGCAGAAAAGACCGTCAATGACATTCCCGTTGAGATCGTCCAGGTGCCGGACAAAAGGAATGTTGTACTGATACCGCCGAAGATATCAATCATCATCCGGTCCGGCGTGAATAATATCGCTAATCTTTCCGAAAAAGATTTTTATGCGTTCGTTGATTATAAATCCATACTGTTAGATACCAGCGGGAAAATCCATCCGACTATCGTAGGACCGGAGAATGTCAAGATCGTACAACAAAATCCCGAGAAGATCCAATATGTTGTAAGAAAATAAAAAACCTCTAAGAAGCTTAGAGGTTTTTTCGAACTTTGAATAGGCACTTTTTTTAGAATGCCCGGTTCAATCTGAAAAATATCGATACAGATTCCTGCTTGTCTGTTCTCCATGCGAATCCCAAACGCGCATCACCATCATGCCATGCAAGTGCAAACCCGTAATCAGACTTCACCTGTGATGATTTTATCGAAGAGAATCCTTCATACGCTGACCATGTCGTCTTGACGTTAGCAACTGCTCCCGCGTCGCCGAACGCTATCAGGTTCAAACTGCTGGGCCAGAATAATATTTCATCGATTATATCTCCGCTGATTCTATATTCAAGATTACCCAGCAGCATTCTGTTGCCGGTAAATTCTTTGAAGGCATATGCCGGCATTGTATTTGCGCCTCCAAGCTCAAAGGATTTTTGAATAACAGGAGTTCCTTCCAAAGCACCAACTCTTACTCTCAGATTAATTTGATCATCGTCTGAAACCGGTTGGAAACGGCGAATATCAATAATGGCCTGTGTAAAGCCAAAATCACCTCCCAGTTCTCTACCGCCATATTCACCGCGAGCAATTACATTCCAACCTTCCGAACGATAGCGGTATTTTTCTACTGTGCTTACTCCGGCGCTGACGGAAACGCTTTTCATCGTGCCGATATTCACCGAAGGATTATTCCGGAATACACTGCCGCCAAATACTGCCCATCGTGCATTATTATCCATAGAAACATACCGATCATTCAAGAACCTCACGTCCAGCATACTAGTGACATCACCATCTTTAGTGTATAATGCCGTATGGATTGAAAATCCTTCGCGTTGGAAATAATCCCTAAAGTCCTCCCGAAAGAACAGTGCTGCCAGATTGTTTTCACTAAGATTCATGATCCATTCATCTTTTGTATCGGTCAAACTATGAGCTTCACTTCCGACTTCAAAAAGCATACCATCAGAAACAGCAAATTGACGGTCCAAACCTAACTGCAGTCGCCATTTATGTGAAGCAAATCCATAGCCAAATGATCCGTAACCTGACGTCACTTTACTGCCATCCCAGTAAAAAATTTTTTCCGATCCAAATCCAAGGAATAATCCTTCAACACGATTGTACCGAAACAGTACGTTGTCATTAATGCCGTACTCCGTATTCCAAAAATACGGTTTAAAGGTATATGAATATTTTGTCCGGAGCGTATTTTTTCTTTTGTACTTTTTCGAGGAGGAATTCAAAGATTGTTCCGTGTACCCTTCAACATAAGCATTTTCATCTTTTGATATGCTGCCGTTCATTGTCCGCACATTCCCAAGCACCCGGGATGTACCTTTTAGTTCAATATCTCCATTGACAACAAGCACATCCCCGATAACAGTCCCTCGAACCGTCAATGTTCCATTCTTAACAACAAGGTCTCCCTGGACGGTATCGATCTCAAGAATTTCTGTGTTCCCATTGAACGTAACCGCATTGGGTGGAATTTTTGAATTTGCTTTTTCTTGTTCGTCGTTGTCACTCCTGTATTCAACCCTTTGAGAGCGTTCGTCAAACATGCGCCCTACTTGTGTCTCCATTCGCTCAATAATGTTTTCCACGAGTTTTTCAATATTATCGGTCGTTTGTTCAATCTGTTTCTCATCGCTATCGTCTGCAGGATCACCGGTCTGTGCGGTGGAAAGGGAAAAGAACAATATCGAGGTCAGGAAAAAACAGTAGATACGTTTCATAGTCACTCCGGAATTGGTTGTATTAATTTTTTACGACCCTTACGGCAAAAAGTTACGGCTTTATATTGTCACACCCTTTGAATAATCGCTGAAATTATGTAATTTTTAACACTATGATGAACCTTTGCATCAATATCGATCATATCGCTACGCTTCGCAA
Source organism: uncultured Ignavibacteriota bacterium (assembly GCA_903958625.1). GTDB lineage: Bacteria > Bacteroidota > Ignavibacteria > UBA10030 > UBA8401 > UBA8401. Next base: position 26,826 of record CAJBTU010000198.1, on the reverse strand, counting down.
TGCACGCGGAGGAATGGAACCAGATCCTGTCGAAGCAGCACGGATTTGCGAGCAGGCAGGAGCCGATGGAATAGTCGTTCATCTTCGGGAAGACAGACGCCATATCAAGGACCATGACGTGTGGAAATTGCGTGAGACCATCACGACAAAACTCGACCTGGAAATGGGAGCCTCCGATGAGATCGTATCGATTGCCCTGCAAATTGTACCCGACCTTGTAACACTGGTTCCGGAAAAAAGACAGGAATTGACCACCGAAGGAGGCCTTGACGTTATTGCTCACAAGGAAAAACTGAAACATGTGATAGAATTATTTCACGGAAAAAATATTCCGGTAAGCCTCTTCATCGACCCAGTAAAAGCACAGATCGAAGCATCGCATGAAATAGGGTCCGACATGATCGAACTTCATACCGGGGAATACGCAGAGGCAAAGGAACCTAAGGATGTGCAACGGTTGCTGAATGAAATTACCGCTGCAGCACAACTTGGAAAACAGTTTGGTCTTGAAGTCAACGCAGGACACGGACTGAACTATAGAAATGTTCGAGCGGTTACGGCAATCCCACAGATCGATGAAATGAGCATCGGACATTCAATTATTTCTCGTGCAGCTTTTGTCGGTTTGGAACAAGCGGTAAAAGAAATGCTTGCACTCGTAAAATAAAAAAACCGCTTTCGCGGTTTTTTTATTGATCCATAATTCCAAGTTTCCTGATATCATCCCTTAGTTTCGCCGCTTTCTCGTAATCCTCTTTTTCGATCGCTTCTTTTAATGATGTTTGAAGCTGTTCAAGTCTGGTCAAAGGCTTTTTAATCTGTTCTGTTTCTTCTTTCAGATCCGTTTCGTCACCATCTTCGTCATCTTCCGAGATAACGCCGGCTTCATTTAATACTTCTTCTCCAACGTAGATGGGTGCACCATAGCGTACAGCCAATGCTATTGCATCGCTTGGGCGTGAATCAACTTCCTGGGTTTCACTCAAACCTTCGATCGTCAGCTTAGCGTAGAATGTTCCGTCCCGAAGTTCGTTAATGCATACTTCGTTCAATGATACGGCAAATAAATCAATGATATTCCGCATAAGATCGTGTGTCAACGGACGCGGCGGTTTCATCCCTTCAAGCTCAAGGGCGATCGATTGCGCTTCGAATGCACCAATAATGATTGGCAGTTTCCGTTTGCCGTTCGTTTCCTTCAAGATCAACGCATATGCACCGGCACTCGATGGACTTGTTGATAATCCGAGGATGTCTACCTGAACTTTCTCCACTATGATTCTCCTAATTCTTCGCTACAGCGAGTATATCAAATTTCACAACCATGTGCAAGAATCACGGTCACTTGCCCAATAATTTCTTTACCTCTGCCGTGATCGCCGGAACGACCTCAAATGCATCACCTACTATGCCGTAGTCTGCAATGGAAAATATCGGCGCATCTTTATCTTTATTGATTGCCACGATATATTTTGAAGATGACATACCGGCCAAATGCTGCACAGCACCGGAGATTGCCACTGCGACATACAGCGAGGGAGATACTGTTTTTCCTGTCTGACCAACCTGTTCATCATGCGTTCTCCAGCCCGCATCGACTACGGCACGCGAAGCTCCGACTGCCGCACCTAACGCGCCGGCAAGATCTTCTATCATTGAAAAATTCTCAGGACCTTTCAATCCCCTGCCTCCGGAAACGATGATATCCGCTTCAGCAACATCTTTCTTTCCGCTTGCTGCTTTTACTTCTGTTACTGCTGCCGAAAAATCAGCATCGCCAAGTTCAATCTTAATGTTTTCCACGGAGGCCATTTGGCCATTTGAACTTCCCGCAGTAAAGACGTTGGGGCGTAAAGTATAGACCTTCGTGGCAGTCGTTACGACTACTTCGACAAGCCCCTTACCGGCATAAACAGGGCGAGTTGCTTTAATCGTTCCACCCTCAACTGTAAGCATTGTACAGCCTGCCGCAAGACCACCGTCTAATTTCACCGCAACCCTTGGTGCAACATCTTTTCCCATTTCACTGGCCGGAAGCATTACGATCGCAGCCGATTCTAATTTTGCAATATCGGCGATAATCTTTGAATACGCTGTTGTAGAGTACAACTCAAGACGTGCATCCTCGACCGCCACTACTTTTGATGCACCAAATCCGCCAAGTTGTCCGGCTATTGCAGCAATATTATTTCCGATCACCACGGCTACAACTTCTCCGCTCAATTGATCGGCAACAGTTTTTGCCGCTTTCACAATTTCAAAAGCAGTTTTTTTGAATTGACCATTTCGTTGTTCAGCAAACGCTAATATTTTCATAAACACATTCTTCCGGAATAAATGATTAGATCACTTTTGCTTCTTCATGCAATAAGCGGACAAGTTCTGCGGCAGCCGATGCGTCTGAACCGACGATCTTTCCCTGCGCCTTCGCAGCAGGTTTGCTCATCGCTCCTACTTCAACCCGGGAGGCAACGGCACTTGGCACTTTTTCTTCGATCGGCTTACGTTTTGCATCCATTATCCCTTTCAATGAAGGATACCGCGGCTCGTTCAATCCTTTTTGCGCAGTAATGACGGCCGGAAGGCTTGATCGGACGATCTCATGTCCGCCTTCAATTTCACGTTCTGCAATGATAGCACTCTCTTTTATTTCCAATTTTACAACGACTGAAACCGACGGTATCCCAAGCATTTCCGCAATAAGTCCGCCGATCTGTGCATCGTCATAGTCTATAGATTGTTTGCCGCAGAAAATAATATCTGCCCCATATTCTTTCGCATAGTCTGCCAGGGAACTTGCAACCGCGTATGAATCGCGAACTGCCGGATCTTTCAGCAGGACGGCTCTATCGCATCCCATTGCCAGCGCTTTGCGGAGCGTTTCTTTGTTCGGATCGCCTCCGAGTGAAACAACCACAACTTCACCGCCGAACTGCTGTTTTGTTTTCAGCGCTTCCTCAACACCGATCTCATCGTACGGATTGAGCATAAAATTTACACCGGTCGGATCAATCAGTTTCCCGTCTGCACCGATCTTTACCTTTGTTTCCGTGTCCGGAACGTGGTTTACAAAAACTACAATCTTCATTTTACTCCTTTACGTTGGTAATATCGTCACACTTAACTGGATACGGAAGACACAGATGTTATAAATGTTTTTTCAGCGCCGCCAGAAATGCCCTGTTCTCAATCTCTGTCCCCGCATTCACCCTTAATGTATTTTTCAGCATTGGATATGAACCCACATCACGGATCAATACATTCTCTGAAAGCAGCTTTTCAAACAATATTTTTGCATCATTCTTCACCTGAAAGATAAGAAAATTTGTCTGCGAAGAAAAGACTTTGATCCCTTTCATTCCATTCAATTCATTAAACAGATACTCTTTTTGTGCTTTGATATACAGAATTCTCTCCAAAATCAATTCTTTTTTTTGCATCAATTTGACTGCTGCCGCAGAAGAAAAATTATTAACGGTAAACGGGATCTTCGGTTTCAGCAACTCTGCACATACGGAAGGTTGCGCCAATAAATATCCGATCCGCAACCCGGCAAGCGAAAATGCTTTGGAGAAAGTACGAAGGATAATAAGTCTGTCATACCTTTGCATAAGGGGTAATACCGTAGGCATATCCGCAAACTCAATATATGCCTCATCCACCAATACGATCGCCTCTGTTTCGGAAGTAATTTTTTCCACTTCAGCAATTGAAAGCATTTGTCCCGTTGGACTATTTGGAGAATTGAGTATAATAAGTGACGGTTGTTCTTTTTTTGCTGTAGCGATAATCGACTCAACATCAAACGACAAATCATTGCTTGCCGGAACGCTGATCAGTGTTCCTTCCAATACATTAACAATTTTCTCATAGAGGAAAAAAGTTGGTGTGGGTATCAGCACTTTTGTTCCCTTGGAAACGATCGTCATCAAGATCGTGTACATCAATTCGTTTGAACCATTCGCCGCAATAATGCTTTCCTCTGGTACATTAGTGTAGAGAGAGAGAGCTTCAATCAATTTGGCTGGGAAGACATCCGGATAGCGATTCCACGGTTGGAGGATGAATTCTTCAACGATCTCCCGTTTCAAAGAATCCGGCAAATCAAATGGATTCTCATTCTGATTGAGTTTGATCAGATCGGGAGAAGGAGGAATACTTTTTACGGTATAGGCCTCAAGCTTCTGAATTGATGGTTTTATGTGCTTTAGAAACGACATCGTGTTATTTTTTCTTCCGTATTCGCAGCGATAGTGCATGGGCGGTCAGCCCTTCCCGTTCGGCGAATGCTGCCGCATATTCCGCCACATGTTCCATTCTCTTTTGTGAATAGCGGACAACGCTGGACTTCTTCATAAAATCATCCACGGAAAGCGGCGACGAAAATCTGGCCGTTCGTTCTGTTGGAAGAACGTGGTTCGGTCCGGCAAAATAATCACCGATCGCAACCGGTGAATAATTCCCGAGAAAAATGGAACCGGCATGCCGGATCTTTTTCAATACTGCTTCGTCTTTTGTTGTGATGATCTCCAGATGTTCCGGAGCAAGTTCATTTGTTACGAAAATTCCCTGCTGCAGTGACGCGACTAGGTAAATTCTCCCCTGATTCCGAAGGGATATTTCAAGAATGTTGGTGCGTGGAAGTCCTGACAATAAACGTTTTATTTCAGCATTCACTTTTCCGGCGAATGAACGGCTCGGCGTAACAAGAATCGGAACGGCACGTTCATCGTGCTCCGATTGAGCAAGCAGATCGGAGGCAACAAATGTAGCATCCGCTGAATTATCCGCAAGGATCACCACTTCGCTTGGACCGGCAAAACTATCGATTCCGACCGCTCCGAAGACCATTTTTTTCGCTGTTGCAACGAAGATATTTCCGGGACCGACGATCTTATCTACACAAGGAATTGTTTCCGTACCATAAGCAAGTGCGGCAATAGCTTGCGCTCCGCCGACGCGATAGACGTTCGTTATACCAAGCAGCGACGCAGCAAGCAACACATCGGGATGGATATTCCCATTCGCATCAGGGGGTGATACGAGATGGATCTCTTTGACTCCTGCCACCTGAGCCGGGATGACGTTCATTAATACCGTGGAAGGATATGCTGCTTTCCCTCCGGGTACGTATACACCAACTTTTTCGATAGGACGATAAATCTGGCGGAGTTGGGAATTATCTTCAACGAGAAGTGAAAACGGTTGACGGATCTGAGCCGTGTGAAACGCACGGATGTTTGCGGCAGCTTCTTTCAGTATGGCAATAAATTGTTTATCGCCGTTTTTTTGGGCGCGAGCTAGTTCTTTCCGCGAAACCGCCCATGACCTGATATCGGCTCCATCGAATTTTTTTGTGAAATACCGCAGCGATTCGTCGCCATCTTTGCGAACACGACGAATAATCTCCGCAACGGTCCTTTCAATCGATGAATGGTCCGCTTGCTCAGGCGTGAAGCGAAATGCGCTGTTTTTCTTATTTCGGAGATCGATTATTTTCAGCATACTGATTGAATATAACAAAAAAGGAAACCGTTTTCCCGGTTTCCTCTTAAATATTACTACTCACGACGGCCAATCTTCAGAAGTGAAACGCGCGAATTCTACAGAATGTACTGCAATGCATCTCCCGCTAAAACCTATCCAGAGACGTCTCAGAAAGATGCATTACAATTTTACTTCTGCGCAACCAATTCGTCGATCTTCGCCGTTACTCCTTTTTCACCCGGTTTCACTTTCGATGCAAACTTAGCAACAACATTGCCGTTTTTATCCACCAGAAACTTCGTGAAATTCCAGCCGATCTCCTCTTTGAACTGAGTTTCCGTTGTCAGATATCGATACAAAGGATGCATGTCATCCCCTTTCACGCTGATCTTACCGAACATCGGGAACGTAACGCCATAGTTACGTTCACAGAATGTTGCGATATCCCCGTCGTTTCCCGGCTCTTGTTTGCCGAAATTGTTCGCCGGAAATCCGATCACGACGAATCCCTTATCCTTGTATTGTTTGTAGAGTGCTTCCAGATCTTTATATTGCGGCGTATATCCGCAAAAAGATGCAGTATTCACCACCATAAGCACTTTACCTTTGAAATCAGCGAGTGACTTCTCTTTTCCTTCAAGTGTTTTCATCGTAAAACTATAGATTGGTGCTTCCATTTTTTTTTTATTCTCCTGTGCTAATAGTATTCCCATCGTTAATATTGCGGCAAATAATACCAGAGTTATGTTCTTCATTGTTCTTTCCTTAAAAGATGTATTGGCTATTTCCTGTTCTTATAACATCAAGATACGCATAAATGGTTCATATTGCGACGAGGTATTTGTCCCTATTCTTCCCGCAGAGCATGTTTTCCGCTGTTCTTTGAGGCAATTTTTCCTATATTTTATCAACAGGCTGGCACGGAAACCTATGCCCTAAAAGAAGAATTCACCGTGCACCAATCGAAAACAATATATTCTAAAACTTCTCTATCGAACGAGGGCAACAGATAGAACACAAGGAGTTTGTATGAATATATTTCACGCACACTACGAAAATCTCAAGAACGAAGCTGATCTGCTTCTAAAACACGCACAGCAAGCCGATAATACAGCGATTGGTCGATTTCAGCAGCTCTCTGCGTTTACCGCATTAACCGCCGGCGACACAACAGTCTTGAACAGCCTTCAATTGAAAAATGCATTAACGGTGATTGCCTTTGAGAATGGTTATCAATCATGGGCAGAACTGAAATCAGCACTTGATCATGCAGCGGAAAAATCGCCGCTGGCGGAGATCAACGACCAGTTCTATCCGAAAGGCTATACGACATACTGGAACATCTGGTTTGCAAAATATTCCCAGGCAAAAAAAGTATTGTCCGAGGGAAAGGGATTTCTGCTTCCATTCAAAAATCAATACTTTATTGTTGAAGAACATTTTGTGGACAGCATCGGACTGCCGCATACCCTTCCCGAATGGGGGATGATAGGAAATGATTGGATCCATCCGAAGAATGTGAAAGCATGGCTGAAACTCAACGAGTTGTACGAACAGGCAGTGAAAGAACGATGATCCATGGTACAAAAAAAATCCCCGATGTGTTGAGCATCGGGGATCGAGATCCATGAAACCAGTAAACACCTGACGGTTATTACCGGTATGTATTTTAGTAACGGTAGTATTCCGGTTTGTACGGTCCTTCAACGGGAACCCCGATATACTGCGCCTGATCTTCAGAAAGAACATCCAGTTCCACGCCGATCTTCTTCAAATGCAGACGGGCAACCTTTTCATCAAGATACTTTGGAAGTGTGTACACCTTCTTCTCGTATTTTTCCGAATGGCTCCAAAGTTCGAGTTGTGCCAGAACCTGGTTAGAGAACGAGTTCGACATCACGAACGACGGATGACCCATCGCACATCCGAGATTGACCAGACGGCCTTCAGCAAGGACAATAATGTCTTTGCCGTCGATCGTATATTTGTCGACCTGCGGTTTGATGGTGTCTTTTGTCTTGCCGTAATTTGCATTCAACCATGCCATATCGATCTCGATATCAAAATGTCCGATATTGCAGACGATCGCATTATGCTTCATCGCTTTGAAATGCTTTGCCGTGATGATATTCTTGTTCCCGGTTGTTGTCACAATGATATCCGCTTCCTTCACTGCATCATCCATTCGCTTCACTTCATACCCTTCCATGGCAGCCTGAAGAGCGCAAATAGGATCGATCTCGGTAACGATCACGCGTACTTTTGCATCACGCAATGAATCAGCAGAACCTTTCCCGACATCTCCGAAACCGGCAACAACGGCAACTTTTCCGGCCAGCATAAGATCCGTGGCGCGGCGAATTGCATCGACCAGCGATTCACGGCAGCCGTATTTGTTATCGAATTTAGATTTGGTCACAGAATCGTTCACGTTGATTGCGGGCATCAACAATGTTCCATTCTTCATTCTTTCATACAAACGGTGCACGCCGGTTGTTGTCTCTTCGGACAATCCTTTAATGCCTGCAGCGAGTTCGGGATATTTGTCGAACACCATATTCGTGAGATCACCACCGTCGTCAAGGATCAAATTAAGAGGTTTGCCATCCTTAAAGGCGAACAATGTCTGCTCGATACACCAGTCGAATTCTTCCGCGGACATTTCTTTCCATGCGTAGACAGGGATACCTGCCGCCGCAATTGCTGCAGCAGCGTGGTCCTGCGTTGAGAAGATATTGCACGACGACCATGATACTTCTGCGCCAAGATCGATTAACGTTTCAATCAACACTGCGGTTTGGATCGTCATATGCAGGCATCCTGCGATACGCGAACCTTTCAGGGGAAATTTCCCTTTATACTCTTCACGCAATGCCATTAAACCCGGCATTTCAATTTCGGCCAATTTGATTTCTTTACGTCCCCATGCTGCAAGAGACATGTCTTTTACTTTATATGGAAGCGACGGTTTTGAAATTTTCTTTGCCGCTGCTTCATCCATTACTGCACTCATTGTTGCTCCTTTAGTTGTGTATAATAACCGTATGCCGAAGGCGTTCCTTCGGAACGAGGTTAGTGTGAACTGGTAATCATTCATTACCAATTAATTATTGTTTTACTTTGCCGCCTTCTTCAAGGTTGAAACAAGATCCAATTGTTCCCACGAAAATTCATTGCGTCCGAAATGGCCGTATGCCGCCGAATTTTTATAGATGGGCCGGAGCAAATTCAAGCGTTTGATAATTCCGCGAGGGGTCATATCAACATTCTTTACCAGGATCTTTGAAATTTCTGCATCGGGCATAACGCCGGTGCCGAAGGTTTGAACATAAATTGAAACAGGTTCTGCAACACCAATGGCATATGCGACCTGAATCTGGCATTCCTCTGCAAGGCCAGCGGCAACAACGTTCTTTGCCAGGTGGCGTGTTGCATACGCGGCACTGCGGTCCACTTTGGATGGATCTTTTCCAGAAAATGCTCCGCCGCCGTGCGGTGCGCGTCCGCCGTAAGTATCAACAATGATCTTGCGTCCGGTCAGACCGCTGTCTCCATGCGGACCGCCGATGACGAAATTACCGGTAGGATTCACATAATATTTTGTTTTCTTATCAAGAAAACGGGCGGGAATGACCTTTTTGATGACGTTATTGATCACATCATCTTTAATCTTCTTTTGGGAAACCGTGGGATCGTGCTGTGTGGAAATTACGACTGCATCGACACGGATCGGTTTGCGTCCTTCATACTCAATGGTAACCTGAGATTTTGCGTCGGGACGAAGGTACGGCATCAACTTATTATTCTTTTTACGAATGTCGGCAAGTTTCTTCACCAGTTGATGCGCATACATAATCGCCGCCGGCATCAGCTCCGGAGTTTCGTTGTTGGCATATCCGAACATCATTCCCTGGTCGCCGGCGCCGCCGGTGTTGACACCCATAGCAATGTCCGCAGATTGCGAATGGATTGCATTCAGGATACCGCAAGAATCAGCATCAAACTTATATTCTGCTTTGTTGTAGCCGATTTCTTTGATTGTTCCGCGGACAACTTCGTGAATATCAATATATGCATTCGTTGTCACTTCGCCGGCAACAATTACTTGCCCGGTGGTGACCATTGTTTCGCATGCAACACGTGAATATTTATCCTGCGTGAGCAGAGCATCAAGAATAGCATCGGAAATTTGATCGGCAACTTTGTCGGGATGTCCTTCGGAAACCGATTCTGACGTAAATAGGTAACGCATTGAAAAAAGTACTCCTTGTTAGTAATAAAAAATAGTGCTAGTAATATTCCAATTCTGATGAATCACCGATATTAATCCGTTTGAATCCGCCGGTAATACGGGCATTACTTCCAATGATTGAATCATTGAGCAATGATTTTTCAACCGTTGCATTTTCGCTGACAATTGAGTTCTTCACTATCGAATCAATCACCACCGCACCATCGGCAATGGTTGCAAACGGTCCGATGACCGAGCGTTCAACCTTAGCTGTGGGGGCTATATACACCGGGGGAATCACAACAACACCTTCATGTATTCCGTTGGTCTGTGTTTCGTTCAGCAGATGACGGTTTGTATCCAACAACGTTTCCGGTTTTCCGCAGTCGAACCATCCCTCAATACCGAACGTCGTTAATTTTTCACCGCGTTCGATCATTGCCTGAAGACCATCGGTCAGCTGATATTCATTTTTCGTGCGCACATCGCGCTTGATGTTCTCTTTCAGGCATTCGATCAAAATATCGGGATGCTTAATATAGTATAATCCGACAATGGCGAGATTGCTTGTGGGTTGTTCTGGTTTTTCAATAAGTTTAGAAATGAATCCATCCTTCGTTTCGGCAACGCCAAAGCGCCGCGGATCCTGAACTTCTTTCACTCCAATGGTAGAATATTCGCTCTTGATCATCTTTCCGAGATCGACATCGAACACGGTATCGCCGAGGATAATGAGGATTGGATCTTTTGAAATCGTGTGGCGGGACAGATAGATCGCATGACCTAATCCGAGACGTTCTTCCTGCTCAACAAAATCGACTTTGATCTTATAGTTCTCGGAGATATACTCTTTAATAAGATCGCCGAGGTACCCGACAATAATCGTTGCAGAATCAAATCCTTCGGCAATGATCTTATCCATAATGTGACCGATGATCGGTTTACCGGCCACATTTAAAAGTACCTTCGGAACTGTATATGTATGAGGACGAAGTCGACTGCCGACCCCTGCCACAGGAATAATTGCGCGCATATTTTCTCGTAAAAATGGAGTAAAATTTACCGAAAAGGGGAACAAGATGCAACGCGGAGAAAGTTAAAATGTTCTCATTGTTGGATATTCCATGCTTTCAGTTTTTCAATCATGCCGTAATTTGTTAGATCAAACTGGATCGGGGTTATCGATACTTTATTGTTCAAAATTGCCCGTTGATCGATATCTTCCTCTTCGTCCAACTCCACCATTTCGCCCTTCAGCCAGAAATATTGCTTGTTTCCGGGATCACGGCGCGACTCAAATTCGTCATTCCAGACCGATTTCCCCTGTCGGGTGATGACAATGCCGCGGATCTCTTTTTCCGCTACGGGAGGAACATTCACATTCAGTAAGGTTCCGTTAGGAAGACCGAATTCAGACACTTTCAATGCCAGATGCTTTGCAAACTTTGCTGCATAGGTAAAGTCAGCATTCGCTTCGAATGTTGTCAGTGAGATTGCGAACGATGGAATGCCGAGGATAGTTCCTTCGGTGGCTGCGGAGACCGTGCCGGAATAGATGACACTAATTGCCGTATTTGAACCGTGATTAATGCCTGAAATAACAATATCAGGCTTTGCTTTCATAAGATTCCGAATGGCAAGTTTGACACAGTCGGCAGGGGTACCGTCAACGGCATATCCAAAAAACAGACCATCTTTTTTGACTTCTTTCACTCGCAAAGGACGATGGACAGTAATTGCGTGCCCAACAGCACTTTGCTGACTGTCCGGCGCAACTACCGTAACATCGGCGATAGACTGCAATTCTTTGACCAAAATGAGCATACCATCAGCCAAAATTCCGTCATCATTTGAGACCAATATTGAGAGTCTTTTTTCCATGATATTCCTGTTATATTCAATTTAAAATGGAAACGGTGTCCTAGAAGAACACCGTTTTAGCATCGGGGGGCTAGGATCCCGCCAAAAGAAGCAGAACGTCTCAAATAACGCTCTGATTAAACCTTATAATACACAAGGCATCTTTCTTTATCTTCGAATTGAAGCGGGGCTAAGATTCCGCCCAAAAACGGCGGGACGTCGCAAAAAACGCTCCGCTTGAACCTTAAAATACAAAAGGCATCTTTCGATGCCTTCGTTTAGTAGCGGGGCTAGGACTTGAACCTAGAACCTTCGGGTTATGAGCCCGACGAGCTGCCAATTGCTCCACCCCGCGATCAATTATGTAACCAATATACTCATAAATAGTAAGCCAGTCAAGGTAAGTCTTATAGAAGAATCAATTCTAGCGATAAATTAATATACATTTGATCAATTATCTTCGCCGAGTTTTGCCAGTCCTATTGAACCGCTAATTACCGTTAATGCGCCCGCCTCTTTCAACACTTTTGCCGCCTCTTGTATCGTTGAACCGGTTGTGATAATATCGTCGACAAGAAGAACATTTTTCCCTCTGATCAGTTCTGCTTTTCTCACTGCAAACGCTTCAGCAATGTTCTCTTTGCGCTGCTCCGCATTCAATTGGGTCTGGGTAACCGTATATTTTATCCGGTGAACAACATCCGGCAAAACAGGGATACCCAGCACCGACGAGACTCCTTCCGCAATGAAATCACTTTGATTATAACCCCTCTCCCGCTCTTTCCGTTTGTTCAGCGGCACAGGTATGATCACATCAATCTTTTTGCCGGAAAGTTTGCCGGACAATTTTTTCCCCAACTCAAATCCAAATGAAGTGACCTCCTCGTATTTCAAAGAATGGGCAAGGCTCTGAAGCAGTTTTCCTTTTTCAAAATAGTACAGCGTAACAAGTTCATCGACCGCTTTCCCTTCGGAAAAACGATCCTGCAGTACTTTGAATGTATAATCATTCTCTCCAACACGGGTCAACGAGCTCCAGCATTGTCCGCAGATTCTTTGCTCACCATCCTGTAATGCCATACCACAATGGAAACAGGTGGTGGTAAAAAGGAAGTCCTTAGCTGCTCTTATTGTTGAAGAAAAAACATTCACAACAACTCCTGCATTGTATTACTGGTGTTACGTACTGTGGCAGTTCATTCAATGTTTCAGTGTAACAATATTTTTTACACCTTGTCGTTATTCGTTAAACGCCGGATCTCGTCGCGCAATTGAGCTGCCCGTTCAAATTCCAGATCGGCGGAAGCACGGAGCATCTCGGTATTCAATTCTTCAAGCAGATCTTTCCGCTGATCATCCGATAAATATTTTACAACATTATCCGCAACCACTGCCAGATGTTTCTGCTCTTTCTTCGCATCATACCGGGAAGACACATCGGCCACTGCGGTGGAGGCAATAATCTCATCGCGTGTTTTGTAGATCGTTTTCGGCGTAATGCCGTGTTCCGTATTATAGGCAATCTGTTTTGTACGCCGGCGTTCCGTTTCATCGATCGTCTTTTTCATCGAATCAGTGATCCTGTCCGCATACATGATGACTTTGCCGTTTGCATTCCGTGCCGTTCGTCCGGCCGTTTGTATCAGCGAACGCTCAGAACGAAGAAAACCTTCTTTGTCGGCATCGAGGATGGCAACCATTGAGACTTCAGGAAGATCAAGTCCTTCGCGCAGCAGGTTCACGCCGACGATCACATCGCTGTGTCCCAGGCGAAGGTTGCGCAGAATCTCAACGCGGTGAAGCGCATCGACTTCGGAATGGATGTATTCTACCTTGATGCCGAGGTCAAGTAAATATTCGGTCAGATCCTCCGCCATCCGCTTCGTTAATGTTGTCACCAGCACCCGCTCGCTCTTTTGCACTTTGTCGCGGATCTCCGCAAGCAGATCGTCGATCTGATTTTTCACCGGACGGACTTCGATGACAGGATCGAGCAGACCTGTCGGACGAATGACCTGCTCGACGAATACTCCCTGCGTCTTTTCCATTTCGTACTTCCCCGGCGTGGCGCTGACGAAGATCACCTGGTTTACCAACTGCTCCCATTCATCAAATTTTAACGGTCGGTTGTCGAGTGCCGACGGCAGACGAAATCCATGTTCCACCAGCGTCGTCTTCCGGCTTCGGTCCCCGAAATACATCGCGCCGATCTGCGGCACTGAAACATGCGACTCGTCGATAATAAGAAGATAATCTTTCGGGAAATAATCGAAGAGACAAAACGGGCGTGATCCCGGTGAACGTGCGGCGAGATGACGCGAATAGTTCTCAATTCCGTTGCAATATCCTACTTCACGCATCATCTCAAGATCGAATCTGGTCCGTTGTTCCATCCGCTGTGCTTCCACATATTTACCGAGATTCCGCAATTCTTCAAGTCGCTCTTTTAATTCAATTTCGATCGATTTTATCCCTTTTTCAAGTGATTCGCGCGTAGTGACAAACTGTTTTGCCGGATAGATAACATCATAATCTGTTTCACCGATGATCGAACCGTCCAGGGAATTAATGTACGAGATCTTTTCAATTTCGTCGCCGAAAAACTCCACGCGGATGGCTTCATCGTTCTCGTACGCCGGGATCACTTCCACAACATCGCCGCGCACGCGGAATGTGCCCCGCTGGAACTCGTAATCGTTCCTTGAATAAAATATATCAAGAAGTTTCCGGAGCAGTTTGTTCCGCTCCATCTTATCCCCTTTTTTGATCACCACCATTTGCGCGACCCATTCGTCCGGCGCACCGATGCCGTAAATGCAGCTAACCGAAGCCACGACAATAACATTCCGTTTACCAGAGAGCAGCGCGCTGGTTGCGCGAAGACGCAGCCGGTCGATCTCTTCGTTGACCGAGGAATCTTTTTGAATGTACGTATCCGTTGTCGGCACATACGCTTCCGGCTGATAATAATCGTAATAGCTGATAAAAAATTCTACATGGTCTTTCGGGAAGAACGTCTTGAATTCCGCATATAATTGTGCGGCAAGCGTTTTGTTGTGCGACATGATCAAGACCGGACGGTCAAAATTCTTGATAACATTGGAGACGGAGAATGTCTTACCGCTTCCCGTTACGCCAAGCAGCGTCTGATACCGGTCGCCACGTTCGATCCCTTCCGTCAACTGACGGATCGCTTCGGGCTGATCGCCCTGCGGTTTATATTCTGAAACAAGAGTAAACGCCATTATTCTCCGTCGTGAAGGAACTTCACTATTTCGCGCGTTAATTTTCTCGGCGAGAACCGTATCCCCTGTGCAAAGACGCGATTTACAACGCCGGGAATAATTAAGGATTTCTTTTTCATGAATCCATGATAGCCGATCTTCGCCACCTTCTCAACATCCATCATCATCCCTGTCTTTTTCACCAACGTTGTTTTTTCTATTCCTGCGCGCTGCTGAAATCCGGTTGCCGTCGGTCCGGGACAAAGAGCCGTTACCCAAACGCCCGTTCCTTTCATTTCCGATGCCAATGCTTCGGATAGAAACAGAACATAGGACTTGCTTGCATAATATGTTGCCATTAACGGGCCCGGTTGGAATGCTGCGGTCGATGCAATATTCAATATTCCGCCATATTTTCTTTTTAACATTCCCGGAATGAACAGACGGGAGAGATGCGTCAGCGTGGTAATGTTCAGCTGGACAAGGTCAAGCTGTTCCTGTAATTCAATCTCCGAGAATTTCCCATGCGTGCCGAAACCCGCATTATTCACTAAATAAGCAACTTGAATGCTGTTTCGCTCGAGATAGTAATACAATTCATTCGGCGTATCGGCATTAGAAAGATTCATCGGAACAATATGAACCGTATTCCGGTATTTAACCTGCAGATCTTCTGCGATCTCTTTTAATTTGTCTGCATTGCGCGCAACAAGAACAAGATCATGACCATTCTTAGCAAAGAGATTTGCCAGTTCATATCCTATCCCGCCGGATGCTCCCGTAATAAGTGCCGTGTGTTTTGTCGTCATAATATCTCCCTTCCCTTTTATTTATCTTTTGAAGGATAATAGATCCCTTTAGGATCCGCCCCAAGCATTCCGGCATTGAATGTCCGGTCATCAACTGTCTGCAATGACCGTATCATTGCCGGAGTCATTAATTTTGTCACCGGTATATAGCTGAGTTTCAGTCCGATCACTTCCATGACAGCATCATCAAATTGATAGTTTTTATATTTTTCGAGGCTGAGGGGAACTGAAAATTTCCGGAGAGAATATTCCTTATCCATATTATAGAATGACGGGAAATACGACATTACCAATTCACGCATATTTTTGTAGATCGGTTCGCGGTATCTTAATCCAACAAAATTGGATTTTGCGATGGATCCGATCCTTCCGTTTTTCTTAAAGATTGCGATGACATGGTCATCATCACGCACAGCCTGCATATCAACGATCTGCGGCTTGTAGCCAAGACGGCCGAGCATCGCCGCGGCAAAGACGGCTCCGTCGAAGCAATGTGCTCTTCTATCCCTTACTACCGTGCGCGGTGACCTATAATGCGATTCGGTGCTATATGCCACCGAATTTAAGAATTCCTGAATTTTGTACGGAGAAGATAATGTTCGTAAGATCCGAAGTTCATCGGCAGTCCAAGAATATTTGGTTTTCATATTTTATTTAAGGTTTGATGTACTTCAATATAGAAGATTTTTTCAGGAAGGGAAAGAGATCGGATCGCGTCTATTCAACGGTGTGTGGAGACACTGGGATTCAAAAGATCAATTTATTACCAGTACCGGCTGTATAATAACTTTGCAATGGTTGCAATTACAACAATAATATACAGCGGACGGATGACCGCAACACCTTTTTTAACAGCGAAACGGGCACCGATCCTTGCGCCAAACATTTGACCGATGCCCATCACTAGTCCATACGAATACCAGATTGATCCACCGACCGCGAAAACAATGAGGGCAACAATATTACTTACAAAATTCATCACTTTTGTATACCCTGTTGCACGCTGAAGATCGTATCCAAGCAGAATTACGAATGCAATGGCCCAAAATGCACCAACGCCGGGACCAAAGAATCCGTCATAAAATCCTAAGAGCAGGCCGAAAATAAGAAAATATATTTCCGCATGAAGGATCGCTTTCTTTTGTGCTTTTCCTAATGAAGGTGTAAGAATGGTATAGAAGGCGATACAAAAGAGCAAGGCAGGAATGATATCTTTCAAGATCTCCGCATCGATCTGCTGCACCGACCATGCTCCCGCTGCTGCACCAATCAGCGTCCAGACAGCGCCGGACCTTGCTTCACGAAGATCGATGACCTTTTTCCGCCAATAATACAACGCTGCGGTAAAACTTCCGAATGTTCCCTGAAGTTTATTGGTACCGAGGGCGATCTGCGGAGGAACGCCAACGCTAAGCAGGACTGGAAGCGAGATCAATCCTCCGCCGCCGGCAATTGAATCGATCAATCCCGCAAAAAATGCGGCAACGAAAAGTATGGTATACAGCAGAACATCATTCATGGATCATTTTACGAGAACAAATTTCTGCGCCGCGGAGAACCCGCCTGATTGCAGACGGTAGACATACACGCCGCTCGGAAGATCAGCAGCATTGAACCGGACCGAATAGCTTCCGGACTGCTGCACTGTGTTGACAAGGGTCGCAATCTCTCTTCCGACCATATCAAATATTATTAATGTTGTGGCATTCTCCGCCGGCAACTGATATTGAATGGTTGTTGAAGGATTGAACGGATTGGGAAAGTTTTGCGATAACACAAACTGCCTGGGCTGAACGATGGTGAACTGATCCACCGAAGCTGGTTTTGTGATCAAACCGGCATTAACAAATGCGGTGTACCAAAGACTTGCAAGATCAATCGTGGAAGATTGAAGTTCCTGATTTGTGAGTTGCTGGGTTTTCGCCCAAAGTTTTGGATAATAATCTGCCGGCAGCGTACCGCCGCTAGAGCCATTCGGAGGGGCGGCATATTTATCCCCAAGCAGAATGGAATCCACCAAAGCGTTTGAGACCAGGAGATATGAAAAAATAAATTCTATGGGATTACTGATATAATGAACAGAGTCCTTCGATAGTTGAACAGCATTCAGATACGTTCCCATCATTGTTGATTCGTAACGGGAATGAAGCCCTTTTTGGGATGGGACCGAAATTTGACCGTCATAATTCTGCGCAACATGCAGCGGCTGATGTCCGTCGGCAACATAATGTCCGACATCCGCTCCGGTGAGATAGGCTTTTGTCCAGTCGCCCCGCTTCAATTGTGCCGTCAGAGAGTCCATTGCCCAAACCGTCGCCCAGGGTAAGATACCATTATCATTCACAACAACCTGTGTTCCATATTTTGCGATCAGCGAATCCAAACTGCGCGTAAGATTTTTATAGTTCGGATAATAGTCTATATCAAGGAAATGCTTCGGCCCTTCGGTTGCATCGGATCCTTTACGGTTGTCTGCATCAACAGCATGCGTTTCGAGATATGCCTGCTGATCGATGAATTTCTGCATTGACGGAGGAAGGTGTATAACAGCATTTTTATTGATGTACTTATGGGTCGTTCCTCCCCACGCAAACAGAGACTCAGCACACAGTAGAACGGCAAAAAATATTTTGATCATTGATGTTAAATTAAATGAATGAAACTGTTCTATTTATTGAAACAGACTACAAACTGCCCAAGTCTATTCACCCCTGCTTGCATCCTGGGCAAATGCGAGATTTCCTTCTTCGGTATCCAGCCGTACTTCTTCCGGAGTTCCAAAAACCCTTGCTTTATTGTCGTCAAATTCACCTTCCCAACGCGCAACCACGGCACACGCAAGTCCGTTGCCGAATACATTCACGGACGTACGGGCCATATCCATGAGTTCATCAACGGCGAAGATCACCGCAACACCTTCGGGGGGAAGTCCAAACGAATGCAAAGCGGCAAACAATACAATGAGTGATGCGCGCGGAACAGCCGCAATACCTTTTGAGGTGATCATCAATGTCACCATCAGCAGAACCTGTTGATCCCATCCAAAATGAATGCCGGTCACCGTCTCGGATGCCTGCGCAACAAAAACGGAAGCGACGGCAAGATATAACGTGCTTCCATCCAAATTAAAACTATATCCCGTCGGCACAACGAAACCGACGATACGTTTGGGAACACCCAGCCGTTCCATGACTTCCATCAATTTCGGAAGTGCCGATTCGCTGCTGGTGGTAACAAACGCCAGCGTGAACGGTTCTTTGATCGCCTTGAGATATTGTTTCACCGGAAGTTTGATGATATACATGACCGTTCCAAGGACGACCACGACGAAGACGATCAATGCGAGGTATAATGTGGCGACAAGCATCCCTAAATTCACCAGAACGCCGATCCCCATGTGACCAACGGTAACAGCCATTGCGGCGCCGATTCCGAACGGCGCGATCATCATAACATAACTGGTGAATTTGAACATCACCTGTGAAAGGGCTTCGGCAAATTCCAGTATCGGCTTCCCCTTTTTTCCCATCGCTGAAACAGCGAAGGCAAAGATCACTGAAAAAACGACGATCTGCAGCACGTCGTTGCGCATCATCGAGTCGATAATGTTCGACGGGAATGCGTGGACAAGTGTTTCCGTCAGTGTCATCGGATGGTTCTCGGCGATCTTCCCCAGATTGATGCTGTCCCCTTTTAATGCTACGCCGTACCCCGGTCCGGTAATATTCACAACGATCAATCCGACCGCAAGTGCAAGAGTTGTCACAACTTCAAAATAGAGAAGCGATTTCCATCCGATACGGCCGACTTTTTTTGCGCTTCCTCCGCCGGCAATTCCTGCTACGATACTGCCGAAGATGAGCGGTGCAATAATTACCTTGATCAGATTCAGAAATATTGTCCGGACAAACGCCGTCTCTTTGGAGACCTCGGGCGCAAGCCAGCCAAGCAGGACTCCAAACACGAGTCCAAGAAGAATTTGTTTCGTTAATGAAAGATGCCACCATTTATTGGAAGAAGACATGGTACCTATATTTGTTTGAGGATTGAAAAATATTTTTATCGAACTGCGAAAGTTCTACTCTTTTTTGACGATGATCAAATGCGAGGAACAGGAAGCGACCAGTTTGCCTTTTGCATTCACCCCTTCGGCAGAGATATTCATTGTCGAGCGTCCGCGAATGACCACCCGCGCAGTAATCGTCAGCAGATCTCCTGCGTAGATCGGACGGATAAAGTTTGTATGCATATCAAGGCTGACGCATGTTGCCCTGGCCGCAAGATAACTAAGAGGTCCTATGACATTATCAAAAGCGGCAGCAATAAATCCCCCCTGCATGGATTTCATTGGATTGAGGTATTCCGGAAGAACGGGAAACGAGATCTTCAGCATCATCCGTGATTCGTAATCGACATATTCCGCTTTCATCAAGGAGAAACATTCCGGCGGCAGCTGCGCGTCGGGATATTGTTTGCTCATCAGATCGAATTCGGCGTTCAATATTGTAAGATTATCATTCATATCATTTTATATTTCAACAACAAATTTCCCGTCACGCATGATCAGCTGATCGTCGAACCAGACCGTTGGTGATGTAACGAGTCCATCCAAATGGCTTGCTACGCGAACGGATCCTCCCATTGATTTATTATCGCCAAAGGCAATATGGATCGTTCCCATCACTTTTTCATCTTCGATGATCTTTCCGGTAATGATCGCTTTATCGTTCGTGCCGATACCGAATTCTGCAACATTATAGGCATCCTTGCCATGCGGTTCGAGAAGTTTGTTCAACTGTTCAGCTTCTGTTCCGCCGGAGATCCCGTCTGCATATCCGTCTTTCACGACAATCCGTATCGGTGTTTTCACAATACCGACGCTTGCCATCGAACCATCGACAACGACTACACCGTTTGATTGGTGCTCCAACGGCGCAAGATACGCTTCTCCGGTAGGAAGATTTCCTGATTGACCTTTTTCAAGGAATAATCCTGAACTTGCATGAGCGGTTCTTCCTTTTATCGGCAGTGAAATATCCGTTCCGGCCGGAGCAGTAACCCGAATGACTGCGGTTTTTTCCAGTAATGCGCAGAGGGCGTGTGTCCGCCGCGCAATAGCGTTGTAATCGGCATTCATACAGCGGACCATGATCTCTTCCGTTACGCCGGGAAGTGTCGCTATGCGAACTCCCAAGGCACTTGCAGCGCGCCGCGCGTCGGTATGCGTGAGCGATTTCGATGTGGGACAAAATACCACGTCAAACTTTTTCATCAGTTCCGCTATTTCGGCCGGAGGTTCTTCACCGTTCGATGTACGCGGTAATATTTCCGTAAGAACAACTTCGTTCCCTAATTCTTTTGCCGCTTTCCACAGCGCATACCCGAGCGTGCGGAGCGGTTCATCGGTGATAATGAGAATTTTTTCGTTCGCCTTTGTTCCCATACAATCGCGGATGGCGATCCGGGAAGCGGAATACAGTTCAGTGGAGATATTCATAGTTATGCCTTTATTGTTTCCAGTCCGTGAGCTTTTGGTCCGGTCTCCTGTCTGCGCAAAAGATATGCGAAGACGAACCCGACCAGTCCGAGCGATGAAAAGATCCACATTCCCATGGTATAGCCGCCGGGATTCGTCGCACTCGCCGCCGAAAAATCATTCGCCCAACCGATAAGAAAATTAAATCCGGCAAGACCGATATTTTGTATCAACGTCATCAGTCCGTATGCCGTACCGAGTTTCGATTCTTCCACCAGGTAACTGACGGAAGGCCACATGATGCCGGGAATCAGTGAGAATGCAATTCCCATCATGGCCATCGGCACGTAGAGAGGAATATGAGAATACGCCATCATTAAATAGACCGGAACAAGCAGAAGAGAACCGAACATCATAAAGAGGGAGCGTTTGCCGATCTTGTCCACCATCAATCCGAACAACGGCGTTGCGATCATGGCAAAGAGCGTCAGCATACTGGAAAGGAATCCACCCATTTCGCGCGACGTTCCGTGCGCTTCCATAAAAAATTTGACCGCAAATGTCTGAAACGGAAATATTGCGGAATAGAATGTTATGCACAATGCAACAATGTACCAGTATGACATGCCGAATTTCCAGATATCGGAGAACACCACTTTGTCGGTTGCGCCGGGTGTTCCGATCTGATATTTTTTTTCCGCATTCGATTCCAGCATCCAGTAGATCACCGCGCCGGCAACGCACACAACGCCGAAAACAACCGAGATCATCAATGCGGCCTGCCAGTGTTCATAATATTTCGATGCCCATGACGGCGAATTCAGAGCGGCAAATGAACCGAGACGAGCGATGGTAAGATTGATACCGAATGCAAAACTCAGCTCCTTCCCTTTGAACCAACGGGCAATTGCCGTTGTCACGGCAACGATCAACGATTCAGCACCGAGTCCGAACACGAGGCGTCCGGTAGCCATGACTAGAAGTGTTCCGCTGGAGACAGTGATGATGGCGCCAAGCAGGCACAACACTGCAAAAATGAATGTCGATTTTTTTGTTCCCAGCCGGTCAATAATAAATCCGCCAATGAGCACCATAAAGATATTCGGCAGGCTGTAGATCCCCTGCAGAAGACCGATATCCGAATCGGTGAAGTTCAACTGTTTTACAAGCACGTCGGCCAACGGACTGATGGCATCATAAATGTAATAATTGCCGAACATCGCAAATGAAATACAGATGAGCACGAGCCAGCGAAATGCCCGCGGCGGAGGCGGCAGGGTAGTTGGTTGTTCAGTCATAATGATATTGAGATGTGATAATAAAAAGAAAGCACTGAAATATATCCAGTGCTTTCACGTATTACAAGTATTTTCCTGACCCTTTTTTCAATTCAGATTCTTTAGTATCGCCAGGACAAGAGCGTAATATTTCTCAACCGTATCAATGTGAATTTTTTCGTCCGGAGAATGAACGCCTTCCAGCGTCGGGCCGAACGAGACCATATCCATACCGGGATATTTCTCGCCGATAATTCCGCATTCCAGTCCGGCGTGGATCGCCTTGACCAGAGGTTCTTTTCCGTACAACTGTTTGTATGATTCTTTTGCTACTTTCAATATCGGCGACGCAAGATTGGGCTTCCAGCCCGGATATCCTTCCGTGTGGACTGCTTTGGCTCCGCCGAGCGTAAAGATCGCATTCATTGTCTGCAATGCTTCTTCCGTTTCCGTAGCAACGGAACTGCGCTGACTGGTGATCAGTTCGATCGCTTTTTTTCCTGTGGTGATAATGGCGACGTTCGTGGATGTTTCAACCAATCCGGAAATATCCGCACTCATTTTCAGCACACCGTGCGGCAATGCAGATATTGTGTTATACAGTGACGCTTGCAGTGCTTTCTTCAGGACTTTTGCTTTCTTTACGACAACGGGTTCGACAATGATCTGCAGATCCGGTTCCACGCTGGCAAGTTCCGCTTTTACCGTTGCATTCCACTGCTCGACGATCTTCTTTGCCTTACCGGCATCTTTTTTCGCAACGAACACGATCGCTTCGGCTTCGCGCGGAATTGCATTGCTCTTGTTTCCCCCTTCGATATGCGAAAGCCGGGCTTTAACTTTATCTAAAGCAATTAATGCACGCGTAATGATCTTGACGGAATTTCCGCGCCCTTTATCGATTTCAAGACCGGAGTGACCGCCTTTCAATCCTTTCACAATCAATTTCAACGCAACAGAACCTCGCGGCGCATTTTCCACTGCAAGTTTCCAAGTGCCGATCGTGTTTCGTCCGCCGGAACATCCGACATACAGCGAACCTTCTTCTTCGGAATCGAGGTTCATTAATGTTTTACTTTCAAGGAATCCCGGCTTCAAATTATTTGCACCAGTCAACCCGGTCTCTTCGTCAACAGTGAAGAGAAATTCCACCGGTCCATGCACCAGCGTTGAATCTTCCATGATGGCGAGATTTGTTGCGACGGCAACGCCATTGTCGGCGCCAAGCGTGGTGCCGTTTGCCATCAGCATATTACCGCTGCGGACAAGTTCGATGGGGTCCTTCAGAAAATCGTGGACCTTTTCCTTGTTCTTTTCCGGAACCATGTCAAGATGTCCCTGCAGGCAGATCATCTTTACATTCTCTTTTCCCGGCGATGCTTTTTTCTTGACGACAACATTCAGAAATTTATCCCGTTTTGCCTCAAGTCCCAATTTCTTTGCCGTCTCCAGAATATAATCGGAGATGCGTTTTTCGTGTTTCGAAGGGCGCGGAATTTTGCTGATCTCGGCAAAATATTTCCACACCAGCTCCGGTTTCAATCCTTTAATTGCTTCTGACATGATACACCTCGTTTTACAGTTTATGAATTATTGGGAAGGTTTGTTGTTTCCATTCTTTCCGCCGACAGAAGATCGCCCCGTTCCAGGTGATTGAGGAATTTATTGATCCGTTCATCAACAGGTTCAACCGAACCGCCAAATTTATCTTTCAATGATTGTGCGATCACTGCCACCGATGTGGCGCCATCGCACCGCTGCCAGATCGCACTGCCGATATCGTCGAGTTTAATGCGAAAGAATGGTTTTGCTAAATACGGTAAGACCCATTTTACAAGAAATGGATTCTTGAATTTGGGGACAAGCACAACTACTTTTCCATCTTCGGTTGTTTCCCATTTCGCGATGCGAAGCGGTTTCAATTCCCAAAGATTTATTTCTGTTCTTTCCTGTTTGGCCACTGTTCTGCTTTCATTAAGATCACAAATCCCGATACATTGTATCGGGATTTGCAATTCAGGATCATGTTACATCATTGCGCTTGGCGGTGCCGGTTCATCCGGTCTTCCTGCGTTTTTCACCGGAATCATTACCAACACATATCCAACAATTAGGAAGACAGCCAAACTTCCGAGGAACGACGGCTCTTGAAATATCACCGGTGTCGGAACATCCCAGAATGCCATCGCTGCAAACACTAGGCCGACGAGAGCTTCACCGGCGATTAGTCCTGCGGCAATAAGGGTTCCATTGTTTTCTACCCGGATCTTTTGTGCTTCATTGAACTGACGTTTTGCTGCCATTTTGTCAACGATACCTTTAATAAGTCCGCCGATAAAGATCGCAAAGGTTGTTTCCAGCGGAAGGTACATACCAACGCAGATAAGCATCGGACTCTTAACCTGAACAAGAATAAAACTGATCGCCATTAAAATACCCACTATGATCAATGGCCATGCCATTTGTCCGCCGACGATGCCCTGTGAAACAAGAGCCATCAAACTTGCCTGCGGTGCCGGCAATGCGCTTCCGCCGAGACCCATACCGCCCATTTTCAGATCGCCTTCGTGCAGAACAATGATCGGGAATATCATCACAGCAGATGAAACGATCACACCGATAAGATCACCGACCTGCATTTTCCACGGTGTGCCGCCCAGAATATGACCAACCTTAAGATCCTGCAGCATTTCACCAGCTACCGCTGCTGAAACACAGATGACACCGGCAACGCCCAGCACTGTTGCAATGCCGGTGATTCCTTTTTGGCCGAGAGCCACCATAAGTAATGCTGCGATGATGACCGTAGACAGCGTGAGACCGCTGATAGGATTATTGGACGAACCAATCATACCAACGAGATAACCGGACACTGCAGCAAAGAAAAATCCTGCAATGATCATGACAACAGTAGCTGTTAATGCAGCAACAACATCCTGCGCAAAATGATTATAGAGAAAGAATGTCAGCAGAGCAGCACCAGCGATGCCCATAAATACCTTGGACATGCCGAGATCGGATTCTGTACGATTCGTTTCCGCACCGCTTGTTGCCGCTTTTTTCACGTCACCAATAGAACGTTTCAATCCGCCAATAAGATTCTTCCGCATACGGAACAGCGTGAACGCTGCACTCATTAACATTCCTCCGATAGCGATCGGACGAACGATGAATCTCCATACCGTTGTTGCCTGCGCCAGCCATGTCTGATCAGTCAATCCTTCCGGATGGGCCGCTTCAAGACTGGGTCCAAGCCAGAATAATAAGAGCGGAACAAAAAGTCCCCATGCAAGCAGTCCGCCCGCAAAGTTCAGTGAAGCAAGACGGGGTCCGATAATGTAACCGACACCCATATAGGCCGGGCTGACACCGGGAGTTGAAAGAACAAATCCGCCGCTTGCGTTCAACGATGTTCCTGTTTTGCCAAGAGCAACCGGACCTTTTGCGAACGGGATGAACTTTTCCCACGAAGCGGCAAACAGCGACATCTGTTTCAATGCCTGGATCACAGCGCCAACACCTCCGGCGATCATAAGATAGACCGCACCGCTGCCACCGCGCTGACCTGCTTTATGAATTTCTCCGGCAGCAACAGATTCCGGGAAAGGAAGATCGACATCTTCAACCATAACGCGACGAAGCAGCGTTACAAACAACACACCCATGATTCCGCCGACCATCATAATGGCCGTCGCTTCAAAATAGTGGCTTGCCAGATCGGTCCACACACCGGAGATAAGGAATGCAGGAATCGTAAAGATCGCACCAGCGGCAACCGATTCACCGATAGAGCCAACCGTTCTTGCCATGTTCTCTTCCAGTATCGTTCCCCGGAATACCCGAAGCAACGCCATACCGATAACGGCAGCCGGATATGTTGCCGCAATTGTCATCCCGGCTTTCAAACCGAGGTATGCATTTGCAGCGCCAAGAATTACCGACATTACGAGACCGATCAGAACGGCACGCAATGTGAATTCTTTCATGTCAGTTTGTGCTGAGACATACGGAACATATTTCAATCCGCCGCCTGTTTTCATTTCAGCCATAAGACTCTCCTTGTTAGTTTATTCTTTCGTTAAAGTACATCAAATTATTTTGCCGCTGTGCTTTTACTCTTCATTCATGGATCGTGAAAATTTTGTTCCGGAATCGTCCGTTACTGTCCTATCCCGAAGATCGCTTTAAAAACATGGCCGGCCATCTGCGGATTTTCCTTCAGGCGGCGGACAGAATATCCGTACCAATCTTTCCCGAATGGAACATACACTCTTAACCGGTGTCCTTCTTCGACCAACTTCTTCCGTGTCTCATCCCGGACGCCGAGAAGCATCTGGAATTCGTACCGGTCTTTCGCCAAATTCATCTCGGCAATCATCTTTTTTGCACCGTTGATCAGCACATCATCATGTGTTGCAATACCGACGTAACTCCCCTCCTCAAAAAGGATCCTGAGAAGTTT
>CAJBTU010000197.1 GCA_903958625.1 uncultured Ignavibacteriota bacterium | reverse complement strand
GACCTCATCCGGCAGCGACAAGTGAATCCTCCGGCAAGATCTTCTGGCAATCGCTGAATGAATCGGTCTGGCTTGTGAATTCTGCACAGGCTTATGATTGTGTGTATGATGCCATTCCGTCTGCGCAGAGAAAAACGATCGAGAAGGATCTCTTCCGGCCGATGGTGAAATTCTTTACGGTCGATCAGAGTTCGGTCTTCAACCGCATCCATAACCACGGGACCTGGATGCTTGCGGCAGTCGGAATGACAGGATTTGCACTCCATGATACAAATCTGGTTTCAATGGCATTGTACGGAACGGAAAAGAACAAACGCGGAGGATTTTTCAATCAACTTGATCTGCTCTTTTCTCCGGATGGATATTATTCCGAAGGTGCATACTACATGCGCTATGCCCTTATGCCCTTCTATCTGTTTGCTCAGGCCGTTGATAATAATCGTCCCGACCTTTCGATCTTCGAATACCGCGATGGTATTCTCAAAAAAGCAGTTTATGCGATGCTGCAATTAACATACACCGCCGGACAATTCATTCCGTTCAACGATGCGATGAAAGAGAAAACGTATCTGTCTCCCGAAGTGATCCTTGCGCTCAACATCGCTTATAAGAAGTTCAAGAACGATCCGTCGCTTCTCAGCATTGCCCGTGAACAGAATTCGGTTTCACTCACCGGAGGAGGAATTGAAGTAGCACGCGATTTGTCGGACAAAAAAGAGATCACTCTCTTTGACTATAAGAGCATTGAACTGCGCGACGGCGCAAACGGGGACGAAGGGGGAGTAGGACTGCTGCGGAACGGAACCAGCGATGATCAGATGCTTCTTGTTATGAAATATACCGGTCACGGACTTTCGCACGGTCATTTTGATAAACTGTCGCTTGTTTTCTACGATCAGAATAGAGAACAGCTTCAGGATTACGGTTCAGCCCGTTTCGTGAATGTCGATCCGAAATATGGCGGCCGCTATTTGCCGGAGAATAAATCATTTGCCATGCAGACGATCGCCCACAATACGGTCACCGTCGACGAACAATCACATTATCAGGGCAGGATCTCTCTTTCCGAAAAATATCATGCCGACAGAAATTTTTTCTCCGCCGGCGACAAGCATCTTCAGGTGATGAGTGCAAAATGTTCCAATGCCTATGCCGGTGTAGAAATGCAGCGGACCGTTTTGATGATACAAGACTCATCACTTCAAAAACCATTGATCGTCGATATCTTTAAGGTTGACGGCAATAAAGAACATACATTCGATCTCCCATTCTATTATATGGGGCAGTTCATTCAGTCGAACTTTAAATATACGGCATTTTCAGAACAGCAACGGCCGCTGGGTTCGGCTAACGGGTATCAGCATCTCTGGAAGGAAGCGGAAGCAACAGCGAACGGTATGGTGCAGTTTTCCTGGCTTTCCGGAAATCGTTTTTACTCCGTCAGCAGTGCGGCGGACTCGCAGACGAATGTGTTCTTTACGCGTATCGGCGCAAACGATCCTAACTTCAATCTCCGCAGAGATGCAGCGGTGATCCTGAGAAAAAAATCCCGGTCATCCGTATTTGCATCGGTGATCGAACCTCACGGCCTGTGGGACGGTACGATCGAGATCTCGCGTAACAGCAGCAGTACCATTGCCAATGTTTCGGTGGTCGCTTCGGACGAACAGGGAACAATCGTCAGGATCGACAGGAAGCCGGATCATCACTGGTTTGTCATGGTATGGAATGGATCGCCCTCGGAAACTGCTCAGCATACGATGAACGTCAACGGAACGGTCTATTCCTGGATTGGAAATACCGCGGTACAGAAACACTGAAAAGGAGAAAAACATGCTCGTTCAAAAGGAACAACTCTTCACGGATTTTGCGTCGATCGACTGGGAATATCCCGCCGAAGGGATCAAACGGAAGGTCATGTCGTACGGCGACCAATTGATGGCTGTTTATGTTGAATTCAAAAAAGGTGCGGTCGGTACGCTTCACCATCATCCGCATTTGCAGATCACATACATCCAGTCCGGCTCTTTTGATGTTCAGATCGCCGGGAAAAAACAAAGACAAAAAGGGGGAGACTTCTATTATATCCCCGCAAATGCCGAACATGGTGTTGTTGCATTGGAAGAAAGCATTCTGATCGATTTCTTCACACCGATGCGCGAAGATTTCATCAAGACATAACGCAATTTCAAAAAGGCAAGATCAATGAAAAATGTCAAAGGGCTTCGCTGGTGGATCATCGCTTTGATCGGGACGGCTACCGTTATTAATTATATCGATCGAACATCGCTTGCGGTGATGTGGCCTGATATTTCTAAAGAACTCAATTTGTCGAAAGATGATTACGCCTCCATCGTTTCGGCGTTCATGATCGCGTATGCCATCGGTCAGGCGTTGTCGGGCAGGTTTTTTGACTGGATCGGAACGAGGATCGGTTTTCTCTCTTCAATTTTGGTCTGGTCGGCTGCGTGCGCAATGCATGGCTTGGCCCGAAGTATCCTCTCGTTCTCGTTATTCCGCGCAATTCTCGGCGTTAGTGAAGCCGGAAACTGGCCCGGTGCAACGAAAGCAAATGCCGAATGGTTCCCGAATAATGAACGGGCATTGGCACAGGGAATCTTTGGTGCGGGTGCATCACTCGGAGCAGTCATCTCGGCGCCTTTGATCGCGTTTCTGTATCTGCTGCTGGGTTGGAAAGCAACATTTGTCGTCATCGGTCTGCTGGGTTTCATTTGGATCATACCTTGGATGATCATTTACAAAACTACTCCCGACAAACATCCCTGGATCACGGAAGAAGAGCGTAACTATATTCTTAAAGGACCTTCCTTAACGGCTCCTGAAACAAATGAACGGACCATGACTTGGAAAGAAGCTCTCTCACATAAACAAAGCTGGTCGGTGATCGTTTCCCGGTTCTTTCTTGATCCCATCTGGTGGCTTTTTGTCAACTGGCTGCCCATCTACCTTGTGGAACAATTCGGGTTTAACGTGAAACAGATCGGCATGTTTGCCTGGGTGCCGTATCTCGGCGCCGCCGTCGGCAGTCTTGCCGGAGGATGGTATTCGGGATATAAAATTAAGCAGGGCTGGACCGTTGATAAGGCGCGAAAACGGACGATCCTCTACGGCGGTCTGATAACATTTCCCGCGTTTATTTTTGCTGCCTTCGCTTCAACGCCGGTCGTTGCCGTGATTGTCATGGCGGCAGTGTTATGCGGATTTCAGATCATGATCAACAATATCCAGACACTGCCGAGTGATTTCTATTCCGGTAAATCGGTCGGAACGGTTGCCGGTATCGGCGGCATGAGCGCCGTCTTTGGCGTACTGGTGTTCAGCACTTGGTTGATCCCAGTCTTAAGCAAACTCAGTTACATACCGGTCTTTTTAATGGGTGCTGCACTTGTTCCGCTCGGGATATTTGCCATCTATTATTTCGGCGGGACGATACAAAGAATTGACACAAAACAATATCAATAATAATATTTTGGAAGGTACATCCATGGGACCAAACGCGTTGAACAACCTCTTCGATCTTACAGGAAAAACTGCTATTGTCACCGGCGGCAGCACAGGGCTTGGCCAGGGAATGGCGCTCGGCCTTGCATCGGCCGGTGCAGATATTGTTCTTGTTGATTATGTCGAAAGCACCGATACGGCAAACAAGGTACGCGCTCTTGGACGCAAAGTGCTTGTGATCGTCGCCAATTTAATGGAGATGTCCTCTATTCCGGTGGTGGTTGAAAAAACAATTGCTGAATTCGGGAAGATCGATATCCTCATCAACAATGCCGGAATCATCCGCCGAATGAATGCGATCGATTTTACGGAGAAGGATTGGGATGATGTGATGCTGCTGAATTCAAAAACAATCTTCTTCCTTGCACAGGCTGTTGCAAAAGATATGATGAAACGGAAATCAGGGAAGATCATCAGCACAGCATCGCTCCTGGCCTTTCAGGGAGGCATACGCGTTCCATCGTACGCGGCAAGCAAAGGGGCCGTGGCACAAATTACAAAAGCTCTTGCCAACGAATGGGGTGCGCTTGGCATCAATGTGAATGCGATTGCCCCCGGATATATGGCAACAAATAATACAACGGCATTGCGGGAAGATCCGGAACGCTCGAAGTCGATCCTTGACCGGATTCCTGCCGGTGTGTGGGGAACTCCAGAAGATCTTCAGGGAGCAGTGATCTTTTTAGCAAGCAAGGCATCGAACTACGTGAACGGACATGTTCTTGTCGTTGACGGCGGCTGGATGGCGCGATAGTATCCATTGCGGCATTAATATTAATGCAAGGCCGGATAATTAAAATACGATCATACTATAGAAGATTTTTTTAAGTCATTCATTTTTAGGAGGATCTATGAAACAATCAAAAAATTTATGGATATACCTGTTGCTTCTTGTTGTTATCTCTGCTGGGACCTTAATGTCGGGCACAGTGAAATCAGCAGGAGTAAAGGGAAAATGGAGCGTAGGAGCAACTTGGGTAGGAGGTGTCTTGCCGGGGCCGCAGGATTTGGTTGTTATTGCCGATGCTGATACAGTAACCATCGACACAAGCACAACGATAACAAATCTTACTGTTGGTGAAGGTGCAGGGGGGACATGTCAATTCTCTAAAACCGGTTCCTATAAGATTCAGATCAATGGTAATCTCCTTGTCAATGCCGGAGCAACTCTGAGGGTGCAGACACGAACCGGCACCGATGTCTTAGACACAATTGTTATCACCGGTGATATTACGAACAACGGATCCACCTTCGATCTTCGAAGCGGTTCGGCAGGAAGTACGCTTTCGGTGTGCAACATTGTTTTCACCGGATCGGGAATTTCGACAATCACCATGAATGGCGCCTACACAAGTACATTGAATGAATTCAATGGATTCCTTTTCAATAAATCCGGTTCGGGTAAGGTTGTTCTATCGAGCGATGTCTACAGCGCAACCGGCAGCACCAGTCAGCCGACCGGTGATCCTATATGGACATTCAGCCGCGGCCGCGTCTATACCGGTAAATACAAAATGATTTCACAATCGACAACCAGTGCGCACGTAGGAAGTGGTTCTGATTCAAGTTATATCGTTGGAACATTGGGTCGCGGGATGTCGAATTCTGCGGGGAAAACGGTTACGTTTTCCGTTGGCGATGAGAAAGGTTACCGGCCTCTTAAAGTTACAACAACAACCAGTGGAATTGCCTCAGGGCATTTTGTGATTGTTGAAGTTGTTTATGGAAATGCAAACAGTGGAAGCAGTACATTCTCGAACGGAATTGATAAAGTTTCCGCAGTTCGATATTACAAAGTCAGCTATAACAAAGGGGCGTCAGGCGCAGCGACAATGACATTCAACAAATATGCGCCGAGCTATGGTCTAAATGATGGTGTTGCAGCCGGCAATCAGAATCTTCGTGTAGCGATCTCGGACAGCGGACGAGCAGTCTGGAACAATGTTGGGCCGTCATTGGTCACTCCTTATACAACCGCACTGGATAGTCTTCCGAGATATATTACATCCGATACGTCAGCTTCGACGACGGTTACGCTCACGTCAGGAACCGGTTCAATACTTGTGGCGCTGGCACGCGTTACCGGAACGACAGAAAATTCGCTCGTCTCAACAGGAACATCAGTTCAGCAGGGAGTTGAAAATCCTTCAGCGTTTATTCTCTCGCAGAATTATCCGAATCCCTTCAACCCGGAGACGTCAATTTCTTTCATCATCCCCGAACGGTCGAATGTTACGGTTGAAATTTATTCTTTGATCGGAACCGCTGTTGCCGTTCTCCACAATGGAATGATGAATGCCGGCGCGCATACGCTGCACTGGAATGCTTCGAATCAGCCTTCCGGTGTCTATTTCTATCGGATGATCGCAGGAAAAACAATGTCAACAAAACGAATGATGCTCTTAAAATAATGGATCGGTCATGAAAATATTCTTTTTACTCCTCACCGCCTTTACTGTGATGCAGGCGGAAGTCCGTCTTGCGGCAATCTTCAGTTCAAACATGGTGCTGCAGAGGAATCGCACCGTTCCCGTCTGGGGCTTTGCCGCGTCGCAGGAAACAGTTGCGGTCTCTTTCAATGGCCAGCAACAGCGGACGGTAGCGGATACGAGCGGGAAATGGATGATAAAACTTTCACCGATGAGTGAAGGGGGGCCGTTCACGATGACGGTGACAGGCACCAATGATCTGTTGTTGGAGAATATTCTGATCGGTGAAGTCTGGATCTGCTCCGGT
>CAJBTU010000196.1 GCA_903958625.1 uncultured Ignavibacteriota bacterium | reverse complement strand
CGAAACAGTATCAATGCTTGCGGAAGCGACCACCCGTGAGCGGACGTTACTAACGCCGTTCCACTATCAAGAGAATGTTGCGTTGCTGCATACGGATGAAACGGTTATGCCAAAGACGAAGCGGACCTGGTCGTCATGGAATTACCGGATCGATCAGGAACAATCAGGAAAGCTCTCCCCGGCAACGATTTATTGGATGAACAGTCTGCAGCAGGTGTCGAAAAAACGGAATTACTTTGTGAATATAAACGGTGAAGAGCGGGTCAATCCGCAATCGGTGGTGAAACGTATCGTATATACACATCCCGTATTTTCCGTTGATGCTCTCAAAGCGCAGAAAGACCTTCCGAGTTTGAACCAATCCGGGCCGGTCTATTTCTGCGGAAGTTATTTTAGATATGGGTTTCACGAAGATGCCTTTGCTTCGGCTGTGGATCTGTGCAGTACGATCTTAAAGAAAAATGTCTGGGAGTAGAAACGATCTCAAAAACATCCGGTCAACATCATCCGGCCCCGAGTTGTTTGCCGTGAGAAATATCTCGTCGTATCACAAAACAGTATGTGCGAGATTGTTCGCTTCGTTGCGAATGACACCGGAGTTTCACCTATGAGCGAATGCAGTGAACAATATGAATTCTAGTCTCTACGAATGCAGCGTGATGCATCATCGTCTCGAACCGCTGAAAAACCGGTTCCTCTACAAGGTCTATTTTTTTTATTTGGATCTGGACGAGATTGAATTGCTTGACAAGCGAATGGTGTTCTTCAGCCGGGAGCGATTCAACATCTTTACCTTCAAAGATTCCGATCATATGAATTTCGGGAAACCGACGTTAAAAGCAAATATCACGGAGTATCTCCGTACGCACGGGATTGAATTGAACAAAGGGAAGATCTTTCTTGTCACGAATCTAAGAGTGTTTGGATATATCTTTAATCCTGTATCGTTCTATTTTTGTTTTGATGAACAAGGGAATCCGGTTTGCGCCATACCGGAGGTCGGCAATACGTTCGGCGAGATGAAGCCGTATCTGTTGCGCGGATCGGACAGGAGTGAAGATGGTTTCCGGAAAATGCTCCAAAAATATTTCTATGTGTCGCCGTTTATTGAACTTGATACGGTGTTCGATTTTCATCTGAAGATTCCGGGTGAGAAACTTCATATCACCATCGATGACTACAAGGAAGGCAAAAAGATATTTATCAGTGCGGTATCAGGAATAAAGAAAGAACTGACCGATCTTCGGTTACTCTGGTATACCATTCGATTCCCGTTGCTCACGATCCAGATTATTGTGAAGAT
Organism: uncultured Ignavibacteriota bacterium; assembly: GCA_903958625.1. Lineage (GTDB taxonomy): Bacteria > Bacteroidota > Ignavibacteria > UBA10030 > UBA8401 > UBA8401. The sequence goes on along the minus strand of CAJBTU010000196.1, from coordinate 4,873 downwards.
CCATTGGCAGGCGTTGAAACTCTATCGCAGAAAATTGCCGTTTATAAAAAAATCTGAAAATCCCGAACTACAAAAAGAGGTTATTGTATGGAACAAGTAAAAGAGCATTCACTTTCCGGCGTGCTGGCATCCGGGAAAATGATGTCGATATACGAAAAGATCGCACTGAAATTATTGGCGAGCCTGACCAAAGGAAGTTTGACAGTCACGCTTCCGGACGGAACGATCATCCGAATGGGGGAGAAGGATTCTTCGTATAAGGCAACATTAAGGATCAATAACCCGGCGATGTTCAGAAAAAGCATTCTCTACGGAGATGTCGGTTTTGGGGAATCGTATGTTGACGGAGACTGGGATACCGACAATATTACGAATTTTATCTCCTGGTGGATTCTGAATTATGAGAACAATCCTTCGCTCTCCGGATCCAACCGTAAATTTTCCCCCATGGGATTGCTTCAGGCGATCGATCGCGCGGGACATATATTCAGGGCAAATACCGTTTCGGGTGCGAAGAAAAATATTGCAGAGCATTACGATTTGAGTAATGATTTTTACGGTCTGTTCCTGGATGGTACCATGACATATTCATCCGGTTATTTTGATAATAGACCGGTCTCACTGGAAGAGGCTCAATTCCAAAAATATGACCGGCTCTGCCGGAAGATTCATCTCACATCAAGCGATCATATCCTTGAGATAGGGAGCGGATGGGGAGGTTTTGCTCTTCACGCAGTAAAGAATTACGGATGCCGCATCACCACTATCACGATTTCAAAAGAGCAATATGAGTTTGCCAGGGCGCGATTTGAGCACGAAGGCGTTGCGGATAAGATCGATATCCGGCTGCAGGATTACCGGTTGCTGGATGGTGAATATGACAAGATCGTTTCCATTGAGATGCTTGAAGCGGTCGGTCACGAGTTTTTGGAAACATATTTTGAAAAATGTCATCAATTATTGAAACGAGACGGGTTACTCGGACTCCAAGTGATCACGTCACCGGATTCCCGGTATGATCAATTCCGCAAGGGGGTCGACTGGATACAGAAGCATATTTTTCCCGGATCATTAATTCCTTCGATCGGTGCTTTGAATACCGCCGTCAATAAAACCGGCGATATGCATCTGTTGGATGTGAAAGATTTCGGAAAAGATTATGCCCGGACTCTTTCGCTGTGGCGTGATGCATTTAATAAAAAGATCGGACAAGTAAAGGAGTTGGGATTTGACGATTCTTTCATCAGAAAGTGGAACTATTATCTCAGTTATTGCGAGGCAGGTTTTACGATGAGGAATATATCGGTCGTACAGATGATTTATACAAGGCCGAATAATATTGGTTTCTAATTGAAAAAAATCATTTCGGATTATCCGGTAAAAGAAAATATGACACATAAAGAAGCGCGTTTCAATTTCTCAGTGGCGAAGCAGGATCTTTGGAAAATGTGTGGAGACTGAATGTGACGGCGTTCCGCCGGTTCTATACATCGAGCATTCTTGTGGCGGAAGACAAAAAAAATGCCCCACCGATAAACTGATGGGGCAAATATATCGAAACGCACACCGGTCACTTCATGAACATGAGCATCTTCGCGGCCGAATAGCTTCCGGATTGCAGCCGATAGAAATACACTCCGCTCGGAAGGCCATCTGCAAACCATTGACGAGTATAACTGCCGGCATTCAATTCTTCTGAAACGAGCGTCGCTACTTCCCTACCTATCACATCAAACACATTCAGTGAAACAAATGACTTCGCCGGGAGGCTGAAGGAGATCGTCGTCGAAGGATTGAACGGATTCGGATAGTTCTGTTGAAGCCGGAATTCATCCGGTACGGATGATGACTGAACGGAATTGACGACAGCGAATTGCATCCAATTTAAATTGAATCCGCCGATGACCGCCGTGATGCGGATCGTATGTGCGCCGGCGGGAAGTGTGACCGATTTGTTCACCGATTGCCACGTTTGCCATCCACCGGTGACCGGAAGATCGAACGTTGTGAGGAGCGTTCCATCGCAGGAGAAAGCAATGCGTCCGGCCGCGGAGAGCGATGCGATACGGAATGTGGCGCTGTTGATCGAGGCAGTGATGTTTACATTATATTCTATCCAGTCGCCCGAGTCGATCCATCCAACATCAAGTCCGCCGCCGTTGTCGGTGGTCGTCTCAGTCTGCACACCGCTCATTATAGAGTAGTTTTCGGCTTCGATCATCCCGGGAATGAGCAGTCCCTGCGTTCCCGGATTATACACATCAACAGGCCCGAAGGATTGGAGCACGCCCCCGTCCGTTGCGGTCACGCCGGTGCCGGCATACTGCAGACGCACGGAGTCACCTGTAGCGATCGCCGTTCCGAGCAGGAGGATAATGTTCTTCGCATCTGTTGGATCGATTGTCATCGAACTGACTGCAGGGGACGCACTGCCCGCATGCACGGAAAAATTTGCTGCGGAAGCACCGGTTGCGCCGATCGCTTTGGTAAAGGAAACGACGAGCGAACGGCCGTCGGACGCCACTCTTGATGCGTAGTACACCGGAGCCGAACCGGATGCGGAATTCGCCAGCGAGGTGATTCCGTACCCGTATGCAAAGAGCGGATCGTAATTCGCATCGCCGACGTTCATCGCCAATTGAGCATTAGAGCGCGGCCACGAATGTGAGAGCAATCCCTGCGGCTGATAATCGCCGAAGAGTACATCCGCGATGCCGTTCCCTTCGGTGCCGGGAAGCCAGGCTGCGATAACAACATCGGAGTAGGGAAGGATCGGCGTCAGTACCATCGGACGACCGGTAATTAGTACGACGATTGTCTTGAGTCCTGCACCCTTCACTTTCTGGACGACGTCGATGTCTTCCTGTGCCAGCGCCAAATTCGAGCGGTCACCGCCGCTTTCGGCGTATGGTGTTTCGCCGATGACGACGACCGCTGCCTCAAATCCCGAGGTCGTCGATGCCGTACGGTCGTAGACCACGTTCGTTGTTCCGGCGATCTGCTGAAGGGCCGCACTTACCGTGGTACCGGTAGTGATGGTTCCGGAAGATCCCTGCCAGGTCATCGTCCACCCTCCGCATTGCATTCCGAGATCATTTCCGCTTCTGCCGGCAACGAGAATCTTTTGGCCGCTCTTCAGCAGCGGCAGAATACCGTCCTTCTTTTTCAGCAGCACGAGCGACTTTCGCACGCACTCACGGGCGACTTCGCGATGCGACGCCGATCCGACATTCCCCAACTCTGTCCGGTTTGCATACGGATGTTCGAATAATCCCAGTTTGAATTTTTGTCGGAGTATGCGCGTCACGGCGTCGTCGATGCGGCTTAATGGTACCTCGCCGCTTGATGCAAGACTGGTCAGCGTCGTATCGAACAACTGATACCGGTCGGGAATCATGATCATATCCAGTCCCGCGTTGATGGAGTTCTTCACGTTGTCGCGGAACACGCTTGAGAGCTGATCGATGGCGGCATAGTCGGAGATGAGGAAGCCGTTGAATCCGAGTTCCCCTTTGAGCACCGTGGTCAGCAGGTAGGTGTTCGCATGCATCTTCACGCCGTTCCAGCTGCTGTACGATGGCATGATCGTACCGACGCCGTACTTCACCGCCTCGATGTAGCCGGGCAGGTGTATGCTCCGCAATTGCGCCTCGGTCATAATGGCATTGCCTTCGTTAACGCCGTTGGCCGTTCCGCCGTCCGCAAGGTAATGTTTCGCGCAGGCCAGCGTACGTGTGACCGAGTCCGTCCCCTGAAAACCAATGACCGATGCACGCGCCATCATCACTGCGAGTTCCGGTGTTTCACCGAAACCTTCGTACGTTCGTCCCCACCGCAGATCTCTCGGCACGGCGATGCAGGGAGCGAATGTCCAGTTAATGCCGGTGGCGGCGACCTCCAGAGCGACGACGCTGTCCGCCCGGCGCACAAGATTTTCGTCTCTTGTGCAGCCCATGCCGATGTTGTGGGGGAAGATGGTCGCTCCGAAAACGTTATTGTGGCCGTGTACGGCGTCGATGCCGTAGAGCAGGGGGATCTTCAGCCGGCTTTTCAGCGCGTACGATTGGAAATCATCGTACATGTCGGCCCAGGATTTTGGAGTGTTCGGCGTCGGCGCCGATCCGCCGCCGCTCAGGAGCGAGCCCATGCCGTACGTGGTGATGTCCGTTTTTTTCGTGGCGACATATTGCCGTTCCACCTGCATCAACTGGCCGATTTTTTCCTGAAGCGTCATCCTCGAGAGCAGGTCCTTGACACGTGCCTCAACGGATGCGGTGGAGTCAAGATATGGTTGTGCCTGAGTCAGTGTGCTAATGACACTGCAAAAGATAATAAGAAGAACTGTTTGTCGCATGGCTTCTCCGTACAGATATAATAGTTTTTCAATATAGGTATTAAAAGAGTGCTGTTCAAAAAAACTATGCTGAGTATAAAAAGCTGAAAATCTTTTCTTGATTTGAGAATTTTTGCTATTGATGAAATGATCGTTTTCAAACCTTGTCAAGGTTATGATACTCTTTTCGTATCACCTTGACAAGGTTCTTCCAAAAGCAACATCCGACTTCAGCCCTCACTCAAAAAATATATGATCACCCTGAGCAAGTGACGGCGCGTTTTATGCGCTGGAACGCGCCGAAGGGCGATCATTTGCGCGGGGCGTCTATATTATTCTTTTTGCCTGCCCACTTTTATTTTGCAACTCTTTGAGCGGTCCTTCGTGCCTTTGTGGCAATTTTAAAGTCCGCGCCTTCGCCAGGAAATAATCCCGACGCATCCTTTTGCACCATAAAATGTCTTTTTTTTTACTCTAAGACGGCCGTTTGCGTCAAAAACTAAAACACAGATATTTTTATTGTTAATATATGTTGACAAT
>CAJBTU010000195.1 GCA_903958625.1 uncultured Ignavibacteriota bacterium | reverse complement strand
TCCGCCGATGATCGCAAAGTCCTGAATCGTGATATGTCCGGCCATTTGTACCGAATTAGCAATGATCACGTTGTTACCGATAACGCAGTCATGCGCCACGTGCACATAGGCCATCAGCAGACAATTGCTGCCAACGGTAGATTTGAGATGCTGTTTTGTTGTTCCGCGGTTGAGCGTGCAAAATTCTCGAATCGTCGTGTTATCGCCCAATTCAAAATATGTCGGCTCATTTTTATAGGAAAGGTCCTGCGGCGCCGTAGAAACAACTGCTCCTTTATGGATCTTGCAGTTCTTCCCGATACGGGCCCCGTTAGCGATAAGCGTGTGAGGACCAATGTATGTTCCTTCGCCGATGATAACGTCATCTTCGATGATGGCATACGGATCAACGATAACGCCTTCGGCAATTTCTGCCTTTGCGCTGACTATTGCGGTAGAGTGAATTTGAGTGGCCATAGTATGTTATGATTTTGGTAATTTTGGTCTATCGACAATTGTCGCCATCATTTCTGCTTCACAAACGAGCTGTCCATCAACGTAGGCTTCACCCCGCATCGTACAAACTTTGCTGCGGCGGTTGACCATTGTTAATTCATAAACTAACTGGTCTCCCGGCACCACCTGTCTTCTGAACTTTGCATTGTTGATACCCATGAACAGAACAAGACGGTCGTTCGTATCGGAACCATCCAGAAGCAGTATTCCTCCGGTCTGGGCCATCCCTTCGATGATCAACACTCCCGGCATCACGGGAGCACCCGGAAAGTGTCCCTGGAAAAATTGTTCGTTCGCCGAAACGCTCTTCACGCCAACACACCGCTCATTCAGCTTGAACTCGATAATCTTATCGACAAGCAAAAACGGATACCGGTGCGGAAGGATCCGCTGCAGCGCGTTGACATCGAATACGATCCCTTGTTTTTTCTCGTGCTGGTATTTTTTAACGATCTTCTTTTGCTGATAGAGTTTCCGAACGACCTTGGCAAATTCCACATTGGCTGCGTGTCCGGGACGTGCGGCAAGGATATGCGCTTTTAAAGGAACACCGATCAAAGCAAGATCGCCAAGCATATCGAGAAGTTTATGGCGGGCCGGTTCATTTTTGAAACGGAGCGCTTTGTTGTTGATCGGTTGTCCGTGTCCTCCCAAAAAGATCGATTCTTTGATCCCCAATTTGTCGGCTACGCGGCGCAATTCATCGTCCGGAAGGTCCCTATCGGCGATGACGATCGCGTTATCGAGCGATCCACCTTTGATCAGTCCGGCTTCGCGCAATTGTTCCACTTCGTGCAGAAAACAGAACGTACGGCACATGGAAAACTCGGGAACAAATTCCTGTTCAAGATTAAAGATTCCTGTATGCTGACTTCCGAGTGCTGGATTATTGTAATCGACCATTACCGTCATACGAAAATCGTCGGTCGGCAGTGCCACAATATGAACGCCGCGCTTCTCATCCTTATACTCCACCATCTGATCGATCACAAGATAATCTTTGGGTGAATCCTGCATTTCAAAACCGGCTTCCTGCAGCACGTCAACGTACGGTTTAGCACTTCCGTCACCGATAGGAGGTTCGATGCCGTCGATATCAATGATAATATTATCGATCAATAAGCCAACAATCGCCGCTAGAACATGTTCGGTTGTATGCACGCGAACATCGCCGATGCCGAGCGTTGTTCCGCGCGCGACTTCGACCACATGATCCACATCCGCCGGAATTTCGGGCGAACCGCCGATGTCAACACGCCGGAAACGGATGCCGAAATTTTCGGGTGCAGGACGAAAGGTCATGGTGCATTGTGTGCCGGTGTGCAGGCCGATGCCGGACATTGAGACAGGTCTTTTAATTGTGCGCTGCTGAACTAACATCGAACCTCCTGCAGTAAATATACGGCTGTTGTTGTGGTCATCACTGAACTGTACAGCCTACCGGCTGGCGCTGCTGTTTTTTAATGCTGCAATTTCTTCTTCAAGAGCGTGAAGTTTTTCTTTCAATTCTCGCATTTCTGTTATCATCTCCGGCAGTGACCGGGATGCCGCTTCGATCTTTCTCCACTTCGCTGCTTTCTTTGCAGGATAACCGGAATATGTTTCCCCCGGTTCGTCCAGCGAGCGGCTGACAATGGAACCGCCGGCCACTTTAACATCGTCAACGGTGAAGATGTGTCCGGTAATTGCGACTGCGCCGCCGATCATATTTCGATTCCCGACCTTGGTGCTTCCGGCCACGCCGGACGATCCGGCAATCACCGTATCTTCGCCGATAACAACATTGTGGGCGATCTGCACCATATTGTCGAGCTTCGTACCGCGTTTGATCCGGGTTTCGCCGAGTGTGGCACGATCGACGCACGTATTCGCCTGTATTTCAACATCATCTTCGATGACGACGATCCCCAATTGAGGGATCTTCCGGTAAGTTCCATCCTTCTTCGGCGCAAATCCAAATCCGTCGCCGCCGATCACAGCACCCGGCTGTATAATAACTCTGTTGCCAAGAATGCATTCTTCTCTTATCGTAACGCTAGGATAGAGCACACAATCATTCCCGATCTTCACATCCCTGCCGACAACAACATGGGGATGAATAACTGAATTATCGCCAATCACAGCATTCTCAGCAATTACGGCATACGCGCCAATGGAGCAATTCTTTCCAACTTTTACGGAAGAATGAACTGCCGCCGATGAATCGATACCTTTCGGGAAATCTATTTTTTTCGGCGCAAATTTTTCAATGGCAATAACGAACGATGAATAGGGATCGTCTAGTTTAACGAGCGACGGAGGGACTTTCGTAAATTTGGTTGGGTCAAAACTGCGGTTCACAAGAATGCAGGACGCCCCGGTTATTTCTGCATATTTCTCATACTTTGGATGAGCGATGAATGCTAGCATTCCCGGCTGCGCCTCTTCGACCTTGGCGACACCCGAAATCTGCACCGATCCGTCGCCGACGAGTTCACCGTCCAGTAACGTAGCTATGTCTTTGGCAGTAATCATACAAATAAAAACGAGGTCAGAAGACCTCGCATGTTTATTTTTGAAGTAATTTCGAGATCACTTTTTGAGTGAGATCATGTTTTGCGTTTGCGAACAACAGCAGCGTGGAATTGCTTCGATCAACGACATAATCATACGATTCCTCATCCGCTACATCCTTCACTGCTTTGAAGATCTTTTCCTGGATCGGCTTCATGAATTCATTCTGCTTCGTGAACATTTCGCCCGCTGTGCCGAACTTTTGATTCCGGAAATCAACAATTTTCTTATCGAGTTCCTGTAATTCCTTTTCTACCTCAGCCCTGCGCTTATCGGACATGATCAGCTTCCGCTTGTCATAATCTTCCACTTTCTTCTGCATATCTGCTGCCATTTGATTCAGATCGTTCTGCCATTGCTGGGAAAGAGCTTCAATCTGTTTCTGAGCATCCTGTGCCTCCGGCAGCTGCTCCATGACAACTGCGGAATTGATGAAGGCGATCTTTGTCTGTGCATTGGTTACAACGACAGCAAAGAACACGCTTAACAGCAATATTATTCTTTTCATAGAAGATCCTTTTTATGGTAATACCCGGTTCTGTTCAGAATGTAAAAGGTCACCACCGCTGCAAAAAATAATTACGGTAAGCACTCGGAACGGCTGAGCAAAAAAAAGATTATTTTGAACCGCGTTTCAGCATATCCAGTACTTTGAACGTATAATCATACTGCGGATCAGCATACAGAACTGGAACTTCCGTTGCACGGTCAAGAACGAACGACAATTTTTGTTCCTTAGCAACTTTTTCGATCGCTTTGAAGACCTTTTCCTGGATCGGTTTCATGATCTTTTCACGCTGTGCTGCAAGTTCCTGCTGTTTCTCCTGCCGGTATTGATTGAGCTTCTGTTCGTCATCAACAAGTTCTTTTTGTTTTGCCTGTTTCGATGATTCATTCAGCATGTTCGACTGTTTTTGGTACTCTTCATATTTTGCCTGCAGCGCCTGGCCGCGTTTTTCGATCTCATCCTGCCATCCCTTCAAAATCGATTCCAGTTTTGCCTGCGACTCTTTTGCTTCGGGCAATTCCTTGATGATCGTTTCAGAATTGACATAGCCGATCTTCAATACCGGCACCTGCGCAAACAATGATGTAGCGAATACTAACGTAACAAACAGAAACTTTTTCACGATGACCTCTTTGATTGATAAGAATGAATTAATTAAAAGAATATTTTTGCATTATCTCATATTGAAAAAATGTCGGCGCTGAAAATTACAATGCACCGGTTCCTCATGAGACAGAACATGAATTACTAAAATCCTCTCCCAAACTGGAAGTGGAACTTCCATCCTGCCGGACTCTTTATCCCTGCAGCGATATTGTCATAACCATAGCCATAATCAAAACCGAGAAGACCGATCGGATTGATGAGCAGACGTGCTCCCAATCCCGCAGAACGCTTCAGATCGAACATCTCTGACTTCGAGAGGTTTTCCCATGTATTTCCGGCTTCAGCAAACGCAAGAAAATATATCGGAATTGGGTTAAGTGCAACATTAAAACGCAATTCCAGTGTATGTTTTGCCATGGCATGCGCCGGTATGTATTGTCCGTTCACATTCACCGGACCGATACTGCGGTCTTCATATCCGCGCAGCGGTGTCGTTGCGATCTGACCAAGTCCGGTACCGCCCATGTAGAATGTTTCGATATACGGGATATAGGAATTTTTCTTATACGGGAAGATTGCGCCGTATTGCGTACCAAAATATAATGCAACACGCGAACTGTTGAAGACCGGAATATACCAATCCGCAGAGAACAGATGCTTGTTATATTGCGCTGTGCCGGGCAGAATCGGCGCACCGGCAATTTCCGTGAAGAGTGAGATATTGCTTCCCTGCGTCGGGAACAACGGACTGTTCACGCTGTTCCGCTGAATGACCTGTGAGACACTGAACTGGCTCGATCGTCCTTCCTGATAAAAGTACGATGAACCAACATTGAATACATCCAATCGCTGAAAACGGAAGGTCCAGTTTGCGCTGAAATAGTCGTCCGGAAACTTAAAGCGCCGGCCGACACTGATCGTTCCACCCTGCTGATGGATGGAATAATAGTAATCTTGTTTTGTATCGTATAGACTGAATCCGAACGATGTCGGCGTATCATACACCCATGGTTCGCGGAATGAGACCGAGAATGTTCTGTACCGCGAGCCTTCTCCGAACTGCCAGTCGAAGTTCAGCACTTGACCGCCGCCGCCCGAAAAGGGTTCCGTTATATCAAAATTGTTGAATGTCAGCCCGAGCGCTCCTGTTGCACCGAATGCGCCGCTGTATCCGACCGATGCATTGAACGTATCGCTCGATTTTTCTTCGACATCAAGCACGATATCAACATTCTTATCGTCAACGAATTTCGTGTCAGGTTTGATCTTTTCCGGATTGAAGTAGTTCAGTACCGATAACTGACGGATACTGCGGATGATGTTCGAACGGCTGAAATAATCCCCGGGGCGGACGTAAAGTTCGCGGCGGATCACCCGTTCCTGCGTCTTCGTATTCCCGCGGATCTCGACACCGGCGATCTTAAATTGATTCCGTTCACGAACACGGATGGTGATATCGATCTCGTTCTCGCCGACCTTCTGTTCTTCCGGTTCGATCTGTACGGTGAGATATCCGTTATCAAGATACATCGATGCAACATCTGTTTGATCCTGGTTACCGCGCAGATTCTGCTCGAATTTTTCCATGTCGTACACTTCACCGGACTGGAAGCCGAGCCGCTGGTTCAATGCTTCCGTTTTAAAGACGGTATTCCCGTCCCACTTTATGTCCCGCACCTTGTATTGCGGACCTTCAAAAACGAACAGTTTCAGAACGATATCTTCCTTGTTCTGACTGAACGTCACAGAATCCGAGATCAGTTCTGCGTCGCGGAATCCGTTCTTCTTGTAGAATTCAACGAGCTTCTTCTTTGCATCTTCGTATTTTTTCTTTTCCAGTTTACCGGTGCGCCAGAATTTCCACCAGGTGGTCGTATGCACATCGGGCAGTTCGCTTTCAAGATCCGCGTCATCAAAGAATTTATTGCCGAAGAATTGAACCTGGCGAATCCGTGCATCATTCCCTTCCGTTACCGTCAGCTTCAATATCATGCGGCCTTTTGCGGAAGAATCCGGTGCAACGATCAGTTCAGAAGAAACCTGCGCCTGCAGATATCCTTCGTCTTCGTATGCTTTCTTCACGATCTTGGATATCTTGTTGACCTCTTGCGGAGCAATGATCTGCCCCTTGGTGACATTTATTTTCTTATTAAGGTCATCTGCATCGAGTTCTTCGTTTCCGGCATATTCTACCTTTTCAAGACGCGGGAATTCCTCTACAACAATCAGAAGATATGCTCCGTCCGCTGTGATATTCTCCGCCTGAATATCGATGTTGGCAAAGATCTTCAGATTCCATAAACGGAGAATTGCGTTGCGTGTCTGCTCGCCGGGGACAGTGAGTTCATCACCGACTTTCAGTCCTGAATTTCCGATGATGGCCGCCGCTTCGGCAAGCTTGTTCCCCGAGACACTGATGCCGAGGATCTTATATTGTTTTTGCTGCACTCCCTGCTGTGCAAACAACATTCCGCAAACGCAGAGAAGCGCAAGAGCTATTTGTTTTATGGTCATTAGTATTCGATTAGATTCCAGAAACACTTTTTAACAATCGCCGCACGTAGTTTTTTGAAGAGGTTTTCGATGGGGCTCCAATTTGTTCGCTCACCTTCCCGAACCGGCGTTCGCGGGATTGAAATGATTCAATTGCTTCATATAATGCCGTTCGTCTAAAATCCGGCCAGAGAATATCGGTAACATACATTTCGGAATACGCCAGCTGCCAGAGAAGAAAATTACTGATACGAAGTTCGCCGCTGGTGCGGATCAACAGGTCTGGATCGGGGATATTCTTCGTCGCTAAATTCTGAGTAATCACTTCATCGGTGATCGATTCCGGAGCAAGTTTTCCCTGTTTCACCTGTTCGGCAATCCGCTTCATCGCATTCGTAATATCCCACCTGCCGCTGTAACTCAACGCAAGGACGAGCGTCAAGCCGGTGTTATTCTTTGTCAGATCGATCGCATCAAGAAATTCATCCTGAGCATCCTGCGGTAACGATCCGAAATCGCCGATCGTCATCACACGCACATTGTTGTTATGCAGCCGGTCCCGCTCGTCTCGCAAAGAGCTGACAAGTAGCCGCATGAGAATTGAGACCTCATCTTTGGGACGATTCCAGTTTTCCGTTGAGAACGTATACAATGTGAGAAATTTAACACCGATCTGTGCGCAGGTTTCAACCATATCACGGACAGAGTTCACCCCTTCATGATGGCCGGCAACACGCGGCAGCGAACGCTTCTTCGCCCAGCGACCGTTCCCATCCATGATCACAGCGATATGCTTAGGAATATGACCGTTTTTTTGCAGACGTTCTTGCAGTTTTTTATCTTGGCTCGCCGGACGAGCCATACCTTTAGCCAAGGAAAAACTCCGAAATTGTTCGAAAAATGAAACGCACCATTAAATATGGTGCGGTACGATGCCCCATGGTTCAAAAACTATGTAAAGATACTCTTTTATGGAGAGATAATCAACGATTTAGACGGCTTTGATGAAGGGAAGTTCCTCATTATATTCTATTACTATGATAAACGAACAACAAATCATTGTCATCGGCGGTGGTGCAGGCGGAATGATCGCAGCATGGCATGCTGCATCACTCGGCGCAAAAGTACTTCTGCTGGAAAAGAATCCTCAGTTGGGAATAAAAATCCTCATTTCCGGAGGGGGAAAATGCAACATCACGAACGGCGCCGACATCCAAACGATGATCCGTCAGTTCCAAACCAATGAATCCCGTTTTCTGAAATATGCATTCCACAAATTCACAAATCTTGCACTGCTGGACCTTCTTCATACTGAAGGGGTCGAGACGTATGTGCGCGAGAACGGAAAAGTATTCCCGAAAAGTCACGACGCCGAAGATGTGCTGAAAGCGCTGCGCAATATGATGGACCGTGTCAATGTTACTGTCAAACTGCAGTCTCCTGTGAAAGAGATCTTTGTTGATCCTGATGGGACGTTCAGCATTAAAACCGGACGCGATACAATCACCGCTTCTTCGGTCATTGTTGCGACCGGCGGTTCATCATACCAAAAAACCGGCACGACCGGCGATGGTTTCCGTTGGATGAAGAAACTTGGACACACAATTGTTCCGCTCCGCCCTGCTCTGACGCCGATCATTGTTTCGCCCGCTCCCCCTTCTCTTTGGCAGGGAACTCCGATCCGCGATTGTACATTAATGGCAATCAGCGATAAGAAAATCGTATCGGAATGGAGAGGAGATGTTCTTATCACGCACTTTGGTCTTTCCGGACCCGCAACTTTGGAAGTGAGCCGAAATGCATATCTGGAATTTGAACTCGGGAAGACAATCAACATGTGTGTCGATTTTTATCCGGAATTGTCATTTGAACAACTGGATGAGAAAATGATCGCCGATATCGCCTCCGCCCCCGCCCGCACCATTCTGACCCTCACCGAACAGCTTGTTCCGCAAAAACTTGCAGAATACATTTTAGTCTCTGCAAAGATCGGATTCATCAAAAAACTGAATCAACTATCGAAGAATGAACGGCGCGGATTAACGACAATTCTGAAGCGTTTTTCGCTCGGCACAGTGAAAGAGATTCCTCTTGACCGCGGCGAAGTAACGGCCGGGGGCGTGGCATTAAACGAAGTCGATCCGACAACAATGGAATCTACGGTCGTGAAGGGATTATACCTGTGCGGGGAGATCCTTGATATTGCCGGACCGGTGGGAGGATATAATTTACAGGCGGCATTCTCGACCGGATTTGTTGCCGGTGAAAATGCCGCTCATCCTTCTAAGTAATAATACTATCATAACACGGCACGGTAATATTCGTTGAATGGTTTATACGGTTCAACGAATTCTTGCTAATGCTTATAATTCAGATTATCTTTACGAATAAAATACTCTCCGGTCATGCGTTTTCAGCATGACAATATTCGAAATAAACGACAAAGACCATGTTCAAAAAATTCTGTATCGGTATCCTTGGCGGAGGCCAACTGGCAAAGATGTCAACGCTGGCTGCTTCGCGGCTTGGCTTTGATGTTGCCATAATGGATAAAGAAATGCATTCTCCTGCCGGTCAATTAACGCACAACGAATCGATCGGATGGGTGGAAGATGAGCTAACCTTACGATCATTCACGCTCCATTGCGATGTGATAACTCTCGAGAATGAATTTGTCGACCATCACAAAATTGAGTTTCTTGAAAAACTGGGTAAGAAGGTATTTCCGTCGTCGGTCACGATCGGACTCATCCAGGACAAACTGCTGCAGAAACAGACGCTGAAGAAGAACAGAATTCCGGTCGCCCCTTTTCTTGAAGTAAAGGAGAAGCAGACGTATAGTGAACTCTCCAAGAAACTTGGAACACCGTTCCTGTTGAAATCGCGAAAAATGGGTTATGACGGATACGGAAATGCTCTCGTCTCCAACGAAAAAGAGTTCAATGACGCCGTGAAACATCTTTCGAACCGCCATTTTAATCTGATGGCGGAATCATTCGTCAACTTTACCATGGAACTTGCCGTGATGGTTGTTCGGACGGAAAATGAGACCAGAACATATCCAGTAGTGGAAACGATCCAAAAGAATCACATTTGTCATACCGTAATCGCCCCGGCTCAGATCCCGAAAAAGATCGCACAGAAGGCAGAAGAGATCGCCATCGCTTCCGTTAAAGCTATGAAAGGATTTGGCATTTTCGGTGTAGAAATGTTCCTGACCAGTGACAAATCCATCATCGTCAATGAAATGGCGCCGCGCACGCATAATTCCGGTCATTATTCGATCGAAGCATGCGTGACATCGCAGTTTGAAAATCATGTCCGCTCCGTTATGGAATTACCGCTTGGCTCCACTATGATGGTGAAGCCGTATGCAGTGATGATCAATCTTCTCGGCAAAACTGTTCCTCAAAAAAAGAGAGAGATGTATCAAATAGCGTTGGCCTATCCTCACGTACATCTCCACGTCTATGGAAAAGAAGGTTCACGCGTCGGCAGAAAAATGGGTCACATCACCATCGTCGGAGATAATCTGCAGAAGATCCTTAAAGAAGCTACCGCAATAGAAGAAAAAATTAGTTTATAGATCTTTACGACCGTTCGAATTCTTAAAGTTTCACTTGAACGAATTTCAGAAACAAAGCTATAGCCAAATCTGTATGATATCCGGTGAATTTCTTATTCATCGTTATCAGTAGATAATTAACTCCGCCTTTTACGACGGAGTTTTAACGAAAATAAAAAATAAATCGGCTTTAGCCGTGACGTGACATTCCGTAATTCCGCACACACGTGTGTCAAAGGTAGAATATTCAAGCCATTTCAGCTTATAGTAAACTCCGCCTTTTACGGCGGAGTTTTGATGGAAATAAAAAATCATACGGCTTTAGCCGTGACATATTTTATGGCATACGTCAAAGTAATGATCCATGCTGTATGGGGAACTAAAAATAGATATCCTTTCTTAACAAAGGATGTTAGTACTATCGTGCTGGAACATATTCGTAAGAATGCAATTGAG
The DNA here is from genome assembly GCA_903958625.1 of uncultured Ignavibacteriota bacterium. Classification (GTDB taxonomy): domain Bacteria; phylum Bacteroidota; class Ignavibacteria; order UBA10030; family UBA8401; genus UBA8401. Next base: position 19,473 of record CAJBTU010000195.1, on the reverse strand, counting down.
AAAGGCATTTTTATCGATACAATAGGCGGTTTTACCGACCATGTGCATTGCTTGTTTGGTCTGAATGCTGATATGGCTATTTCAAAAGCTCTTCAATTGATCAAAGGTGAATCGGCATTTTGGATCAACTCGAATGCCGTTACAAAGACAAAATTTGAATGGGCGGATGAATATTTTGCCTCATCAGTGAGTGAATCTATTCTGCCTGTTGTAAGGGAATATATTCGGAACCAAGAGGAACATCACAGTAAAAAAACTTCCGCTGAAGAATATGATTCTTTTATCAAAGAATATCATCTACACCATCATGTCTAAAGCCATTCGCGTTGGAATATTACCTACTCCGCCATAAATGGCGGAGTATTTAAAAATCAGCATGATCAATGGAGTCATTACCGTATGAAAAAACCTATTGTTGGAATTATTATGGGAAGCGATTCAGACCTTCCCGCCATGCAGGAAGCGGCAATCGTGCTGGAAGAATTCGGCGTCGCATTTGAGATGAAGATCACCTCTGCACACCGCACGCCGGATTTTATGGCAACGTATGCTTCGTCTGCGTTGAAGCGCGGACTTAAAGTGATCATCGCCGGTGCGGGCGGAGCAGCTCATCTGCCGGGAATGACCGCTTCGCATACTCCTCTTCCCGTTATCGGTGTACCGATAAAAACAAAAGCATTGGACGGATTGGATTCATTACTTTCCATTGCCCAGATGCCGGGGGGCATTCCTGTAGCAACAGTAGCGATTGGCGGAGGGAAAAATGCCGGTCTGCTTGCGGTTCAAATGCTTGCCATCAGTGATAAGAATTTGATGATGAAGATGATCGAGTATAAGAAGAAATTGAAAAAGGAATCGTTGAAGAAGAATGATAAATTATCGAAGTAGGTCAGAAATTCCTGTCTGACCCGGGATGGATAAAAATGCTAAGTTTAACGTCCGAACATGAACACCAGCGGTCTCCAGACACGTTTCGCCCAATACTGTTCGCTGTGGGTCGCTTTTGAGTCGAGCGTATATTCCAGATCCTTTCCTTTTTTATATCCTTTCGATTTTAAGATCTCCACCATCCGTTTGTAACCGCCGATAAGTTCTTTTTCACGTCCGCCGCAATCCAGGTAGATCTTCACATTTTTTTTATGACCGGAGTATTCACGGATCTCTTTCAGCGTTTTTTCGTCGTCATACCAAAACGACGTTGAAATGCATCCTGCCATTCCGAACACATCGGGCCGTTTCCAGACGAACAGAAGCGACGCCAGTCCGCCCAGCGACGATCCCGCAACTCCCGTATGCTCTTTCCCCGGCTTTGTCCGATAGGAAGAATCGATCAATGGCTTCACATTGTTGATGACAAAATTCAAATAAGCTGAGCCGAGCGGCGAATCGGAATACTCCGAAAGTCTATCCGGTGAATTGTAGATCCCCACGATGATGATCTCTTCAATTTTTTTTAATTTGATAAGACTGTCGGCTACTTCATCCACGCGCCAATCGTAACCGGTAAATGCAGTAGAAGGATCAAAAATATTCTGACCGTCGTGCATATACAGCACCGGATAATGTTTCTTCGCATTCTTATCGTATGACGGGGGTAGCCAGACGATAATGTCACGGCTATGATTGAGTCCTTCACCTGAAAGCTTGCGGTGATACTCCACCCTTCCGCGAATGGCTTGCTCGGGTTTTTTGGGAAGTAAGTATCTTTTCCAGAAGAACGGACGAAGAATCACGATCGTATCTTTCGTTACATCAATAGTGGTGTTTTGCGGCACTGTGCCGCTGTCGTAAATCGCTTCGGTCTCCCAAGAACCGGCGGTGATCTTAAACTGCAGTACTGCTCCGCTGTCGAAACTTGATTCGAATTTCCAGAGTGAATCTGAAACTTTGTAAAGCTCTGAAGCTGAAGGATTCCAATTACCAAATTCGGTCTTATTTCCTGCTATATAAACGTGCCCAATGGAATCCCGCGCCTCTGTCTTCGGTTTAACAAGAATTGTCACATGCATCTTCTGCGAATATCCAAAATGAACAAGCAGCAGCAGAACTATTCCAAAGATTTTCATACGTTATTTGCCGGCGTGACAATGAGATGATAGGAAAATATTTCCCCTTATCCAAAAATAAACTAACGCCGCCAAAGGCGGCGGTTTTCCACGTTAAAATAAAAAATCCGTCTCGCAGGACACGAGACGGATTTTAGGATATACCAGGTTGTAGCTTTTATTTTTTCCGGGAGGAAAAAATTAGATTAGAATTGACCGCGCATTTTTGCAATTGAATTGCGGAGCAATGAATTTGCATATGCTGTATTGTGAATTCCAGAGCTCAAATCATGTTCAACCAGGAAGTAGTTCCAAATAGCACCGGCTTTGTTCGATGGTGTAATTGTCACAGCTTTGGTTCCATTGGCAACTGTATCTATCCAGCCTGCTGTGGCAAGAAGAACTTTAAGTGTATCAAGGTTCTTATGTGTAATTGTCATTGCACTCTTGTAATCCAAGCTGGTCAATGTTGTTGCATGGCATCCGGAGACTTTACAGCCGTTAGTATTTTGACCTTCTTCTTCGGATTCCAATTTCATTGAGTGACCGCCTGAATAATCGCCCTGTGCGGTGGTCATATGGCAAATTGTGCAGCCATCAGCCTTGATTGATGTTGAGGTGGTATGGAAAGAACTGGAAACAACATTTGTTTGGTTTGCCCATTCATATCCGCCTTTACCCATCAGCATCTGGGATTGCACTCCATAGTGTGAATACCAGCGGGTGGATGTTATCTTGATGGTATCATTAGTTGCTGTCGATTTGCTTGGATCAAGTTTCACAGTTTGTGTACGCGGACGATGGCATTGTGCACAAAGATTACCCTTGCCGTAATCAAATGTATAATCAGCAACACCGGTAAAGTTCGAGAATAGAGTCACTGCTGTGGATTTACGCAATTGGAAATCACCATTTTTATGCGGTGAATGGCACGCGAAGCAACCGACGGGCGACGCGTTTGTTTTTTGCGTCACTGTCATACCATTCATCTTCTGGACAAAGCCTTCCGTTGTATGGCACTCTGCGCAGGATGCACCGCTTTCGAATGCTGTTCCACCGTTTGCATGTTTCGATGCTGCCCATTGAAACGTTGCTGCTGCTTTATAAAAGGTTGTATCTGTATCAGGATTGTGGCATGATGCACATTTTATATCTGCTTTGAAACCTTCAAAATAGACAAAACCAGCGTCTAAACCTTTTGCGCCGTCTGCACCTTTTGCACCGTCTTTACCTGCCGGCCCTGCAGGACCTTCGCAAGCAATGAGACCAAGTAGAACAATTGCGGTTAAAACAGTTAGGAATTTTTTCACTGTTGTAACTCCTTTCATTAATGAAGTTAGGTGTTCTTTTTAGTGAATATTGGCTTACCGTTGTATTTTTTGATAAGTCAAATGTAGGTGAAATCTGTCATTTCATTGGCAAATAATGTGCCGAATATTATCGTTGAAAACGTTGAATTTTCCGCCGTTGAATAATTCAGTTTCTTAAGGTTGCCATAAATCTTTGACCTTATTTTGCATTTTTGAGAGGACAAAGAGATAAAATGGTCCTATTCTGTAGCCATATTTTTAATGAAAACCTTATTCGATGAAGATAAATTTATCCGATTTTAATGACCGGTAAAAAATACAATTTTACTGTTTTCGGTCGACACTGCGGGTATGCGGGGATGGAAGGACAAAAATTTTTATCGCTGCAAAAAATTGAGAAAATATTTTGTAGGGTACGAAAAAAAAATGATTCGTCTTGCACTGGGCAAAACGAATCATTTAATAAAAACCTTATTGTGTGCATGATGCACACTACAAAATCTTATTTGCGCATTTCCGCAATAGAAGCACGGACAACATCGTTTGCGTATATCGGATTATGGACACCTTTACTGCCATCATGGATCAGCATCATATAGTTAAAGAGAGCTCCGCCGCGTGAAGCCGGAACGATCTTTAACGGTGCCGTTGATGTAGCTTTAAGTGCATCAAGCGTGTCGATCCAATTTTTCGCAACTAAAAGCTTCTTCAAGGTATCTAAGTTTGCTTTGAATGTCGTAACCTTGCTATTATAGTCGAGCTTCGTGATAGAAGAGTGGCACGTTTTGCAGCCATTCAACATTTCAACGGTCGTTGTGCTACCTTCGGGAATATAGGATATGGCCATCGTATGTCCGCCGATTTTGTTACCGTATGCATTTGCCGGCGTAAAATCTGCCATATGGCACGTTATGCAGCCATTCGTACTGATTGGCGCCATAGTGCTATGCTGACTCGTTGTGCCGTATGTGGTGGTTCCCTGGAATTGAAATGCACCAGCACCGATAAGAATCTGGCCTTGAACACCGTAGTGACCATACCATCGACTGGAAGCAATCTTCAATGTATCGGTCATAGCAGTTTTTGTCGGATCTGGTAGCATGGTAGTAGCCGATGCCGTAATCGGACGCGGTCTATGGCAGGCAACACAAAGATTTCCGTTACCAACATTAAACGTGGAAGCATTCACTCCGATGATGTTCGACGTTAATGAAACTGATGCGGTTGTACGAAGCGAGAAATCCCCTTTTGCGTGCGGTGAATGGCATGCAAAGCAGTTGGGGGGCGTTACGTTCACAATATCCGAAGCGATGGTGATACCTTTTGCTTTCATGATGAATCCTTCCGTGCTGTGACATTCTACGCACGAAACTCTATTTTCTTCAGATGCTGTTCCGCTGCCATGAAGTGAATTTGCCCATTGGATCGAGCGTGCAGCAACATTATTAACCGTATCTGTATCGGCATTATGGCACGACGAGCATTTTAAATCAGCTTTGAATCCGTCAAAATAAACAAAACCGGCATCTTTACCTGCAACTCCGTCTTTTCCAGTTGCACCGTCTTTTCCTGCCGGTCCAGCCGGACCTTCGCAGGCAATGAGGCCAAAAAGAGCGATTGCCGTAAGAACAATTAAGACATTTTTCATTGTTGTCAATCCTTTCGTTAAGATTGTTGTATGTATATGGTTGTGATTATTGACTTATCATGGCATAGCGATAAGTCAAACTTTTAGTTATACTTTAACGACAAAACATTACTGTCGTCTGTTTCTTTGCAGCATAGAAATTTTTACAACTTGACCGTAGAGTATTACCGAGGGGAGCAACAGACAATGACTGTTCTATTGCATTGTTCACAGCAGATAGATAGATAAAGAGGCTTTACCTATCGGTTAAATCATACTTTCGTACCTTATTCTCTTAAAACAAAGAATCCTGTCATAGACAGGATTCTTTTTGTGACGAAGATCTTTTTATGTTTCGTTTAATTGACATAAACATTTTTATCATTTTCTAATCAATCCTGCCGTTGGCATGCCGCGAAGGATTAATGATAGTCATACTGGAATTGACAACCGCAACGTGACACGTTGCACAATCTGCCGTTACGGCCGCAGCCGTATGGCCTGTCTTCGGAAATGCTTTCTCTTTTAACGTGGCCTTCGTAACATCGCCATGGCACGTACCGCATTGAACAGAGGTGCTTGATGTGTCTGTCCATGTCATTACTGCATTAAGATTACCGCCGTTGAAATTTCCGTGACAATATGTATTGGTGCAAGTAACATTCGACGCATTGTACACGGCGTTCGACCGATAAAATGCCGATGTCGTATCGGTATAAATTTCTGCGTGAGGTGTTGCATCAATATGACCTGCATCGCCGAATTTTTGCGGAACTTTATGACAGGTATTGCAAGCAACCGCAGCGCCAAGTGTTCCGCCGATCAAATGTTTTTGATGGGCACCAACGGCTCGAACAGTCCGCGCCGTATTACCTGAAAGATCTTTTGGAGGCGCCGCATTGATGCTGCCGTGACACGTGGTGCAATTCTCCGGTCCGTTCGGTTTATTGTGACATGAATTGCATGATTGACCAGTCGTTCCTCCGGCATAGTCCGTACCATGACAGGATTGACATAACTTCAGGTCATAATTCTTTGTTTGAATATATTTTGTGTGAAAATTTGCACTGCTTTTTTGGGTCGTATCGGCAAACCCGATCCCATGCACGGTCATCGCCGGCTCAACAGGTGTCTTGCTGTTTTTCAGCTCGCTGCAACCTGCCAATGCAAGAAAGAGCAAACCGGAGACAAAAAATATGATCGAAGTAATTTTCATAGTGTATTATTTAACTCCATGACAATATCCGCAGAATTTTTGACCGGATTTTCCATTCGGCCGTGCATTGGCATCGTTATGACAGGTATAACAGGTTGAGGCTGCATCGGAATGCCAATCACCTTCAACATTTTTCAAAAATCCTGAAGCATGTGTCTTGGGATTTGTTCCTTTAATTCCGTCAACATCAATATGGCAGGTAACGCAGGTCGGATCGCCCCCTTCGGTATCATGGCATGATGCGCAACGCTGAATATCCCGTTTGGCTAATTTTGCATGCTCACCGCCGCCCGAACCGACACCGATTGCAGTAAAGCCTGCCTGTTCATGACTTGTCGGCATAACGCCTCCAAGTGCAACACTTCCGCCCATATGACAATCGTTGCAGAATGTCTGCTGCTTGTGACAGGTTTGACAGTCGGCTGAGCGCCCTTTGGCATCAATTCCGTGCGTGAACTTATAATTGAGATCATGAACATTTTGTGCAGCAAGAGCAGCCGGTCTGTCGGTCCCGAATTTCCTCGGCGACATCATACCGGTCTTTTCATTCGTCGTGAGTTTTGTCAGATTCGTACCGTCATGACACTCCATGCATGAAGCTTCCGTATGGCAGCTTTGACAGTTTGCATCATAGGTGCGGCCGTTCATTACTCGTGAATGCTCACGTTTGAAATTCGCCACCATGTGAGTTGAAGGACGGAGTCCTGCAAGATTCGTATGACATGCTTCACATTGGTTCACCGCTTTTACACCGTTATGGCAAGTTACGCATGTCGGCATAGCAGGCAGATTTTTTGCTTCAGCATAGTCCGTCTTATCCATCCCCTGGTGACAGGTAACGCATTCCGCTTTTTGGTCAACAACGTGTTTTTGATGATCGAAGAGAATCTCCCGGACAGGATTCGGCAACGCCACCGGAGCATTTTCGTCCTTATGGCAGAAACCGCATTTTTCGTTCACTTCCTGCTCATGGCATGACTGACATTCTGTATGCGTCGGCAGCATTTTTTCGGATGCATTCTTCGTCAATTTTTCCGGCGTGTGACATGATGAACATTCAATTCCCGCATCGGCATGCTTACTGTGCGAAAATTTCAGTATCTGTTTTTTGTCGAGCTGTATGTCTTCGCCGGCAACAGCGCTGGTACGAACAACGATCACAAGTGCGATCAGGAGTGAGGCGATTGACGCTATCAAGAGATTTTTTTTCATCATAACCAATTCAACTTTTCACTGAACCAATAGTTAATTTTGAGGAAAATGCGCATATCGCTATTGTATTGCGGATTGCTGATCCACTGCACTTGCAGATCGGTCGATAATGTCTGGACAGGGCGATAAACAACTCCAACTGTTCCATTCAATACGTTGCTCGAAGGTTCATCTTTTGACTGCTTATAGCTTGCATATCCTACAGCACACATTGGAGTAAGGGTCCTCTCGAGCATAGGATAGAGTGCCTGGAATGATATGCCGTTAAGTTCACCGGCATATCCAAAATTCTGAGTATAGGTTGCCGAAAAAACATCATAGGTTCCGCCGACCACCAGCCGCTGACTGCTTTCATCAACATAAGCGACGTTGGCAAAGCGGGCGAAGAAGAATGTTTTCATGAGAGGACGATATTCCACACCCCCTTCGATCTCTTTGGTACTGTTCACGTTGAAGACCGAGAAGATAGAATTGTACGCCACTCTCGGCTGCCGGTAGATATATTCAGCCGTTACATTAAGTTCCTTCATAACACCAACACGGGCGAATGTCTGTATCTTTGATAACTCTTCCGTCCGGAAATCAAAATCCGTCTTAGCCTGAATGGAATACGCCTGTTCATGTGCATATTCAACATCTAGCGAAGCAAGTTCTTCTTCGTTCGGCCTGCTATTGACAACGATGTAATAAGGATTGAACAATGAATCCATCCTCTGCGCCGTGTACGGTTTCCGTTCCCAGCGCTTGTTCATATAACTGAGACCAACAACACCCTCCTCGATTGGGGCATAGGTGATCTGTCCGCCGAACAATCCGTTCGATCCGATATAATTTTTTCTAATGTTCCGTGACTGGATTACATTCGAACCGCCGTAACCAGTAACGGCAAGAGTCCTATCAAAAAATCTTGCTGTTCCGGATACTCCATCGATCAATCCGCTGCCGGCACCGGCAAAAACAAATTGGCGGCCTGCAGAAAGATCTGCAACGCCGCCAATGTTCTTTACTTTAAACAGAAAGGAATTGACGCGCAATTCCGGATCTGTTTCGATCGTGGCACCGAAATCATTCGATACCATTGCATTCATATTAAAGGAATAATTTTCCGTAGCAGCATTCACATACACATTCTCGTATGCTCTTAGATACAACACTTTTGCCAGCGCTGTATCCCTGCCTTCAAAACCGTAGAACGATGTTGTAAGTCGTCCCGTCGTCATTTGCGCCGAAGCGCTGACTGTGAGCAAGACAAGACCGATGTATATTCTGCGTACCATTATTATCCTTTCGGCATCGGATGTTTAATCTCTTCATACATTTTTTTGAAATCGAATGCTTTAACCGCGTGCATCTTATCAACGTGGCATGTCAGGCAAAGTTTTTCCGTCGGTTTTGCAACGAAACCAGCGGCTATAGCTTTTTCTTTGTTTTCGGGTTTATTATGGATTGCTTTGTATCCGGATCCTGCTCCGTGACATGCTTCGCATTGAACACCCAACTCCGGTTTGAATGATTTTTCTGCTGCATCACCGAAACCGGTCGTATGGCAGGCAAGACATTCTTTTGCTTCACTCGGAGCGCCGGCGATCTTCTTTGCCTTTGCAAATTCTGCAGCCTTTGGCGATTTCAATGTTTCAAATGCTTCTGCATGTTTTGATTTTTTCCAAAGATCTACTTGTTTCCCCTGTTTCGGAAGGTTGTGGCATGCACAAGTATTGGTGCCGACAAATTTATTTTGGCCCATTACGGGAAGAATAAAAATAGCCGTGAGGAATAACAGAAGTGCTTTTTTCATTAATTGATCTCCTTTAGGTATAATTGTTAATTAAACGACAAATATTGTGCCGAAGTAGAACGGTATAATTTACTAAATTTCAAAGCATTATATAAAAAAAAAATCTTATGATTGCAATAGATGGAATAATTTTCTCACATAATAACACTGTAATACCAGACTCTATTCTCCGTTATGACAATCGTTGCAGTTCATCTCTTTCCATGCATCACCGATATCCACTGGATGCTGGAATTGTTCCCCTTTCGGCGTCAGTGTTGCTACCTTGTCATTCGGACCCTGTGAGAGGATCGTGTGACAGCTATTGCAGTCCTTGGAGATTACACGGCCGGTCTTTTTGGAGACATGTTTTCCATCATGGCATCGGAAACATCCTTTATATGCATAGTGACCAACATTATTAGGATAATGTTTCCAGCTCACTTTCATTTCCGGGAAGATGGTTCGGGAAAAAACCTTTTGCAATTGTGACACGGCCTGGTCGATATCATTCTTCCGGTCCTTTGTAACTTCCGGATACTGACTGTTGTAGCGTGCATGTATCGAGCTCTCGATCCCTTTCAACCCTTCCCCTTCCGTTGTATACTCCGCCGCCATCGCCGCCGAAGCAAAGGAACGGATATTTGGAAGTGTTGGCGACACAAGTCCCTGCGTCATCAACGAATTGATCGATTCTTCCGGAGTGCGGTAGATATGTGTCGGACGGTTGTGACAGTCGATACAATCCATCGTCCGTTTCTCACCGGTGGTTAATTTCCCTTCTTCAAAACTGTCGGTCGTGACAAATTCATCAACAGAACCGTCTGCCAGTTTCATAAAGACAACGGGAATATCCTGCCGCTGTGAATCAATGGAAACGTAGGTCACTTCGTTGACAGGATTGACATGCCAGTGAATTCCGGACGACGTTCCTGTCTGAATATTGCCGCCGCCGGTCTTCATTACCAGCGAAACATTCCACGGGGTATTCTGCTCATCCGGCATGAAATAGGTCTTGTTCACCAGTTTATCTCCGACAAAATGCTGCGGCCAGTGACATTGCTCGCAGGTCCCGCGCGCCGGGCGCAGGTTGTGCACCGGTGTCGGGATAGGCCGGGAAAATTTATTGAATGTCACCGAATAGATCTGATACGCTCCGGAGATCTTCGACTGCACATACCATTCCGCGCCGGAGCCGATATGACAATCTGCGCAGGTGACGCGTGCATGGGGAGAATTCTGGAAGGCAGTGTATTCCGGCTTCATCACTTCGTGACAGATCTCGCCGCAGAAACGCACTGATTCGGTGAATTCGAACACCTGAAAACTTCCGAATGCGGAGGAGATCAGCACAAAGAATGTGATGCCGGAGAGGATCGCAAATTTCCGCCGGTGGGCTGGATCATTGAAATCGATGGCAGGGAGTTCTCCCTCTTCCGATCCGGACCGGGCACGGCGGCGTTTTTCCGTCCACATACCGAATGCGACGATCACCAACCCTCCCATGAAAAAGACCGGCAGCAGCACGAAGGTGATGATGCCCATATATGCCTGCGAGTGACCGGAGAAGAGCTCCAACGCAACAAGGAAGACGATCAACGAAATACTGATCGCGGCGATCGCGGCGCCGACAAAACTCGTCATATTAAAGAATGACGACGGAAGAAGTTTTCGTAAATTCATATCGGTGTCCAATCAAAAATATGTGTGAACAACAGTGCGGCCGGCAGGTGCCGTGTACACCCGTTTATTGGTAACTGAACAGCATCGCATACACGATCCAGATGACGATGCTGAATCCGATGATCAGCGCAGTCCAACCGAACACTTTGATCGCTTTGATGACGATCGGCTGGTACGGATCCACCAGATGCTGTTCGAGCGTACCGTTCTTCACATGTTCCTCATACTCCGCAGGTTTATCCCGTTTCAATTCCTCTACCGACATGCGTCCCGAGAAGACAACGATATCCATCGGGAATTTCTCCGGCCGTAAATGCGTGTTGAAGAAATGGATCGTAAAGATGAATCCTGTCGCCAGCAGCGCTTCATCGCTGTGAATAATGGTGGCAACATTGATGGCCCATCCCGGCAGGAATTTGGTGAAGAACTCCGGGAACCAGAGTGTCGCTCCGGTGGAACCGATGACAAACACGCCCCAGAAGACTGCGAAATAATCGAACTTTTCCCAATACGTCCAACGGCCATACTGCGGACGCGGTCCTTTGCCGATGAACCATTTAATGGAATCAATGGCATCGAAGAGATCTTTTTTCATGGGTATCAGTGAATCTTTCCCAAAGAGAAGATTTTTCCATGTCCCGAATTCTTTCTTGCGCCGTCTGAACAGATCAACGATGTGCGTGATAAATATTCCGACGAGGAATACTGCAGCAACACGATGCACATATCCGGCTGATTCGAATCCGCCGAAGAACCTCGATACGATTCCTGCCCAGCCGGTGTATGAAAACTTCAGCGTCATGCCGGTCAGCGCCAGCGAAATAAAGCTCACCACCATAATGATGTGCAGAATACGGTTCAATCTGCTGAAGCGTTGATACTGAGGTTCATTGGCATGTTCACGCTCGACCTTGATATGTTCTTTTCTCATCTGCCAAGCGCGCGGCAGCCAGAGAAGAGTGTGCAATCCAAAAATTGCAAATGTCCCGACGACCAACGAGGTCATTCCCCAGAAGACCCAGAAGAGAATCGGATATTTGTCCGGATCATGATGCGTTGCATGTGTCAGGTAACCGGCAAATCTTCTGTTCGCTCCCGGATGACATTTCTGGCAAGTCTCAACCACATTCTGCCGGCTTAGATGCGATGCCGGATTACCGATCGGCAGTATGTCGTGCGAGCCGTGGCAATCGTAGCATTTTGCAGTTTTGGTGTAGCCGAGCTGAGCAACTTTCCCGTGATACGTTTCAAAATACGTTTTGGTGATCTCATCATGACATTTTCCGCAAGTCGTCATCACACCGAGTTTGAATCCCTGAGCATCGGTACGGTTGATGGTGTGCGCAGTATGACAATCATTGCACACCGGCAGCGGCTTGTCGGATTTGGAAACGAGACGCGAATGGATGCTTTTTGAAAATTTTTCCTCTATTCCGTGATGGCATTTACCGCATGTTGCCGGAAGATTCTTGGCGTTCACACTTGAGGTTGTATCCAATTTCGGCAGTTCGCGATGCGATGTATGGCAATCCGTACATTTTGCTGTTACGGTCAATCCGCTCTTTGCCAATCCTTTACCGTGAATGCTTTCCGCATAGTGATTGATGATATCGTGCTGTTCGCCTTTGTAGCGCAGCGCAGCTTTCTTCCCTTCCTGATGGCATCGCGCACAGAGTGCCGGCACATTAATGGAGAAGATCGGAGATGTTGGGTCGGCCTTCCCTTTTACTCCATGGTTGCCGTGACATTCCTTGCACGTTGGAGCATTCTGGTCATTCTTGGCAAAAAGCTTTCCGTGCGTGCTTAATTTATACTGGTCGCCCACTTCGGTATGGCACTGGGCGCAATCAACTTTTTTCGTGATCGCATCGCAGGGACGGGTGTGAGACGATTTCACTTCGCTGTGACACTGACTGCAGGCAACTTTTGGGCCGTGTTTCGATCCAGCATATTCGGCCACATCCACAAATAGCGAACGGCCATCTTTGGATGACTTGACATCTTTTTTTTCATGGCAAGTCATGCAATCTTTATTGGCCATACCCTGGTCGTAAAATACTTTTCTTGCTTTATGGGGCTGATGGCAATCAACGCACGCGGGAAGCACGTTCGCTTCTTTTTCCCACAACTCACCTTTGATCACTTTACGATGCACCGTCTCGATCTGCGAATGACATTTCTGACAGGTCTTAGCAATATTTTTTCTGTTGATCGAGGATTTCGGATCGGTATGCGGACGTATCATGTGCGCCGAATGACACGATGCGCACGTTGCGGCAACCGACAATCCTTTTTTGAGTAGGCCTTCCCCGTGGATGCTTTCGGTGTAATTTTCGAGAATGTGATCCTGAGAGACTGTTCGCTGACGCGAAACGGCAGACCCTTCTTTATGACATTTACCGCAGGTATAAGGAACATTGAACGGCGCTACGGTAGATTTCGGATTCGAGGGGGGAAGGATTTCGTGTTTTGTGTGGCAGTCGTAGCAGCGCGGAGCCAGAGGATCACCTTTCGATGCCTGTTCGCCGTGCCGGCATTGTCTGTACATCTCCTGTTCTTTTTCGTGACACGTTCCGCATTTCACCGGAGTGATGGTTTCTTTATGCGGAATGTTGTTCGGATCGAATCCCTCATGGCACGTTACGCAGGTCATATCTTTATGACTGGATGCTCCGAATTTTTTTTCATCAAGGAACAAATGGATCTGCTTCCCGTTCTTTTCCTGCACCAGAGATTTATCTTCATGACACGCAAGACACTCGCTGTTGTCCTGCGCCAGACCGGACGATGCGGAAATGGAGATCAGCACACATACGGCGACGAAATATTTCAGAAGATTTTTCTTCATGATCCTTTGCTTTCCGTTTCTTTTTTCTTTTTTTCCATCTCTTCCTGAAGTTTCAATCGTTCCAATTCCAGAGGATGTTCTTCGAGCATTTCCAATTCCGTGATCGTCCCTTTCAGCCATGCAAGATTCATGGGATAGACTTCGGGATTAAAGATAACGAAATAAAGATGCCAAATGATGATTGAAAGCGTTGCCAGCCATGCTTCATAAAAATGGACCGTGCGTGAAACATCCCACCATAACTTGCCTATCAGACCCAGGAAAGTGTTGTCGAACCAGAGGATTCCTCCGGTAACGCTCATTACAATTGTTCCCCAAATTAATGCCCAATATTCAGCTTTTTCAATATAACTGAACCGGTCGAGCAGCGGTTTTACGTTAGAAATACCGAGATTGAATTTGGCCACACCGATTGCATCATAAAGGTCCTGTATTTTCGGCAGAAGATCTCTGATCAGTTCCTTGCCTCGCGGCACAAACAATATATAATAGATGTGATACAAACTGACCAATACCATAATTACTGCGGCCGTTCGATGCAGTATACCGCGTATCTCAAATACCCACGGACTGATGGAGCGGATAGGAACGACCCAGAACGCATCGGGATACCGAAGCATGAAACCGGTGAGCACGAGAGTAATGAAACTTGAAAGGAGAGTGAAATGCTGCAGACGCTCACCCAGTGTCATTCGGACATACAGCGCATGGCTCACACGGTGATGATATCCGCCGCGGCGGCGTTCTGTAAGCTTATTCTTTGATTTCCTCCAGAAATCCAGCAGGTTGTGCAAGGCCATTCCGCCGACTGTAACAAGAATAAGGACGATATAAAGATTGGAAACAAAAAAGAGCAGGTCGTTTTCAGACGTTGTCGTCAGCACTACGTGCACAGCACCTTGAGCAAAATTTTCGTTTGCGCCGGGATGACACTTTCCGCACGTTACGGCAAGTTTCGATTTATGAACGCGTGATTCCGGATCTTTTGACGGAAGGATATCGTGGAAACCATGACAGCTTGCACAATTTGCGGCTTCCGTTTTTCCTGCCTTCACGGCAAGACCGTGGAAGCTATCCATGAAACTTTCGTTGCGGCGCGTTGCGAGTCCGAACTTTTCCGACATCTTCACCGAGCTATGGCATGGAGCGCACACTTCAGCGGAGACATGAAGTTTGGAGACCGGTGAATTCGGATCCTTTGGCGCCAGGATCCTGTGTTCGCCATGACAATCCGTGCATACGGGAGCCGATTCATTCCCTTTCGCCCGCGATGTGCCGTGAATACTTTTTCTGTACTGATCCACAATGGAACCGTGGCACTTCGAACATGTTTGAGGAATATTTGCTTTGTGAACTTTTGATTCGGGGAATATTCCCTTCTGCATTTCATGACTGCCATGACAATCAATACATGTTGCGGCTTTCCCGTTGCCGTTCTTGATCGCCTGACCGTGCACGCTCTGCTCATACGCCATCACAAACTTCGAAGTTGTTCCTGAAGAGGCTTCCTGTTTGCTGTGGCACGACACGCACATTTTTTCCTGCACCATTTTCAGCACGGCAGTATCCTTCCGCGCACCATTCGTCGGCATCAGCACCGAATGGCAATTAAGACAATTCGGTGCATTCGGGTTCTTTGATGCCAGTGCAATGCCGTGGGCAGATTTTAAATAAATTTCTTTTTTATTCTCATGGCATGTGCCGCATGCATTCACAATGTTAACGCGATTGAATTTCGATCCTTCAACCTTCGGGGAAACGACATCGTGTTTGCCGTGGCATTGTTTGCATAATTTGCTCGGATCCGCTCCGGGTGCCACCACTGTTTTATGGAACACATGTTTCTGCAGATTTTTCTGGTGGCACGTTACGCATTGAACCGGCTGAATGTTCTCCTTGTGAGGGACATTATTTGGATCAAATCCGGTGTGGCACGATGTGCAGTTGAATTTTTTATGCGGGGAATTTTTCAGATGCTCTTCGTTGACGAAGAGTGAAATAGTCTTGCCGTTTTTTTCGGCGGTCAATGAATTATCAGAATGACACGCCAGACATTCTTCTTTGGTTTGAGATATTGCTGAGAGATTGAAAAGAATGAAGAGAGGTAGTAACCGTAACAAAATCATGTAAGCCTTTTTATAGTCAAAAAAATCTGAAATTGCCTGAAAACACTGCCAAAACAGAGACAAAGAGCGTGCCGTCAATTTATGATTAAAATTTCATCAATTTCGGTGTTGATTTTTTCAAATATGCATCATTTTCAAGTGCTTTTGGCAATATTGGGATAAATATAAGCCAAATAATGAAAACGTCGGTAATCCGAGGCTGGGATATGGAAGAAACAGATATAATAGAAGGAAATCTGTTATAAGTGTCGGAGGACGACGATAAATTTGTACACTCGTCGGGAGTCGAACCCGAAACCTTTGGCTTCGGAGGCCAACGCTCTATCCAGTTGAGCTACGAGTGCAAGGTATTAAATATATAGCGTTTTATAGTTTTTTTTTAGCAGTTTTACTCACTTTTTGACTATTTCACTTACAAATAGCGTACGCGCATGTTCAATCGTGTTCATTCATGTCACATAACTCCTTCAAAGATAACCAACAGAAAGAGTTAATACAAGTAAGATTTTTCGCGTTTCCCCGTTTTTAAAATCACTGTGCCATCCCCTTCCGGCTTCATTGCGGCGGGGTATTTTTTTTAGAACATAAAACATCATTGCGCTGATCTGGTTGTCCGGCTACAATGCAGAAACCATGATCAAGATGAATTTCTCTACAAATAAAAAATGACGCATCCTAAATAGAGGTAGATATTTTACAGGTTAATATACCTTCACCTATTGTGGTGAAGAAATACTCTGTATGGTGATCCGGGAAAGAGAAAAACGGATTAGATCGTTCACCGTTTCAGTGATTTTTTTTCCCTAACGTGTGCTTTGCTGTTTTGTGTAGATCCAACGCAGGATATTTATTTTTGACGGCCGGCTGAGAACGGCAAAGTTATAAATTTCATCACCGGTTTTTATAAAATCAGTATATCTTCCGATAAGACCTCCCGCCAGCAATCCCCCCGCATCATAAAGAAGGCGGACCCATGATTGTTCCCATGCTCCCGGCCAACCCTCACCGGAATTTGACGGCTCTGCAATGTTATAGATTAGTTCGCCAAGAACAATCCCGACAATTCCGCCAACAACAGTACTGAGAGTGAGATTGGAATGACCTAACCTGCGGATCTCCGAAATGCTGTCGATTTCTATGTGCAAAAGAATTTTATCGCGATAAACCCTTAACGAATTCTGATCAACCGTATCCAAGACGAGGCTGTCTATACACGTTCCGTCGGCCATCGTCAGTTTCCACTGGAGTTCTTCAGAGAATGCAGCGACGTGTATGGAGCAGAGAAAAATGAACAGCAGGATAATGCGCGCCGATATTTTCACCTCAGCAAACCGGCGGATATCAGGAGATCGGTGCGGTTCGTATGCAAAGATACTGCTCTCGCGTTTTTGTATATAAGCTCTTTTGCTCATGGATGATCCTGAATATTTTTTTGCCAGACACAGATATTGCTCTACTTCGTCAATATTATTGGAATTTTCGTTCACCATTAGGCTGATATACCCATTCAAATGTTACCTCACCATATGGCGTGGGGACACTCCCCGAAGAACTATCGGAATATGCCAGAGTATTTACGATCATCATTTTTGCGTACTTGTCATCATGAGTTTTTACAATCCACACCTGATTTGCTTTTACGGGAGCCGCCAAATCGGAATATGCCGAATCGGTAAACTCTTTTAGGCTATGGAAAAATGTTTTCGCTGAATCCGGAGAAGCAGATTCATACATCAGCCGAAAAGTAGGGCGCAGAATATTGGAAGCCATATAAACCCCGATAATACCCCCCTCACTGGAGATATGAACAAGCGGCATAATGTCGGACTTTATACTTGAAGCATTGGATATTACTACGGTATCCCCTTTTGCGAATGAAAAACCAATGACACGGAAATTAATAATTTTTGTGGAAATAGTTGAACGGCCCGATGGCAAACCGCTTTGCGAATCGACATTGTTTTCATTACAGCCAATAATACATAATGCAACAATGAGGAAGTTTAATTGATTGAGTTTCATATTGTCGTCTTTATTATTGAAACAATATTAATTTCATATTTCAGTAAAACATCTGTTCAATAATTTCAAGAAGCATTATACCTGAAAACATTTTCGTAATCAATACCGCATATTTGGCTTTTATGACTTTCGGAGGATTAAATCTGGTTTTTTGATGTTGAGTGGGATGGCGCTGTTTCAACGGAAAATATTCGGTGCTAAAATCAAAATCGCCTTTCGACGATCATCTTTGAAATCACGTCGCACGGGGAGATTCGATGTCAATAAATATATTCCTTCATTTTGATACCATATTCCTATTTATTTTAGAGTTGGATAATGCTCATAAAAATTATTGCTCCACTAATGACATAATGCTTTAGAACTGGTTTTACTCACAAAATAAATTGCAGAAGATTCTCCTGGTTGATTTGAAGGACTTTGGACTGAGGATAGGTTGTCTTCCAAAGGTTTGGCAATTTCACCGATTTTCTGGGTGACCATTTAATTTCATAGGCATAGATCTTCCCGCCTCTCTCTTCGACCATATCAATCTCCTGTCCGTCGTATGTCCGCCAAAAATATGTTTCGCAAAGTTTCCTTTTATACGCATTCGATTTTATCCTTTCTATGACAACGAAGTTTTCAAAAAGGCCTCCAATATCATTTCTGTCTCCGAGTGCGTTAAACTGGGAAATGACTGCGTTTCTGATACCAACATCATAAAAATAGTATTTAGCTTTACTGACTATCTCTTTGCGGAGATTTCGGCTGAATGCTCCAATACGTTTAATAACAAATCCTTTTTCTAGAATATCAAGATAACGGGCAACGGTTTTGACATCCAACCGTACTTGTATCGCTAATTCGGTCAATGATACCTCATTCCCAATCTGGAAAGCCAGTAGTTTAAGAAGATCAAACAGTTGTTTTGATCCCTTGATCTTTTCGATGCTGAGAATATCTTTTAGCAAATAGGAATCCACTAATTCCCTTAATAATTCAATCTTTGCTGATTTTTTTTTCGTCATCAATATTTCCGGATACATCCCGTAGAGAAGGAATAATTCCAATTGTTCTTTTATATCATGTTTGTTATAGATTGACTGCAGTTCCAGTATCGAAAGAGGGAAAAGATATATTGTTTTCTTCCTCCCGGTCAATGGCTCTCCAAGCGACTGTGCCAAATCGAACGATGAAGATCCCGTCACAATAATTCGCAATTTCGGGTTATTATCCACCAGTATCTTTAATCCCATGCCGATATTCTTTATCTGCTGGGCTTCATCAATTGCTATTAACTCGTACCCTTCTGCATAGTCCTGAAGCGCTCGAAAATCCTGAGATTCAAAGAGATGTTGAATTCTCATATTATCACCAGAATCAATCCGATACTTGAATTTTGTCCCGGAAAGATATTCATTGAGCAGTGTTGTTTTACCGACTCTCCGCGCTCCATAAAGAATTTGAACTTTGCCGGGTTTAATAGCTTTTTGCAGATCGACAGCACGATGAATCATGATATTCCTCTACTAGTAATTTGTGGATTTACACTCCTTATATTACTACATATATTTTACAGAGTCAAATTATCGGGGTCGGGTTCGTCATTGCATTGTGCAGTAAAATGG
>CAJBTU010000194.1 GCA_903958625.1 uncultured Ignavibacteriota bacterium | reverse complement strand
TACGGTATTTTCATGCCGGATTGAGATTCGGGGTTGTACAATATTTTTAATATCGAACAATAATAATAAAAGGGGATCATGAAATACATTCACATTTTTGTGTGCACAGCATTGTTGTTCGCGCAACTTGCCGGTGCTCAAAAACAATCTTCAAAAAATAAAAAAGGAAAATCTGACGTGAGCGAACAAAAAGAAAACCCGAAAAAAGGATTTGTCGTTATTGAAACGACGCTTGGAAACATTACCATTCAATTGAACGATTCCGCTGCGCCGAAACACGCTGCCAATTTCCGTAAATTGGCAAAAGAAGGATATTATGACAGTACAACATTCCATCGTGTGATCCCCAATTTTATGATCCAGGGGGGCGATCCGAACTCAAAAAACGGGGAAAGAAGTACACATGGTATGGGAGGACCGGAATACCGTATCGATGCTGAAATTGGACTGTCACATGACCGCGGTGTTATTGCAGCGGCACGTCAAGGAGATCAGATCAATCCGCAGCGGATGTCCAACGGAAGTCAATTCTACATCACTGTGGTTCCAACGACATTTTTAGACGGACAATACTCCGTTTTCGGGAAGGTTGTTGAGGGGATGGACATCGCCGACAAGATCGTAGCCGTTCCGCGTGATCCGCGTGATAATCCGATCGAAAAAGTGATGATCAATAAAGTGATTGTGATCGAATAACAGTAAAAACCTTTCAAGGGTCCCCGGCGTTTGAAGGATCTCATTCAGCATGGCTAAGACAAAAGAAAAACTCGATGTGGAACAATTTGTTTCTTCATTCAAAAAGAAACAATTCGCACCGCTGTATCTTTTCTGCGGAGAAGAGTCCTATCTGATTGAAGAGGTGATAGACGCATTGATTGAATATGCCGTTGATCCTTCTATGAAGGAGTTCAATTTCGATTTGATCCACGGGAATGAGACTGACGGGAAAAAAATCGTTTCCCTTGCTTCGTCGTATCCGATGATGGCGGATCGCCGAGTTGTCATTGTTAAGGATTTTGACCGCGTCAGCGGGAAAGAGGTGCTGGAATCGTATGCAGAAAAACCATCGGCGACAACCATCCTCGTACTAGTTACGCTATCGGCCGATTACCGGAAAAAACCGTACGGTACGTTAAAGAAATTAGGGGTGATCCACGAATCAAGGGCGTTTTATGATAATGAAGCGATCCCCTGGCTCGAATCAAAGGTCAGGAAAATAAAACGGACCATTGATCCGGCCGCATCCCAGTTGCTGCATTCGTTTGTCGGCAATAATCTTCGTGAGTTGTCAAATGAAATAGAAAAGCTCGTCATTGCGATCGGCGATCAGGAAAAGATCAGCATTGCTGACGTGGAAAAAGTTGTCGGTGTTTCAAGGGAATTCTCCACCTTCCAGTTATGCGACAAAATTGGTGAAAAGAATATGGCAAAAGCTCTTGAAATTGCCGAACGGATGTTGAATTCGGGAGAAAGCGCCGTGGGAATGATCGCAGCGATGACGAACCATTTTATCCGTCTATGGAAACTTCAGGATGCTGTGCGCCAGCGAAAAAGCGAACAGGAAATGCTCCAGTATGTATATTTCAATCCGGTCGCACTGAAATCCAGCTTATTGCAAGTAAGGAACTTCAGGTCTGATGAACTAGAAAATGTTTTTATTCTTCTCTCTGAAGCGGATCTTTCTGCAAAGTCTTCCGGTGACGCAAAAATCATCATGACGAAAACGATTGCAGAGATCATCTCCGGTACAATATACCACCAGGAAGAGGCGGCGGTGACATGAGATTATTCGCGACCCCTTCATACGAAGAATGGATGTTCCTCGGCATCATTTTCTTCCTTGTTGCAGTATTGATCACAACGGCAGAGATTATCCGCAGATTGCTGGACGGCGGTTCCGAGATAACGCGAAAATTTGTTCACATTATTGTGGGCATCCTGATGGTCTGTGCGCCGTATCTGTTCGAATCCGGCGTTCCTGCCGTGATGATTTCGGCGATCATGGTCATCATAACATTTTTATCGATCCGTTTTGATTTTCTGAAAAGCCTCCACGCATCAGGCAGAACGTCCTATGGAACAACGTATCATCCGCTTGCCTTTCTTATTCTTGTGCTCTTGTTCTGGGATTCATCGCCGACGATCCTTTCAATATCAATTTTAATCCTTGCTGTTCCCGACGCCCTTGCTGCCATTGCCGGTCAGTATATCAGTTCTCCAAAATTTCTCAATATCGGCGACGATAAAAAAACCATTGAAGGGACGGTAACGATGTTTGTCTCTACGGCGGTATGCATCTTCGCCTCGCTTCAGTTCTTTAACGTTCAAACAGAGATGCCGATCATTATCCTTGCCATCGTTACATCTCTCTTTGCCACAGGTTGGGAACTGATCAGTTTTAAAGGCTCGGATAATATCAGCGTTCCACTTGGCACGGCATTCATGCTGCATTATTTCTTTACGGCTATACCGCATCATCATCCGGGGCAAATGGTGACGGCTACGGTGCTTGCTTCCATCATTGGCATCATATCGTACAGGTTAAAATATTTATCATTAAGCGGCAGCATCGCTACGTTCCTTCTGGCAACGATCATTTACGGTATCGGCGGCTGGGAGTGGACCGTTCCGATCTTTGTTTTTTTTATTGCTTCGAGTCTTCTTTCTAAATACGGCAAATCGCGAAAAAGAAGATTTGAATTGATGTTTGATAAGTCCGATAAACGCGATGCCGGTCAAGTTGCGGCAAACGGAGGCATTGCGGGGATTATCATTTTGGTTTGGTATTTATTTCCGGAACGCACTGAACTCTATTTGTTCTATCTTGGAGCGATTGCTGCCGTTACAGCTGATACATGGGGTACGGAGATCGGTACGTTGATGAAAGGGAAGCCGCGTTCAATCGTTACGTTCAAAACGGTAGAACCCGGGACAAGCGGCGGAGTTTCTGCTGCCGGACTTGCAGGAGGAATTGCCGGGGCGTTGCTCATTGTTCTTTCGGCTTCCATGGTGAGATCCGATCTGCTCTCGGTGTTCAACATTGCCGCAGTAGTCTTTGCCGGATTTGCCGGTTCGATCGTTGACAGTATCCTTGGAGCAACACTTCAGGCACAATATCAAACGCCGGAAGGCAAACGTACCGAGAGAGCTATTGTCAATGGTATGCCTACGCAGTTGATCCTCGGGTATCGATGGATGACGAACGACATTGTGAATTGGCTGTGCGCGCTCAGCGGCGCCGCAATAATGTATTTTTTGCTTTAACCCATAAAGATTGGTACCTTAAATTATTATGACCAAAGAAGTAACCGTGCAAACGGTAAAAATAGGCGGCGGGAATCCTCTGACATTGATTGCAGGGCCATGTGTTGTGGAAAACCGTGACATGATCTTCTTTACCGCCGAAAAAGTGAAAAAGATCTGTGAACAATATTCCACACAGCTTATCTTCAAATCGTCCTACAAGAAGGCAAACCGGACGAGTATGACAGGATTTGTCTCAATAGGCATGGACGAAGCGTTGAAGATATTGGATGACGTCAAGAAGGCATTTGGTTTTCCGATTCTGACGGATATTCATACGGCAGAAGAGGTTGCGGCAGCTGCCCAGGTTGCCGACGTACTGCAGATACCGGCTTTTCTTTGCCGGCAAACGGATCTTTTGATTGCTGCAGGGAAAACGGGAAAAACAGTCAATATTAAAAAAGGTCAATTCCTTGCCCCGGATGATATCCGGCATCCGATCGAAAAAATTGAATCGACCGGTAATTCGAAAATCCTTGTTACGGAGCGAGGAACGACATTCGGATATCACAATCTCATAGTTGACATGCGCGGACTGGTGATGATGCGGAAGTTCGGTTATCCCGTTGTCCTCGACGCTACACATTCCGTTCAACTTCCAAGCGGAGAGAACGGGAAGAGCGGCGGACAGCCGGAGTTCATTTTTCCGTTGTCGCGCGCTGGAGTCGCTATAGGAATTGATGCCCTTTTCATTGAAACACATCCCGAACCGTCGAAAGCCATGAGCGATGCTGCAAGTCAACTGCCGCTGGATCAGTTGGAAAGTTTACTGAAACAAGTCGTATCGATCGATCGAACCGTGAAAGAATATTTACAATAACATGTCCAACGAATCTATCGACATCCAAACAGCGAAACGCGTGATTCGTATGGAATCAGAAGCGGTTGCAGCGCTGGAAAAGAACATCAACGCGGCGTTTCAAAGCGCCGTTGACATCATTTTTCAGTGCAAAGGAAGGGTTGTCGTAACGGGAATGGGAAAGTCCGGAATTATCGCGCGGAAGATGGTGGCAACAATGAACTCCACCGGAACACCGTCAGTCTTCCTCCATCCTTCAGACGCGCTTCATGGTGACCTGGGGATGGTACGCAGCGATGATGTCGTTATCTGTATTTCAAAAAGCGGTGACACACTGGAGATCCGTCAACTGATGCCGATGTTCAAACGGATCGGCGTGCCGACCATTTCAATGGTCGGTAATATGAATTCCCATCTTGCACTGCAATCCGATATTACGCTGGATATTTCCGTTAAAGAAGAAGCGTGCCCGCACAATCTTGCGCCGACGACATCCACGACAGCAACGCTTGCGATGGGTGATGCGCTGGCGGTTACCCTTCTGGAAAAAAAGAATTTTACCGCGGATGATTTTGCTCTGTTTCATCCCGGCGGTAACCTCGGCAAACGATTATTGTTAAAGATTGAAGAATTTGCCGTGACGGGGATTCAAATTCCAAAAGTCGGAATGAACACAAGCCTGAAAGATGCGATCTTAGAAATAACCACGAAGCGGCTTGGTGCAACAAGCGTTGTTGACAACAACGGACAACTTACGGGAATCATTACGGACGGAGATCTTCGGCGGCTTCTGCACAAGACGACGGATGTTGCAAACCTTACGGCAGATCAAGTGATGACGAAGAATCCGAAAACGATCCGCAAGGGAACGCTTGCCTCTGTGGCATTGCAGGAAATGGAACAGTTCAGCATCACTCAACTGATCATCGTAGACGAAGAGCGGAAACCGTACGGTATTGTGCACCTGCACGATCTTGTCCGTGCCGGACTCGGCGGGGAACCGTCGACGTGAAAAAAGCATTGATCGCTTCGCTCCTGCTGATGCTCAGTATTGGCTGCGAAGAAAAAGTCAGGCCATCCGTTCTCAGCGGTATCTCGGGCACTCAACTACCATCCCAGGAAAGCTGGCATTCCACGATTACCTTTACCGATTCAGGCATCGTGAAAGCGATCGTCAATGCAGGGCATATTTATGCGTATGACAACACACGGCTCACCTATTTGGATTCCGGCGTTGTCGTAGATTTCTTCGACGAATTCGGCAAGCACACGACAAAATTGACCTCGTTACGCGGTTCGGTCGATGAAGGTACAAACAATCTTGAAGCAATCGGCAATGTGATCGTTACATCGGACAGCGGAACGGTTGTGCGTACCGAAAAAATGTTCTGGACGAATGAAAAGCAAATGATCCATTCACCCGATTTTGTCCATATCACTTCGCCGTCGGAAGATCTGCGGGGGACAGGATTTGAATCCGATCATAATCTGCGGAATTACCGGATATTCAAAGTGACCGGCACAGCGGAGCAGAAATGATGAAAGCTGCAGCGATCATATTTGTTCTTACGCTTCAGGCCTTTTCTCAGCAATCAGAATTGATCATTCTGCAGAATGCCGATATTTTTTCCGGGAAACGGCTCGATAATGGAGAGGATGTCCGGGAATTGACGGGAAATGTGCGGTTCAAACAAGGGAATACCAAAGTCTGGTGCGATAAAGCGGTCCAATTACTGAACCGGAATGAGATTGAACTGAACGGTAACGTTAAAATTGTTCGTGATACGGTTACGCTTACGGCAAAAAAAGGACGATATTACGGAAACACCAGAAAAGCCGATGGTGAAGGGAACGTGAAACTGAAGACGTCGAATGTTACGCTCTTTGCAGATTTGGGAACATATTATCTTGACGAAGAACGGGCTTTCTTTCAGCGCAATGTCCGCGTGATCGATTCTACTACGGTCATTTATTCTCAACAATTGACATACTTTGAGAAGGAACGGAAATCGGAGGCAATGCTCGACGTGAAGATCGTGAATCGGGATGATAATTTCACCATGTACGGAAATTATCTTGTCCACTCCGATTCAACGCATTACAGCAGGATGACCGAGAATCCGCGCTTGATACAGATTGATACAACGGACAAAGGAGAGATTGATACACTCGCGGTGAAAAGCATTGTGATGGAATCGTTTGACGATTCCACTAAAAAAATGATCGTTAAAGACAGTGTTGTTATCGTCCGCGGTAGTCTTGCCGCAAGGAGCGGGTTGTTAAAATATTTCCGCCAAGACGGGAAGATCGAATTGCACAACAAGCCGATCGTGTGGTATCAGGAGAATCAAGTCACGGGCGATACGATATTCCTTACGATGGAAAAGAAACGGTTAAAGAGCGCGTCGATAAAATCGCGAGCGTTTGTCCTTTCACAAAGCGACAGTCTGTACCCCAATCGCTTCAATCAATTGACCGGACGATCGATCCTTATGACATTCAAAGAGAACAAATTGCAGCAGACATTTGTTGAACGAAATGCAATGAGTCTGTACTTTCTCTATGGTGATTCTGCCGGCAATGGAGTGAATAAAACGAGCGGCGATGAAATAACGATGCGGTTCGACGACGGCAAGCCGAATACCATCCATGTGATCAAAGGAATTGAAGGTTCATTCTTTCCCGAGAATCTTCTCCAGCGGAATGAATCGCAATACAACCTTGACGGTTTTTTTCTGCGCAGCGACCGGCCGAAATTTTCCACAGTATTTCCGACAAAACCGAAATTATGAGCGAACAGGAAACACAGAAAAAAATATGCCTGCGGGCTGAACATCTTCTGAAAAAATATAAAAAGCGCATTGTTGTGGACGATGTTTCCGTCTCCGTTTTTCAGGGGGAAATTGTCGGTCTGCTTGGCCCGAACGGGGCGGGAAAATCGACCACGTTCTACATGATCGTTGGAATGATCCGTCCGAATGAAGGGAAGGTGTTCCTGAATGAAAAAGATATTACCAGACTTCCGATGTATAAACGTGCACGGGCCGGAGTGGGATATCTGACGCAGGAAGCATCTGTTTTCCGGACAATGAGCGTTCGCGATAATATTCTTTCCGTTCTTCAGATGACAAGTTTCTCGGTGAAAGAACAGCATGAACGGACCGATAAGTTAATGGAAGAATTCAGCTTAACGCATATCGCGAAGAGCAAGGGATTCATGCTCTCCGGCGGTGAACGGCGGCGGACAGAGATAGCACGCGCCATGGCGACCGATCCGAAGTTCATTCTTCTTGACGAACCGTTTGCAGGAATTGATCCGATCGCCGTAGAGGACATCATGGAGATCGTGAAACAGCTGAAATACAGGAATATCGGCGTTCTGATCACCGATCACAATGTTCATGAAACGCTTTCAATCACCGATCGTTCATATCTGTTGTTCGAAGGGAAGATTTTGAAGGCAGGGAGTGCAGAAGAGTTGGCAAACGATCCCGAAGCGAGAAGATTGTATCTTGGCGAAGGATTCAAATTGGACCGGTACGAATAATCACACATTGAAGGGTAACCCATGGTTGTTGTCGTTGAACAGAATGCTACGGAAATAGAAATTGAAGGGATCATCAGGATCCTCCATGATTTTGGATTTGATGTTCACCGTTCCACCGGAGTGAACCAGACAGTGCTCGGTGCGATCGGCGTAAAGCCTGATTTTGACACGCGTCAGGTGGAAGTGCTGCCCGGTGTGGCGCACGCGTACCGGATCACCGAACCGTATAAATTAGCAAGCCGCTCTTTCAAACAGGAAAAAACCGTTATACAATTCAAGAATTGCGAGATCGGCGGTGATGCTATTGTTGTTATGGCCGGGCCATGTTCCATTGAAAGTGAACAGCAGATCTTCACGATAGCGGAGAGTGTTGCAAAAGCCGGAGCAAAGTTTCTGCGCGGCGGCGCATTCAAACCGCGGACATCGCCGTATGCGTTTCAGGGATTGGGTGAAGAGGGTTTGAAATTGATGCGCCGGGCTGCCGATGAATTTGGCCTTCTTGTTATTTCTGAAGCGATGGACGGAACACAACTGGAATTGATGGAAAAATATTCCGATGTCATACAGATCGGCGCGCGGAATATGCAGAACTATAATTTTTTGCGCGAACTTGGAAAGTCAGCTAAGCCGGTGATGTTGAAACGCGGCCTTTCTGCGACGTTCGAAGAATGGTTGATGTCGGCCGAATATATTCTCTCCGGAGGAAACAAACAGGTAATAATGTGTGAACGCGGTATCCGCACATTTGAAACGGCAACCCGCAATACGATGGATATCAGCGCGATCCCCGTCATCCATGCGAAAAGCCATTTGCCGATCATTGCTGATCCTTCTCACGGAATCGGGATTCGGGACAAGGTCATTCCGATGGCACGAGCTGCCGTTGCGGCCGGCGCGGATGGGATCATCGTTGAAGTGCATAACGATCCTGATCACGCAAAATCGGACGGTGCGCAATCATTGTTTCCAAACCAGTTTGAGGAGATGATGAGGCAGATCCGAGTCATCGCCGAAGCAATCGGACGGAAGATCGCTTAGTTCTCTGCATTACTTCGTCAAGCATCAATATCTTAACACGGATTCCATAATTTCCTATGAAAATTACGATCATCGGTCTCGGTGTCATTGGCGGTTCGCTCGGTCTTGCGATCAAGCATAACAATCCCCGTGCAATCGTTGCGGGTTTCGATGAACCGGGAAAGATCATCTCTGCACTGAAACATGGAGCGATCGATTACGGAGTGCCGTCTGTTCCGGATTCGGTGAAGGATGCCGATATCATTTTTCTCTGCACGCCGGTCAAAACAATCCTGGAATTGTTGCCAATCGTCGCCGCACACTGTAAAAAAAATGCGGTTGTGTCCGATGTTGGCAGCACAAAGGGGGAGATCGTTCGTGCGGCAAAAGGATATTTCCGTTCCAACGGAATATTTGTTGGCGGTCATCCGATGGCCGGATCGGAAGGGAAAGGGATTGAATATGCGGATGCTCTATTGTATCAAAATGCGGCGTATGTGTTATGTGCCGATTCACGGCTGCGTAAACGTATTCCTTCGTTCTTGACGCTTCTTCAAACCATTGGTGCGCGCGTTTTGTTCCTTTCTGCCTCAGACCACGATAAAATTGCCGCTGCAATCAGTCATTTACCGCAGCTGGTCGCGGTGGCGATGATGAACATGATCGAAAAGAAAAGCAAAAAACATTCCGGATATTTGCAGCTTGCGGCAGGAGGATTCCGTGATATTACGCGAATTGCTTCCAGTCCTTACGGAATGTGGCGGGATATTCTGGAGAGCAACTCAACGGAGATCAAGTCCATCGTCAATGAGTTTGCGGAATTGCTTTCTCGGTTCGGAGCGGACATCTCATCTCCCGCAAAACGAGGCGGTTTTGCGCATCGATTCAAGAATGCAAAAGTGTTACGCGATGCAATACCGAAGAATTCTAAAGGTTTCCTTCATCCGCTTTTTGAGCTCTATGTATCGGTCGATGATCGGCCGGGCGTACTCTCTGCTATGACCACCGCTCTTTTCAAATCAAAGATCAACATCAAAGATATTGAACTGTTGAAGATCCGCGACGGACGGGGGGGACGTTCCGATTATCGTTTGATACAAAACGCAGTGCAGATCTGGCGAAATCTGTTCTGAAGAAAAACAAATTCAAGACATTGTAATATTCCCGGTCATGGTCCGGGGTGTTTCCCTCCCTTGCAACAATACACACCAATTAATTCCATTGGCACACTTACCTCTCGGACGATGAAATATCCTGACGTGCGCATTCATCGTATTGTCCGAGATCACCTGTCCGTTTCAGATATTACTTGGTATATCTAAAATATGATCTTTGAATTACCATTCTGTTCCAGGAGGGTATTCAAGAAAGATGCCTCAACCGTGCTGATATGATCCCACCTTCGCAAAAGAGTGGCATAAATCCGTTCCTGTTCTTTCACGGCAGTTATTTGCTGTGTCGTTGGGAGTGCGTCGGATCCTTGCATCAGGATCATCAGATAGTTGAATCCGTTCATCATACCGGAAAACGATTCTTCGCCGGGCCTTACGGCCGAGACACTTGAATAAACAATATCAACTTCTTCGGGTCCGGAAATACCGCTGATCGCCAATAATTTCTTTTCCATCTGTGTCAAAGAATCGTGTAACATTCCCGATGGACACTTCTTCAACACGGCCTGGAGCTGCTTCAGCACTGACCGTAATTGTACGGAGATCTCAAAGCAATGCTGCAGTGGACGGTAACAATTCATTGACAGATCGAACTGTTGTCTCAGATCTTTGGTCGGCGTAGTTACTCTCGGATCCATTTTCACCGTTAATTTCTGCGATGACGATATACCATCGACGGTGAGTTTCACCGAATATTCACCCGGATGCACCCAGGGTCCAAGCGGCAGACGTGCCGTATTTTTATAGATCGCCGCTATCGGAAACCATGGCTCAAAGCCCTGCGGCGGAGTATAATGCAGATCCCATACGAAACGCTGCATGCCGCTCTTCGCTGATAGCTGCTGCACAGGCCTTATCCAATATGTAGGATAGACAACATCGGTTTCTTTTACTTCCGGTGTGCTATCATCACTGGAATACTTTCGAACAAGTTGTTGAGCTCGATCGAAGATCTCAATCGTCACATGTTGTGCATTGTTCTTCAAGTAATAATTAATGATGGCTCCGTCCGGCGGATTATCTCCGGATGGTTCGTCCGGCGGGAGAGGCGTATCGCTGTTCATATTCCAGCGCACACGAACTGCATCCTGAGGTTTGAACAGGGTAAAATTATCTGAGGCAACCGAGGTAGTGATCTGTCGCAGCGGGGTTATATCGTCAAGGATCCAGAATGAGCGTCCATGCGTTCCGACAACAAGATCGTCGTTATGCACAACGAGATCGCGAATGGATGTTGCCGGCATGTTCAATCGCAGCGACTGCCAATGATCACCGTCGTCGAAGGAAACATAGACCGCTTTTTCCGTTGTGGCATACAACAAACCTTTGCGTAAAGGATCTTCGCGCACAGCATTTACGGGACCGCTTCCCTCCATTCCGGCAGCGATCTCTTTCCACGTAGTTCCGTTGTCATGCGTACGGTAGATGTGAGCATTCAAATCATCAAGGCGGAAACGGTTCACGGAAATATATGCCGTCCGTTCATCGAATCGTCCGGCATCGATCTGAGAGATCTTGCTCCATGCCGTTAATCCCGGCGGCGTCACATTGGTCCATTTTTTCCCGGCATTTGTCGTCAGATGAACAAGGCCATCGTCGGTCCCGGCCCAGAGAACATTTGCATTTTTATAGGAAGGACCTACGGAATAAATAACTCCTCGGCGCGCCATCGTTTTCATTTCGTCTGTCTTGAAAATCCCGATATTTTCCGGCACTTCGGAAATTTCCCGCGAGAGATCAGGACTGATGATCTCCCAGGAGTCTCCGCCGGTTGTCGTCTTCCAAAGTACATTCGTTGCAAAAAATAGCGAGCGATTGTCAACAGGAGAGAAGATCAGCGGCGCTGTGCGTAGAGTTCTGTACTTTCCCGAGCGGATCGGTTCGGGGGAAATGTTCTGCACCTGACCGGTCCGCCGGTCAAATTTTGTTACCCGTCCGCCGTACACAATAGCAGCGTTTAACGGATCGGGAGCAATATATGCATACTCATCCGCCCGGACAGAATGCCAATCGCGGAACGTGATCTGCCCTTCATCACCGCGGCTGGGAACCATGGCAGATCCGCTTTCCTGCTGTCCTCCGTAAACATTGTACGGAAATTGATCGTCCGTGATCACGTGGTAGAATTGTGCGGTTGGCTGATTGTACCACGAACTCCACGATGCGCCGCCGTTGACGGAAATTACTGCACCTTGATCTGCTGCGTACAGAAGAATATTCGGGTCATCCGGATTGATCCAAAGCGTGTGATAATCATCTCCTCCGGGGGCACCTTTGAAATTTGTCCAAGTTGTCCCGGCATCGGTCGATCGAGATGATGCTACG
>CAJBTU010000193.1 GCA_903958625.1 uncultured Ignavibacteriota bacterium | reverse complement strand
TCGGTAAAGTTTTTTTTGCTATCGATTTGTGCAGATCATACTCCCCTTTAACTCCCCGATACAATGTCAGAATAGCCATCGGAACAATGACGGCAGCAAAAATGATATGAGTGATGAGAATAGAGAAATAAAACATCCGGCTCCATCCTTCACCCTGAAATGGAATTGATCCGACTTTTGCGTGATACACAAGATAGCTGATCAAGAACATGCCGGAAACTATAAAGGCACCGATCATAGATCTTTTATGCTGTTCCTTTCTTCCTGCTTTAATATGGCGATATCCGTTCATTAACAGCATAAAACTGATGAAGTTGAGAATTGCATTAACGGTAGCGAGGTCTTCGAATTTCATACGTGAATTTTTAATATTATCATCGCGGAAAAGATGAGTGGAAGATAAAAGAGAGAAGATAGGAACAGCACTCTTGCCGCTGCGCTTGAATCACCGTTACTTACCGATCGTGAGAACATTAATCCAATGAATAAGAATGCCAATCCGACAATACTGGCTATTGGTATGTATTCATACGAGACAAGCCCCACCAGCGCAGGAGAGATCCCCGCAAATACTAATATTATTTGGTGCAATAAAATATGCCGGGATACTTTATTCCCTTTTTCGTCTACAGTTGTTAATAGGCGAAATCCTGCTTTCGCATAATCCTTTCTATACAACCATCCGATCGAATAGAAATGAGGCATTTGCCAGTAAAACAATATTGCAAAAAGAGTTAACGATTGATATGAAAGCGAATTTTGTATCGCTGCCCAGCCGATTAATGTCGGCAGCGCACCCGGTATTGCACCGATTATGGTTGATAACGTAGAGATGCGCTTCAGAGGTGTGTAAAGAAAAATATATGTTATCAGAGTTGATAATGCTAAAAATGCCGTTAACCAATTGATGAAGGAAAGTAGGAGGGCTCCGAGTAGTGAAATGATCGACCCGAAGATTAATGCTTCAACTGCCGAAATTCTTTCGTCCGGCACCGGACGTTTTTCCGTCCGTTTCATCATTGCATCGTATTCTTTCTCCCTGTATTGGTTCAAGGCGCCTGAGCCGCCTCCAACAAGCAACGTCCCAATGGCAAGAAGTGGAAAAATCATTAAGTGTGATTTGTCGGTGGTTTCAATTGCCAGGTATGCGGAACAGAGCGACGTAAAAACCGATAACAATGTTAATTCCGGTTTCATCAATAGCCATAGATCCTTCAGAATTTGCGAAAAGGTCCGTTTTTTGTTTTTCATTTCTGAGATGAGCATCACTTCTTTCCTAAATTAACTTGAAAATTTGTTATTCCACCGTAAACGCGCAATCGTTAATGCAGTCAACACACAAGTAACAAGGACAAGGGCTCCGATGACAACATGTATAGATGTGATGATATACTCTTTTCTCGACAGCACTGTGAAAATTCCGAGAAGGAATTGAACGATGACAATTGAAAGGAGAAGGATTCCTGTCTTTTGAAGTTTTCGGGGAAGAGATTTCATACTCCAAAGCTTATACCCTAAAAAAGTAACGATCCCTCCTACAATGAATGCCCAATAGCGGTGAAGTAAGTGAATGATTATCTGATACGCTGCGACAGGTTTATCTCCCGACCATTTAATACCTTCATGGAACAGTTCCTGATTATAGGCAGATATCGCTTCATTGGATATAGAAGGAAATATATGTCCATATGCCAGCGGGAAATCTGGAACGGATAATCCGGAAAAAGTGTGTCGCATTAATGCGCCAAAGGCGAGTTGTAAAAATACAACCACAACAGCAATGATAGATAATTTTTGTATCGAAGCAGTCCCGGGAATATCAGATCGG
>CAJBTU010000192.1 GCA_903958625.1 uncultured Ignavibacteriota bacterium | reverse complement strand
GACGTATCGTTTAAGAGTGGTTTATCACCATTGATGCCCGCCGAAATTACCTCGATACTACAGCCTTAATCTCACTTCATCGTTAAGTTACCATTGTAGAATGTAGAAAATTCATTTGCTCGAGAATATCGCAATGAAAATCAACTCTGATCTAAAAAATAAATAGTGGCTTAACATTTGCATTGTTTGTAGCGATACCAATCCTTTTAGGAAAGACATTTGCCGCTGAATTTTTGTGCTTACGATGATATCATTTGAACTTTCCGTCCATTGCAGGCAGAAAGTATATCAGAGTAAAACATTCTCAATCAAAGGAAATCAGTCATGGTCGTTATTCTTGGATTAATTATTGTTATTGTTGGTGTTTTAGGGGGATTTGTCCTGGCCGGCGGTCCACTTTTTGTGCTTGTTCAACTTCCTGAATTTATCATTATGGGAGCGGCGGCAATAGGT
This sequence comes from uncultured Ignavibacteriota bacterium, assembly GCA_903958625.1. Taxonomy (GTDB): domain Bacteria; phylum Bacteroidota; class Ignavibacteria; order UBA10030; family UBA8401; genus UBA8401. The sequence continues at coordinate 7,344 of CAJBTU010000192.1, read as the reverse complement.
TCACTTCTCATCGGCACACCGTATTGGTTGTTAAAAAGAATGCCGGCGAAGATTGGCCAGCTATTAAAAGGAGATCCGTATACGCAAAAAGTTTACCTGAATCTCCTGCAAACAATGTATGAGTTGTTTATAGTCTCTGACCGAGCCGGACTCATGTCCATGGAGACACATGTTGAACAGCCGAAAGATAGCTCGATATTTAAGAAAAATTCGTTTTTAATGTCGCATGATATTTTCCTCAATTATATTTGCGACACGTTAAAATTGACGATTAGCGGCGGAGTCTCCGAACAAGAACTTGAATACTTGCTTGATGCAGATATCGAAACGCATCATGAAGAGATGTCGGGATTTTCAATAACATTGTCAAAGGTCGGCGATGCGCTTCCGGGATTGGGAATTGTTGCCGCCGTTTTGGGTATCATTATTACCATGGGATCCATCGGCGGATCGCCGGAATCTGTCGGCGAGAAAGTGGCGGCGGCTCTGGTCGGAACATTTATCGGCGTTTTGGCTTCATATGGATTTGTCAGTCCAATAGCGAATGGTTTAGAATTTAATAGTCAGTCGGAACAACGGTATATGATGTGCATAAAAACTGCCATCGTTGCTTATACAAAGGGGAATGGAGCCATTATTTCCACGGAAATTGCTCGACGCGCAATATACAGCCACGTAAAACCAAGTTTCCAGGAATTAGAAGAGGCATGTCATAGAACAAGAGCAGCACTGAAAACACCGATGGTATGAAAAAGATCAGTAAATCAATTCCAATTCGTGTTGTACGCAAAAAAGTGTATTTGCGCGGCCACCATGGCGGTGCATGGAAGGTTGCCTATGCTGATTTTGTTACGGCAATGATGGCCCTCTTTATCGTCTTGTGGATTATCGGACAGAGTAAAGAAATAAAAGATTCGGTTGGCGAGTATTTTGTTGATCCCATTGCCTATAACCAAAAAATGAAATCGGGCGTATTGGAAAAAAGTAAAGGTTCAAAAATAATTAGTAAACCCGATGCAAAAGAGGCCGAGGATGAAAAAGCGAGATTCAAAATATTGGCGGCAAAGATCAAAGATAATCTTATTAACAAAATTCAAGTAAAGAAATTAAAAAATCAAATCGTCATTGAAATTGTTAAAGAAGGTATGCGCATCGAATTAATGGAATCATCGGAAGCGTTCTTCTTCGATATTGGCACCGCGAAGCTGAAACCGGAAGCGGAAGAAGTATTATCCGTAATTGCGGAAGAGATAAGCAAGCTGCCGAATCACCTTATCCTCGAAGGGCATACAGACAGCCGGCCGTACGCTTCAACCGGCGGATACACGAATTTTGAACTGAGTTCGGATAGGGCCAATGCGGCTCGACGGGTTCTGATAAAGTCCGGCATTCTCTTCGAAAATATTGACCAGGTTCGTGGGTATGCAAATACCATGTTGCGCAATAGTCAGGACTCCTACGACGTCACCAATCGGCGCATCAGCATTATTGTAAAATATGAAGGGAAAGGTAACGAGTGAACAAGAAACCTGTTATCGTGCTCGTGGAAGACGAACCGCTTGAACTTGTGCTTCTTACTCAGATATTGCAGCATAATTCTGAATATGAAATTCATCAGGCGCTGAATATCCGTCAAGCGTATGAAATATGCGAGCGCGTCACTCCGGATATCATCATCAGTGATTATAACATGCCCGGCGGGAACGGCTATGAATTCTGCAATAAAATAAAGAACGACCCTGTCCAGAAAAAAGCATTTTTTATTATGCTGTCCGGCATCAACCAGGTCGATACAATAATCGACTCATTGCATATTGGTGCCGATGATTATCTGACAAAACCGTATCATGCGGAAGAATTACGCTCACGGGTGGACGCGTTCGTCAGAATAAAAACACTGCAGAATATCGTTGAAGAAAATAATGTTCATCTGGTAAAATTAAATCAGGACTTGGATGAAAGTTTCCGCAGTGTTATCGAACTGCTCAGTGATCTTATGGAACTTCGCGTTCCCAACGCATCATATCGGAGTAATCGTGCTAAATCCATCGTCGGCTGGCTAGGCACAAAATTGGATATCCCGAAGGAGCAGATTGATCATTTGCATTTTGCCGCCCTCTTGCACGAGATCGGCAAAGTATCGCTGCCGGATGTCTTGCTCAATACAAATATTAATGAGTTGTCAAAAGAGCAGCGCGTTGAATTGGATAATTTCCCGATACGCGGACAACTATTGATGCAGGATATTCCGCTTTTACGGCCGGTAGCTCCGATTCTGCGTCATCAAATGGAGAACTTCGACGGCACCGGATATCCTGACCGGCTGCAGCGCGAAGAGATCCCACTTGGTTCACGTATTCTCCGGATCATCAATGCTGTTGAAATGGCTTTCCAAAATTCACCATGCACGATCCAGCAGTTAGAAGACGAACTGATGTTGAAAAAAGGAATATTCTTTGATCCTCAACTTCTCATTCTTATTGTTGATTATTTGAACACAAACGAAAATGCGTCTGAAACAGAAAATCTTGTACGAATATCAGTACCGGAATTGCTCCCGGGAATGAAGATAGCGCGTTCTTTATTTACGAGTTCCGGCAAAAAATTGCTGGCAAAAGATGCCGTGATAACGGAAAAGAATATCAATCATATCAGTACCTACCATCAAAAGGATCCTATCCTGGTCGGTATATACGTTTATAAAAATTCATAACCGGTAATGAAGAACGTAACGGAATGTAGAAGAGAAGATTGAAGTGTCAGGAAATAGACATTGTTCGGCTTGGTTTTTGAGGATAGGTTTCACAAACCGTTGTTTGGCTCATTCCGTGTTTGTCCATAGCTGAAACCGTGCAATCATATGCCAAAGCATTCGTATTGCATTGCTTGCTGACGTGAGCCAGAGCCATCATCTGCGGAAGTACCTGTGACCGGTTCATGATCTGCAGTATTGATTCAGCGCATTGATCGTTTGAAAGATGCCCTCCCACCCGGATTCTATCTTTCAGCCATTTCGGACGGCCTGAGCGTTCCAGCATTTCCACATCATAATTGGATTCTATCACAATGATATCAGAGTCGGCGATATGTTCTAGTGCCGATTCAGTGACTTCTGCCATGTCTGTTGAAACGCTTATCTTCTTTGTTTTGCCGTTGAGATCACCGAAAACATTATAACCGAAACAACCTCCGTCCGAATCATGGGGCACTTCAAAAGCGCGAATGGTAAGTGTATCCAATTCGACATCTGATTTATGAATGACATTGAGAAACTGCTCTTTTTTTGCATCAGCAATGGACCGATATTTTTTCAGCAGATGAACTTCTATTGGAGAAGGGCAATACAGCGGAATACAGTGCTTATGCAGATTCCTGACGGTGGCTTCATTCACATGGTCGCTATGGATGTGAGTGATAAAGACACCGTCGAGGTCCTGAATTCTCAGTCCTAATTCCCGCAATTGTTCTGTGATATACACCGGCCCTAATCCGCAATCAATAAGAATTGAACTCTTCTCATTCCAGATAACTGTTGAATTGCCGCTGCTTGAACTGCCAAGAACGCAGGCTGAAAGTTTATTGATCATAAATAATTGGTCGTCAAATAATGACAACATAATAGCGAATATTGCGTTTTGAATGAAATAATCTTTAACAAATGCATTTTAGACCGGACTTCAGTGCGGCTCACTACATAGTGTGGAATGATTACAGTGTGAACGTCGAAGCGTACAAGACAAGTTGGTCATCTGTAGCTAATGGTGGAGTTTTTGCAGGATTATCGTACCATTGAACGATGCTCCTTTATTTAACGGATCGATCGGACGTTCAGTACCAAGGTTCGACTTTGCACAAGAAAATGAATCCCGATTGTAGTTTTGTCAGTAAAAGAAGAGCAGTGAGTGCCGTCCATCATAGACAATATTAATGAAGCGCTGCGAATTTGTGTCCGAATTATTTTAGAATATGTCGTTGCTTGTCAAAGAGAACACCAATGCATTGTATTTAGCGATAGAATGAATTATATTTCACCTATGAATAACTTGCTTAAAAAAATAATATATATCGCGTTGATTGCATGCTATAGCTTTGGTGCAACAGTTGGTAATGTTATTGTGTTAAGAGAGTTATTGAATTCCGGCGATAAAAATCATCAATTAACCGCAGAAAGTAAATCCCGTGAAATACCGGTTTCGCCAGTTTGGACAATTAAAAAACATTTCCCCCCGAGTATTCAATCGGACATATCTTCACATTTTATTTTATTTAATGACATATTCGTTCTAAACAAATCCTCAAGGATATATGTCTATACAGATTACCGCTCAAAATATACCTACTTAGAGTGTCTACCCTCTAAACCAAGAGATCCGCCTCTCACATAATACTTCAACAATTCATAATATTTGTTCCGAATATTCACACCGAGTATTCGGCAATTAGTGCATGATGTTTTGGCATTGTTTAACAATTCCAATCACCATGTATTCACATGAAATGGAGAACAATTATGAAAAATGAGACATCACGGAAAGAAAATTCAAACCAAAAAGAAGAAGGATTTCCTATCCAGGCATTATTAATGATAGGATTATTGGGTCTTGCTGTCATTGGGATTATATTAAAAATGGTTGGGCTTGTATAAAACATTCCAAGGATAAAATAAAGCCATTGTATAAATCGTTACAAGAATAACGGCCTTAGTGGACGCTAAGGCTGTATTATAACATATTTATGTTACGTATCATTGATTATAAAAAGGTCATCATTGAAACAACGCAACGGAAAATTAGTATCGGTAATGTCAGAGACTTTTAACGATTTCTTCCACAGCAGCACTTCCGGTGGAATTGTTCTTTTGGTGTCCACGGCAATAGCACTGCTATGGGCAAACTCCGCATGGTCGGACGGTTATTTTGCACTCTGGGAGGAAAACTTATTCATTGGTGTAGGCAGCGTTTCATTGTCAAAAACATTACTGCATTGGATTAATGATGGATTGATGGTCATTTTCTTTTTCTTTGTGGGATTAGAGATAAAACGAGAGATTCTTGTTGGAGAACTATCTTCATTCAAAAATGCATTGTTACCGATTATAGCGGCACTAGGAGGCATGATCGGGCCTGCATTCATCTACCTTATGTTCAATTCAAGCTATCCGGAATCTTCTCATGGCTGGGGAATACCAATGGCAACTGATATTGCCTTTGCCCTTGGTATTCTTGCGCTGCTTGGAGATAGAATTCCTCCGGGATTAAAAATCTTCCTTACTGCTCTTGCAATCGCGGATGACATGGGCGCTGTGCTTGTCATAGCGTTATTCTATACAAGCGAACTATCATTATTCATGCTCGCTATTGGGGCGGGGTTCATTGTTTTGCTTTTATTAGCCAATAAATTCAACGTCCGTTCAACCGCTGTATACACAATACTTGGAATTGGCCTCTGGTTCTGTTTTCTTAAATCAGGTATCCACGCAACAATAGCCGGTGTGCTTTTGGCAATGACAATACCAGTTCGCAAAAAAATTAATAGCGAACATTTTATTGCAGAAACAACTCATGCTGTAGACGAGTTGAAAAATAATCAAGACCCTCGCCAGGAGAATGAATTGATCCACAAAGTTGCTTCGTTAAGTGAGGACGTACAATCTCCGCTCCATCGTTTTGAACACGCGCTCCATCCCTACATCGCATTTCTTATCATGCCCGCATTTGCGTTGGCGAACGCAGGGGTGAAGATCGAAGGAAATATAGTGGACGCATTATTGTCGCCGGTAGGTCTTGGTATTGCTCTGGGACTCATTATTGGCAAACAGGTCGGAATAATATCGTTTGTGTGGATAGCTGTTAAAATGAAAATAGCCGCACTCCCTAAAAATGTATCGTGGGGAATGATCTATGGAACGACGTGGCTTTGTGCAATAGGCTTCACTATGGCGTTGTTTATTTCTAGTCTTGCCTTTACCACGAATGAATTATTGGTTGCCGGCAAGATTGCAATTCTCTTTGCATCATCAATATCAGCGGTTGTTGGGTTAATTCTTCTCTTGCGGTTAAAATATATTGATGAAAAGTAATATCGGATTATATAGTGGGACGGAAATTAGTTCCGTTTATTAATCCTTACATCGGATCCAAAGAGATGCTTCTGCTTCGATATAGGTCGGGGGGAGCGGTCGAGCAGGATCGCTGCTGTGTTTTCTGATTTTATTTTTGAATTGTTACGATGCCACCCGAGACGGTGGCATTTTTGTTTTGCGTAATCGTAATTCACGTATTTGTTGTTACGGCTTCTTACGATTACGATGTTGCTTGTTTAAAATATTATGCGCTTCAGATTTATTCCTGTAGTAAGAGGCAGCAATAAATCGTTGACAATACGGAAAAGAATATGTATATATATAATAGTATATACAAAAGGAGCATTATGCAAACAGTCAAAATCATTAAAAATGGCGGCAGTCAGGCTATACGTCTTCCTCGTTTATTCCGGATGAAAGGGAAGGAAGCGTATGTCAAGAAAGTCCCGGAAGGTATTTTATTAATGGAAAAGACAGATATATGGCCAGCATTCGAAAAATGTTTGGAAGATTTTCCTGCCGACTTCTTAAAATCAAAACGAGTACCGAGGAATCAGAAAAGACGGAGATTTGAATGAAATATCTTTTAGGTACTGATATCTGTTCGTATATCATAAAAAAGCGCCCCAAAAGCGTCATTGATAAGTTCAAAAGTATTCCATTGGGTGATATTGGGATCTCAGTTATTACAGTATGTGAGTTCGAATCGGGGATGCCAGGAAACTCAAACCCGGAAAAATTGCGATCAGCAATTGATACTTTTCTTTCGCCATTTTCAATCGTGGATTATCAACAATCCGATGCCATAGCCTTTGGGAAAATAGATTATTTCCTGCAGTCAAAAGGGATCCCGATTGGGGATATGGATACGCTTATTGCTTCGCAGGCACTGTCACGGGGACTAATTCTGATAACGAATAATGTTAAACATTATTCCCGTGTTCCTGGCCTTATATATGAAGCTTGGAAATGATGCTTCCAACTATATGATTACATGTGATGCCACCTGCGACGGTGGTATTTTTATTTTTCGTAACTGTAAGATCGTAATTCAAGAATTCACAGTTAATTCAGTAGAATCTGCGATTACGATTATAAGCTTATGATTTGAGGAAGAGTGGCGTGGAAAATGTTCAGAGTGTGTGCCCGGGTTTAAAATAAAATCGGCCTAATCCTTTCGAATTAGACCGATCCGGTGCCCGGGATCCCGCTAAAAAGCAGCGGGACTTCGCTTAAGGAAAAAATATGAGCTCAGCTGGACG
>CAJBTU010000191.1 GCA_903958625.1 uncultured Ignavibacteriota bacterium | reverse complement strand
TCGGTAACAGCAACGGAATTAGCTTCGGATTGGATGCAAGCGGCCTGAAGATCTCCAACAAGATCACGCTTGGCGTGAAAGTGGACTATACCATCAGCCTGTCCAATTTGGCAATGGAAAACACAACAGAAAAAATGCCGACCGGAGTAGAAGCGTTTATTGGGCTGCGGTACTCTTTGCAATAAGAGAGCGCGGTTCATTGTTCACCATCATCCACTAAAACCTGCCGAAAGGCGGGTTTCATTTTATTCGATTGATGCAAGATCAATGATCCAAAAGAAAAAAATCCTTGTCCGGAGCGATAGCGAAAAGCACGGGAACATTGTCAACATAGTAAGCTGAATCCGTCATCTGTCTCAACACTCACTATTGATAACAAGGGGTGTATAATACAACACCGCGCCGGACATGCGGAGTAGTGCAGGATAAATCATCGTGGAGCAAAGGGAGCACAAGGGAGTATTTATTTTTTCAATCCATTAACGTATAACGCTATGATACACTACACAGACCATTTTTTAGATCTTTATGTGCGGAACTCGCCAGCATTGACATCTCTCCGTGCAGATATTGATGAACATCTTGCCGATTGTTTCTATTGTCGCGAGAGGGCACGCGATCTCTTTGGCTTTTATCGAAAAACCGAGGCATCAGAAAATATTCCTGTCGTTCAATCAAACCTGTATGCAACAACGACAATCGAATCGTAAAGAGACTCTGGTGCGGTATTTTTAATCTTTAACGGAAAAATTATTGCGTTCCATTAAGGTTCGGGAACCGGCCTGAAAAAACATTCCAGATACCGATAAGTCGGAGATTTTGTTTCGTCATCTCCACTTCAACACACATTCTACGCACAGTATAACCTCTTTATCTCCTCATTCTATATTAAACAATACCTCTAAACAGCAAAAATTTTCATGTGTGGCGGCGTCAACATTTGTTGATAGTGCGTCCACCAATGTTTACAAAACAGACATTTTACAGACAAAAAATTCTTGAAATATGCCCAAAAATCAAAAAATTCTATGGCATTATTATTGGACTGTAGAAAGCTTTTAGGGGGGAGCAAGTATTAAAAACGTAAGGTAAACTGCCTATACGGCCTCTGTTATCCATAACCATTATCATTCATGAAGTATCTGCAATACCTTACATCCGTTCACTCTATCCACCGCATCGTGTTGATCACGATTTGCTCAATTCTTATCGACGAGATTTTTTCAACGTGGCTGCTCCATTTTTTGCCGCCGATGCAATGGTTAAGCGAAGCGGTCCTTGATGCGCTAATGTTATTGGTCACTATTACGCCTACAATCTACCTGCTTGTTCTCCGCCCGTTAACACACTTTGTCGTTAAGATCGAAGAAGAAAAAAATAAATTGCAAAAAAGTGAACTACGGTACAGTCAATCCGAACAGATGCTTAATATCGTTCTCGATAATTTTCCGGGGAGTGTGTTCTGGAAAGACAAAGAATTGAAATATTTGGGATGTAACCGGCCTTTTGCAAAACTTGCCGGCTTTGATCATTCGTCCGAAATTATCGGTAAAACGGAATTTGATTTGCGGTGGGATGCGGTGGAAGCCGAAAAGTTCCGCGCTGCCGATGTTGAAGTGATGAACAGCGGAAAAGAGAAGCTGCATTTTGTTGAAAGTATGGTCAACAAGAATGAAAGCGTTCTCTGGTTTGAAAAAAGTAAAATACCTCTCCGTGATGCCGACGGAACCACCATCGGTTTGCTCGGTGTATCGCTGGATATCACTGAACGGATTAAGGGAGAGGAAGAACTGCGGGAGACGAATGATTATCTTCAGAACTTATTCCAATATGCCAATGCCCCGATCATTACCTGGGATCCTTCGCTGGTGATCACCCGGTTCAACAACGCTTTTGTGGAATTAAGCGGATATCCGGCCGGGGAAGTGGTCGGTAAGAATATTGAAATGCTCTTCGCGAAAGATAAAGTTCGTTCTTCCATGGCGCTCATCAACGAAGCGATCAGCGGCGAACGCTGGAAAACAGTAGAAATTGAAATTCAGCAAAAGGATGGTGGAGCACGAACGGTGCTGTGGAATTCCGCAAACATCCTTTCCAAGGATGGCTCAACCGTTGTGTCAACAATTGCTCAAGGTCACGATATCACCGACCGCAAGAAGGCAGAAATGGCGCTGCAGGAAAGCAACGAATTGCTCTCTTCGTTGATGAAACATTCGCCGGTGTATATTTTTGTAAAAGAGGTCTCTCCTGTGGAAAGCTCTGTGCTGAACGTCAGCCAGAATTTTCACGAAGTGACCGGAGTTCCTGTCCCAAAAATGGTGGGGAAAACAATGCGTGAACTCTTCCCGGCAGAATTCGCCGAAAAGATTATTGCGGACGATTGGAATTCTTTTTCCAAAGGGACGGTGCTCAGGGTGGAAGAGGAATTGAACGGCCGCTTCTATTCCACCATCAAGTTCCCGTTTATTCAGGGAGGAAGGAATATTCTGGGGGGTTTTACAATCGATATTACCGAGGAGAGGAAGGCATTGGTCTACGCCGAGGAGACCCTGAAAAAATTGCAGGAAAGCGAAAACGAATTGCGTCAGAAAAATACCGAACTGGAACAATTCACCTATACGGTCTCTCACGATCTGAAAAGTCCGCTCATCACCATTAAGGGATATTCCGGCGGATTGCTCAGAGATCTCTCGAACGGCCGGCATGACCGGTTCGATTCCGATCTGCGGCGCATTGCCGTGGCTGCCGATAAAATGACATTGCTGCTCGAAAATCTGCTTGAACTGTCGCGCATCGGTCGTATTGTAAATCCGCCGAGCGAAATTTCCTTGAACGAGTTGACGCACGATGTTCTCTCGCTTCTTTCCGGACCGATCGCTAAATGTAACGCTACCATTATTGTTCAGCCCGATCTGCCGGTGGTCACCGCCGACCGGACGCGTCTGCACGAAGTACTGCAGAATCTTGTCGAGAATGCATTGAAATTTACCTGCGGCCGTCCGGAACCGAGGATCGAAATCGGGATGCGGCGCAACGGAAGCGTGGAGCCGATTTTTTTCGTCCGCGACAACGGCAAAGGGATCGATCCGCGGTATCACGAAACTATTTTTGGCCTGTTCAATAAACTGGATGTCTCTTCCGATGGAACAGGTATAGGTCTTGCCCTTGTCCGGCGGATCATAGACGTTCACGGCGGCAGAACCTGGGTGGAGTCGGAAGGGATCGATCACGGCGCTACATTTTGTTTCACGCTTCAATCAAACAATCATTTATGAAAGAGGAAAAAAATACTATGAGCGGAGAGCCATTGGTTATTTTGCTGGTTGAGGATAATCCCGATCACGCGGAATTGGTAAAACGAAATCTTGAAGATTTTAAGGTGGCGAACACGATCTATCACGTGGAGGACGGCGAGGCAGCATTGATTTATCTGCGGGAGTGCGGAACGTACACATCAAAGAGTAAATTTATCCGTCCCGACCTGATTCTGCTCGATTTGCGCCTTCCCCGGATAGACGGATTGGAAGTGCTGAAGCAGATCAAAAATGACAGTTCGCTGCAATCCATTCCCGTTGTTATTCTCACCACTTCCGATGCGGAACGCGATATGGCTATGGCATACGAATATCATGCGAACAGTTATGTAACAAAGCCGGTGGATTTTGACAACCTTGCGTTCCTGTTGAAGGATCTCGGGTATTACTGGCTGGCATGGAACAAGCGTCCGTGGTAGTTATGAGAACCGGCGGATAGCACCCGCAGACAATGTTCCAAAATAGATATGAATGAATGTCGTTCACACTGTCGTGAAGTATTGAGAGCAAGCAACGCGATGATGAATGTAAAAATATGAAGAGCCGTACTATTGAGATGAATACAAAAGAGACCGTAACGCACATCCTTGTTGTTGAAGATGAGCCTGCCCACGCAGAGTTGATCTGCCGGTGCTTTGAAAGAGCAGACCGGAAATATTCCGTGACGGTCGCTTCAACCATCAAGGAAGCCAAGCAGTCGGTGACGCAGCGGAATCCTGATCTGGCGCTTGTTGATTATAATCTGCCGGACGGACACGGCGATCTGATGATCAATTTCGGCGAGGGATTATTTCCGATGATCATGCTCACCTCGCACGGCGACGAGCAATTGGCTGTGCAGGCGATCAAATCCGGTGCACTTGATTATATCGCAAAATCACCGGAATCGTTCGATGCACTTCCTTCCATCGTGGAGCACGTGCTCCGCGAATGGCATCTGATTGTAGAGAGGAAAAAGGCGGAGGAACTGCTCCGGGCAAGCGAGGAACGGCATCGCATTATTCTGCAGACGGCAATGGATGGTTTCTGGCTGATCGATATCAATGGCCGTATGCTGGAAGTGAACAGAACATACAGTCAGATGAGCGGCTACAGCATCCAGGAACTGCTGACCATGGAAGTGAACGATCTGAAACTTCCGGAAGCGGCCGTCGAGACTCCTTCGCAGCTCGCAAAAATCGTGGAAAAGGGTCAGGACCGGTTCGAAAGTAAACACCGCCGGAAGGACGGAAGCATTTTTGACGTTGAAATAAGCATGCAGTACCGGCCGAACGACGGCGGGCAGATTGTTGTATTTTTGCGCGATATTTCGGAACGGAAGAGATCGGAAGCGAAGGTCCGCCAGCTTACGCTCGCCATTCAACAGGCATCAACAAGCGTCATGATCACCGATGTGAACGGTACGATCGAATATGTGAACGAAGCATCGGTCAGAACATCCGGATATTCCATAAATGAACTGATCGGGCAGAAACCTTCCATCCTGAAATCCGACGAAATGCCGCACGAACATTTTGATAATCTCTGGAGAACGATCGGTTCCGGAAAAGAGTGGACCGGGGAGTTCCACAATCGACGTAAGGACGGTACACTCTATTGGGAATCGGTGGTGATTGCTCCCGTAAAGGATGATTCCGGAAAGACCATTAATTATATCGCCGTGAAGGATGATATTACCGAGCGGAAAGAAATGCAGACGCAGCTGTTCCGTTCACAGCGGATGGAAAGCATCGGAACGCTGGCCGGCGGCATTGCACACGACCTGAACAATATTCTCGGACCGATCCTCCTCTCGGTGCAGATACTGAAGCGAAAAGTAAAAGACGATGCGCTGCAAAATCTCATCGCCACCATTGAAGCGTCATCGCTGCGCGGGAAAGATATTATCAGTCAGGTGCTCGGTTTTGCCCGCGGCGCCGACAGCAAACCGGTGTTGATGCAGATGCGCCATATCCTTAACGAGGTGAAGAACATCATCGAACAGACCTTCCCGCGGAACATCGAGATCCAGTGTTATGCGCCAAAAGATCTGTGGACGATCAATGCGGACCCGACACAGATCCATCAGGTGCTGATGAATCTCTGCGTGAATGCCCGTGATGCCATGCCGCACGGCGGGAAACTTACTGTGAATGCAAAGAATGCAACCATGGGAGCGGGCACCATGCTCCGTCATCCGGAAGCCATCGACGATAGATATTTGGTGATCGAAGTCCGCGATTCGGGAGCAGGTATCCCGCAGGACATCCAGCAAAAGATTTTTGATCCGTTCTTCACCACGAAAGAGCTTGGTAAGGGAACCGGTCTCGGCCTTTCAACGGTGTACAGCATCGTGAAACAGCATTTGGGATTCATCCAGATGGATTCGGTGCCGGGCGAAGGAACAAGTTTTCTCGTTTACATTCCGGTATCGACCGAACACATAAAACCGGATCTTGCGCGGCCAAAGGAGAATATTTCCTACGGCAACAACGAATTGGTGCTGATCGTGGACGATGAACATTCCATCCGGATGGTGTGCGAAGAGACACTCCGCTTCTATAATTATAACGTGATCACGGCAAATAACGGGGCGGACGGGCTGGCAAAATTTGTTGAAAGCGGAATGAAGACAAAGGTTGTTCTGATCGACATGATGATGCCGCAGATGGACGGGAAGACGGCCAGCACAACGATACGAAGAATTGATCCTTTCGTGAAGATCATCGGGATGAGCGGTCTGATGTCGGAGACCCCCGGTGAGAATGACAATAAACTTTTCGATTATTTTTTGCAAAAACCGTTTACCGGCGAGGCATTGATGGATGCGGTACAAACCGTGATGGAGACGGTAAAAACACCCTGATGGTATGTTCGTTGAACAAGAAAGAATTGACCGAGCAAAAAATATTTGCGACGGTTCATTCTCATCGGCAGCAGATCTATTAACCGGAAAGAAACATCAATGAAAAAAAAGGAGACGCTCAAACATATCCTGGTGATCGAAGACGAACCCGAACACGCCGAGCTGATCGGCCGCGGATTCGAACGGGATAACGGACATTATCGTGTTACGGTGGTCTCCACGATTGCCGACGCACGCTCCTCTATAATAGAGCATGTGCCCGACCTGGCGCTTGTTGACTACCGTTTACCGGATGGGCAGGGTGACGAGGTGATAACGCTGGCGGCCGGTCTGTTTCCTGTTGTGTTGATGACTTCGCACGGCGACGAACACCTGGCGGTACAGGCGATAAAAGCAGGGGCGCTTGATTATATCGTTAAATCGCCCGCCACCTTTAACGAGATATCGTTTGTTGCGGAACAGGCGCTTCTCGAATGGGCATTCAGCCTTGAACGGAAAACAGCCGAAGAAAAACTCCAGAAAAGCGATGAACGGCTCCGAACCGTTCTCAACACGGCGATGGATGGATTCTGGCTGTTGGACAATTTGGGGTTCCTGCAGGATGTCAATGAAAAATATTGCGAGATGAGCGGGTTCAGTAAACGGGATCTCCTCTCGATGACTATTTTCGATCTGGAAGCATTCGAAGAAAGCAACGAGACCATTGCACACATGGATTTGATCATTAAAAAGGGGGAACATCGTTTCGAAACGCAGCACCGGCGGAAAGACGGGACAATCTTTGATGTTGAGATCAGCGTTCAATTCCGCGCCGACTTTGATGATAACTTCGTTTGTTTCCTGAGGGATATTAGTAACCAGAAAAAACTGACAACATTACTCCGCCAAAGTCAGGTTCGTTATCAAACGCTCATCGAAAAAGCGATCGATGGAATTCTCTATCTGTCCGTTGACTATAAAATACTTATGGTCAACAAATCCTTTGCCCGTATGCACGGGTACAGCGTGAACGAGATGGAAAAAATGACATTGAAGGATCTGGATACTCCCGCATCAGTGCAGCAGTTACCGTCAATAATGTCGAAAATAATCGCGGGTGAGACGGTAGAGTTCGAAGTGGAACATTATCACCGCAACGGTCACACCTTCCCGCTGCAAGTATCGGCAAATCTTGTGACGATCAATGACGAAACTTTCGTTCAGGCATTCCATCGCGATATTACTGAACGCAAAAAACTGGAATCACAATTGTACGAATCGGAACGGTTTGCCCGGTCGGTTGTTGATTCGCTCACAATGAAAATTGCGATTCTGGACGAGACCGGTATCATCATCGGCGTTAATAGCCGGTGGAACAATGCGGCACTGCGTTATTTACCGACGGTCGAATCGGTGGGCAAGGGGGTCAATTATCTTCAAGTGTGCGATGCGGCAACCGGAGCCGATGCGTTGAATGCTAAGGGAATTGCCGCCGGTATTCGTTCCGTTCTGCACGGAAAGCAGTCGAAGTTTTCCAGCGAATATCCATGCGACACTCCCGATGAAAAGCGGTGGTTCAATGTTTCCGTTTCCCGTTTTGTGGGGAGCGGTCCTGTGCGCGTTGTAGTTGCACACGAAGAAATCACCGCACGCAAACTATTGGAAATTGCGCTGAATGAAAGCAATGATAAATTTAAAACACTGTTCGACAGTTCCACCGATGCCATCATGCTCCTCACGGAGAATGGTTTTGTTGATTGTAACCCGCACTCCCTTAAAGTATTCGGTCTTTCAACGAAAGACGAACTGATAAACTATCATCCGTCGGAATTATCACCTCCGCTTCAGCCCAACGGAACGGACTCCAAAACGGCGGCGGCGGAACATATTGCCGCTGCGCTGGAAAAAGGGAGCAATAGGTTTGAATGGGTCCACCGCCGTTTCGGCGGGGAAGATTTTCCGGCGGAAGTACTGCTTTCCGCCTTTGAATATCACGGAGAGCGGGTGCTGCAGGCGACCGTCAGAGACATCACTGCACGGCGGAAGGCGGAAGAAGCGCTCCAAAATGAACATTTACTGCTTCGCACGCTGATCGAAAATATTCCTGATGCGGTTTATACCAAAGATCTTGATTTTCGCAAAACATTGTGCAATCAGGTTGATGTCCAATTTACAGGTGCAAAATCACCGTCTGAATTGATCGGCCGGGATGATTTTGCGTTTTACCCCAGAGAGGTGGCGGAAAAATTTCTCGCAGACGATCAATCGGTGATCAGCACAGGCGTTCCACTCCTGAACAGGGAAGAATATATTTTTGACGGTAACGGAGAGAAACGGTGGCTGCTTTCTTCCAAAACGCCATTGCGGGACAAGAATAATCAGATCATCGGTTTGGTCGGAATCAGCCACGACATCACCGCACGCAAACAAGCAGAAGGGAAGATCCGCCGGCTTTCGCAGGCGGTGGAACAGAGTTCGGCATCCATAATGATCACCGATACGGCGGGCCTGCTTGAATATGTGAACCCGAAGTTTGTTGAACTGACCGGATATAAGGCCGATGAGGTCATCGGTAAAAATCCCCGTTTTCTGAAATCCGGATATACGTCGGCGGAGGAATACCGGCGTCTGTGGAACAACATTACATCGGGGAAAGAATGGAACGGAGAATTCCATAACCGGAAGAAGAACGGCGAGTTGTATTGGGAATTTGCGACGATTTCGGCAATCGTTGATGAACACGGCACTATCACCAATTTTATTGCCGTGAAAGAAGATATTACCGAACGGAAGAAAGCCGAAGAAGAGCGTGAGCTGTTGATCGTGGAACTGAAGGGTGCACTGGAACAGATAAAAACACTGAAAGGGATCGTGCCGATCTGCGCCAGTTGTAAACAGATCAGGGACGACGAAGGATTCTGGCAGCAGGTTGAGTTGTATGTGGAGAAACATACCGAAGCACAATTCTCCCACGGTATTTGTCCGGACTGTGTGGAAAAACTATATCCCCAATATGGTAAGAACAAACCTATAAAATAATCCGGCGGAACAATAATTTCACCGGGCAACAATACATCAATAAGGAAAGCGGTATGGGGCAAAATCAGTTACTTCTCATCATTTTAGGAATGATCATTATCGGCGTGATGATCACCGTGGCAATAATTTTGATGCAGGAAAATGCCGTTACGGCAAATCGTGATGCTGTTGCCTCCGATCTTCTTGTTCTCGCTGCAAAAGGAAAGCAGTATTACAATACTCCGGCCTCGAATGGAGGAGGCGGACATTCCTTTTCCGGTTTAACGGCCGATGCGTCGGGCATGTCGAAACTGGCAAGTGCCGGGCTTTCTGCCAACGGCAATGGTAACTACACGATCATCACCCCGGGAACATCTTCCGGCGTTGTCTTTCAGGGGATCGGTAATGTTGCCACCTCCAATGGTTCGTGGCCGACATTAACCTGTTCGGTAACGGCATCGGGGAATACGATAGCGATAGTGAACTGATTACACAATGCAGTAGTAATGAAATAGGACGAAACAGACCGGTCGAAGACCGTGTTCTGTCCAACGATAGGTATCCGTTATGTGTGCGAAAAAATTCTATTGGAGAAATTGCTCTCAAGCGGTTCGGTTGACAAGGTACTGTTCCGAACAATCTCCTTTGGAGCGGCTTTACGGCTCGCAAACATACCTTCGCGATGGAGTCGGAGACTGACCCGATGATGAGTCGGGAAAACTCCCACCTGAGACGTGGGCAAGGGCTTGGCTTCATCGCGTAAAAACGGAAAATTACAATCACGCAGACCCGGACCTTTGGACTTTATGCCAAAGAATATTCTATCGTTATTTTTATGAAAGGATAACGGCGTATGAACAAACTCAAAATAATTTCCTCGATCGACTCGGTTCCTCTTTTTTATCTGGTCATCATCAGCATCATTGTAGCAAGCATGTGTATTGACGCGGTGCTGCTTGAAGTTTTCCCAATGCTTTCCCCGTCGGGCACGGCGCTGATCAACGTGATACTACTATCAGTTATGCTCATTCCAACATTCTATTATACATTATTCCGACCGTTAAGCGTTCTTCAGGCCGAGCGTAAAAAACAGAATGACGAGATGCAGGAAAGAAACGAGCTCTTTTCCCATTTTATCCGCCATGCACCGATATTTACCTACATCAACGAGGTGAAGGAAACACGGAGCTTTGTGGTGGAAGCGAGCGATAATTTTCAGGAAATGTTAGGTATCCACAGAAACAATATCATCGGCAAGAGCATGGAAGAGCTGTTTTCGGCTGATTTTGCTACAAAAGTAATAGCCGATGACAAGTTGGTTGTCTCCCAAAACCGTGTGTTGAAAATTGAAGAACAATTGAACGGCCGCAGATATTTCACCAACAAAGCTCCCATCGCTCTGGGCGATAGGAAATTGCTGGCCGGTTACTCCATTGACATTACAGAACAGAAACAGGCGGAAGAACGTTTACGCCGCGCCGAAACATTTGCGCGGATAGGACACTGGGAGTTATCGTTTGAAAATAAAATGATGTATGCATCGGACGGTGCTATACAAATTTACGGGTACACTCAGAATCACTTATCGCTGGATGTTGTCCAACAGGCGACGTTGCCGGAATATCGCCCCATTCTGGATAGTGCAATGAAGGATCTTATCACAAAACGCAAGCCGTACGATGTGGAATTTAAGATCCGCAATGTCTCCAACGGGAATATTGTTGATGTCCGCTTAAAAGCGGAATATGACCCGGAGAAAAAAATAATGTTTGGCGTTGTTCAGGATATCACCGAGCGGAAGAAGATGGAAGATTCGCTGCGTGATGTTTACTGGCGGCTGGAAAATATTATTGAAGGGTCCAACATCGGAACGTGGGAATGGAATGTCCAAACCGGGGAAACGGTCTTTAACGACCGGTGGGGCGAGATTCTTGGCTACCGGCTCGACGAACTCTCACCCATCAGTATAAAAACGTGGGAAAATCTTGTCCACCCCGACGATTTTAAGCTATCCTCAGAGATGCTGGAACGGCATATAACTGGTTTAATGCCAACCTACTCCTGTGAATGCCAGATGAAACACAAACAGGGTCATTGGGTTTGGATTCATGATAGTGGTTCCGTCATAACGCGGACCATCGACGGCGAACCGTTATTGATGTTCGGCACTCATATCGATATCACCGAACGAAAAAAGAAGGAAGAGGAACGCGACCAGATGATCGCGGTGTTGCAGGAGGCGCTGGAACAGATCAAGACATTAAAGGGGATCGTGCCGATCTGTGCGAATTGCAAGAAGATCAGAGACGACAAGGGATTTTGGGAGCAGGTGGAAATTTATGTGGAAAAAAATTCACAGGCGCAATTTTCGCATGGTATCTGCCCGGATTGTGTCGACTTGCTCTATCCGCAGTTCGCAAAAAAGATCAAGGGTTGAAATGCTCTTCCGGTATGCTTCGCCATATCGAGCTTCACGTGATACGATAAGGCTGCATCCCCGAAATCTCACAGACTTCGGGAATGTGCCGGTTGCCGAGCAGCAACATTGTTGTTTTAAAATAAACCACCTCGTTTCCAACCAGAATTTGTAGTCGAGCTAAAAATAATGTTGCCATTTGAGCCTTCGTATTTTGTGGCATTGAATTACAATAAAGTCCAATGCACTTAGATAAAAAAAATATGGTCAAAATATCCAAACTGCTCACATTCTTTATTGTATTCTCCGCCTCTCTCTATCCGCAGAAAACAGAATCTGCGGCGGCGGTCATCGATCTGCTGAGGAGCGCCAGGGAGCATATCGCCACGGATCTTGCCGCGGCCGACAGTGACGCCCATGCCGCACTGGAACAAAGCGTTGCGCTGAAAGCGGATTCACTCATCGCAAAATCGTTTTATACCTGCGGACTGGTCAATTATTACAAGAGCCGCTATTACGTTTCGACCGATTATTATAAGAAGGCAATTGCCACCGATTACGCGGCAGCACACACCGAATTTGCCTCATCGTGCTGGAATAATCTCGGCATTAATTACGAACTGAACGATCAGTATCAGGAGGCGATCAAGGCATATTTGAATTCACTCAAATTTGCAGAGCAGATGGCCGACTCGCTCAGTATGCACCAATCGTATATTAATCTGGGTCTGCTCTTTACCAAAACGAACGATTACGATGCGGCGGAGAGTTACCTGAACAAAGCGCAGGGATATTTCGGCAGAAAAAAGGACACCTATAATAGTGCGCTTACCTGCCAGAACTACGGTATCCTCTGCATTAGGCAGGGAAAGATGGATCTGGCAATGAAGCAGTATGCTGAAGCGAACCGCTTGTATGAAGAGGCGGGTGAGACCAGGGGAGCGCAGGAGGTACTGATTAACATGGTGAGCGCCATGCTGGACCGGAATAGGACCGATGGTCTGGACCTACAATTTGCACGGATCGCAGAAAAAAATGTCATGATCCACGACGGCGTGCTGGACGGAACAATTGCCTTACAACTCGGTCGGTATTATCTTCTACGCAAAGAGTTCGGCAAAGCAGAACGGTACGTTCTTTCGGCCGAACGGTCGTTTAAGGAATTCAACATGCCGGCCCAGCTGCGGCACACGTATTCCATTTTGGTCTCACTGTACGCTATGACCGGTAATACCCGGCAACACGATGTTGCGCTGCGTCAGTACGATGAAATAACGGTGGAAATGTTCAACCGTGAGACGGCAGACAAGATTGCAGAGTACAAGACCATCTTCGAAGATGAAAAAAAATCGGCGCACATACGCACGCTGGATACGGAGATCGCGAACAAGGATCTGATCATACAACTTTCGTTCCTGACTCTCTTTTTTTTCTTTACAGGGTCGATGACCATTCTGTACCTGTACTTGAATATTCGTCAGAAGCGGAAAGCACTCTTCGAACGGAACATGGAACTCTCTTCTGCCATGGCGCGCGAAGCGAATGTGCAGAGCATCTCCGAAGCCAGCACGCCCGAGAGCGGCGATCCATATTTCCTGAAGCTGTACAGGGAACTGAACGAACGGGTCACCAAAAATAAATTGTACCTCAATCCGAATCTTTCCGTCACGGACCTGTCGCAGCAGCTTAACACGAATGAAAAATATATTTCGAAGGCATTCTCCGTTGGTTTCGGGAATAATTTCTACCGGTTCATCAACATGCTTCGGACCAACGAGGCAAAAAATATACTGACCGACCCGGACTGCGACCACTTAACGTACGACCAGATCGCCGACAGGGTGGGCTTCAACAATCAATTTACATTCCAGCGGCAGTTCAAAGAACTTACCGGATTGACCCCGACCTCGTTCCGGAAGAGCAATAGAAATTAGTAACTGATGTTATGCAAATCATAAATGCCGTTCATGGTGAGCAAGTCCCGATGTCCCGTTGTACGGGATGCCGTACAACGGCACTTTCCAATCGGGACGCGCCGAACCATTTTTTACTACTTTCATACTTTCTGCGTAACATCAGTTATTACTCCCCGCCGCAAAGTCTCAAACAGAAAAACCAATCCGTCACCGCCGCTTTGCGCATTACGCGCAAGCATCTGATTAATCTCCCGTTTCATTCACGCGTTAACTCCGCTTACCATATTCCGTTTTCAACCCGTAAATCGGCTTGTTTTCCCGAAATCGTCAACATTTTCCCGAAATCCTCAATCGGTTTTCCGAAATCGTCATAAAGTTTCCCGATAACGTCATAAAGAATTGTTTTTATTGATCCATTATTTATGGCATGAGAACGCTTGCATATAGGGCATACGTTCATCTGCCGCGCCAATAGTGAATGATCTGTAAGAGAAGTTATGGACACCCCGAAATATTACCGGACAATAAAAAACATATTCGACCCTCCTGTCGCCGCGATCATTTTTCTGGCGGTGCTGCCGCTCTTTGTTCTGATCGCCGTGCTTGTTGCCGCCGGTACCGGAAAAAATCCGTTCTTTTCCCGCCGCCGCGCGCTGGCACTGGGTGGTCGTGAATTTACGATCTTCAAGTTCCGCACAATGCGCGTTGACAATGTGATGTCCGTTACTCTGCTGAATGAGGAGGAAGTTTTCAACAAGACTTTTTTATACGACACTATGCCGCCGCTCTGCAGGTTTTTGCGCCGTACCGGTCTTGATGAACTGCCGCAGCTGATCAATGTAATAAAAGGGGATATGTCCATCATCGGTCCACGGCCGCTTGATCTGCGCGACCTTGGCATTCTTGCGGAGGCCGATCCGCAGTTAAATGAACGGAGAAAGAATCTGCCGGTCCGTCCCGGTATCACCGGATTATGGCAGATCTACGGCAAACGGAAACAGGGTTCGAAGGAACTGATCGCGCTGGATGAAGAGTATGTTCTGAGCCTTTCATTCGCGCTTGATGTGCAGATCATGCTTGCAACGCTCGGACGGATGGTGCTGGCGAAGCATGACGGAGCGGCGTGAGATGCATCCGCCGGCAACGAAAATGGCAGCAATGCCGGATTTGTTTTATGGCATTATGCACCATTTTCCCGAAATCCTCAATTGGTTTCCCGAAATCGTCATAAAGTTTCCCGATAACGTCATGAAGAATTGTTTTTATTGATCCATGATTTATGACATAAGAACGCGTGCATATAGGGTATACGTTCATCTGCTGCGGCAAATATTAAATGATTGGTAAGAATAGTATCTGATAAAATAATATTTCAAAGGGACACCCCGGAAAATAAATTGCGTTACCTCACAAATAAATAACTTATTAAAAACTAATGGAGAACCGTATGAGAAAAATATATTTACTACTTCTGGGAGTAATTATCCTGGCTGAACAATTTGCGCTGGCCGTGAGCCCTACTGTTTACGTGAAAGCGTCCGCATCAGGGGGCAACAATGGTACAAATTGGACGAACGCCTACACCGATCTGCAGTCCGCATTGACGGCGCTTAGTGGCGGCGGTACCATCTGGATTGCTGCCGGAACGTACAAACCGGGTGCGGGAAGTCCCACCCGTTCGTCCACATTCAGCCTTCCCAACGGGATCACAATCTACGGCGGATTTGCCGGCACGGAATCGAATATTTCGGAAAGGAATATCGCATCGAACGCAACAATTCTCAGCGGCGATATCGGAACGGCCGATGTTACAACTGATAATGTGTATCACGTTGCGACTTCATCCAGCGTTAATGCAACGCTGGACGGAGTGACAATCACGGGCGGCCGGGCGGATGTCGTTGGAGATGGCGCTAACGGTGAAGGCGGCGCGGTGTATTTCACATCAGGAACATTGACGATCAAGAACAGCAAATTGTCCGGCAATTATTGCGACTATTCCGGCGGGGCCATTTATGTCGGCGGTTCTGCAATTGCTTTGAATCTGACCAATTGTCTTGTCACTGGCAATACATCGAATCAATACGCCGGCGCGGTCGGCCTCAATGCGGGAGCAACATTCACCAACTGTACGTTCAGCGGGAATTCTGCATATTCCGGTGGCGCGTTCTATGTCGGCGCTGCGACGACCATGAACAATTCGATCCTCTGGGGAAATACTGCTACGACCTACTCTCAGGCAGACATCGGAGCGACACTCACCGTGAATTATTCATGCTATTCGAATTCGATCAATGCTATAAACGGAACCTTGACACCATTGAACTGCATCACGACCGATCCGCAATTTGTCGGCAATGGAAATTATTCTCTTAGAAGTTCTTCACCATGTACGGATGCAGGCAGCAATGCATACAATTCGGAATCGTATGATATCCGCGGCAGCGGGTATGCAAGAAAGCTGAATAAAACATCTGGGG
>CAJBTU010000190.1 GCA_903958625.1 uncultured Ignavibacteriota bacterium | reverse complement strand
TGCCGTAATTGAAATCGTCTACACCGATCGCAGCATAAGCCGTATGCACGTCTCCGCGTTCCGCCACCGGTATCGCCAGAAATTCGCCGACTTCCTTATTGAAACGAAGACTTGATCCGCCTGTAACGCGTCTGCCCTGCTTCATCCAGTCCAGGAAAATATTGGCGTCTTTCATATTGCCGACAATTGGTTTGTCTATCAACACAGACTTACCGATTTCAACGAACGGCCTGGCCTGTTCGATATGGCGATCCCAGTTGGTGGTGTGCAGGATGATCCCGTCAACCGTTCCGAGCATGTCCGCATACTTTTCCACCGCATGCGGAATGTTGAATTTTTTGCAGAATTCGGTGGCAAATCCGGCTGGACGCGTTTCGCCTGAATCCCAGGCGGCGACAATTTCCACGTCAACGATTTTTTTGTCCGTCATGTCCCGGATTACAGGCACCCAATTTTCCGGGTGTGACGTACACAATCCGACAAGTCCAAGCTTAAAAGCCATTGAAAACAACCTCCATATAATTAACACCCAATATACAACGTTAATTCAAACTCCAAACAAGAATATTTAACCACTAATCAGCACTAATAGGGCACTAACAAGAATTAAAATACAATACTTGCTGTGAGTTTGCTTTTGTTGCAAAAGCAAACTCACAGCAAATATTCGTTAGTGTAAGATTAGTGTGAATTAGTGGTGACCTCTTTTGTTTTTATTTTAGGATTTCGAATTTATTTGATGTACTCCAACAGTTCCCCTTTAGAGATCGGCGACACTATATCAATATAAGAGCACATACCATAGATAGACGGCTTTTGCGATGCTCGCATTTTTTCCAATAATACATTAGATGCCGTACAGCCATTCGCCGTCAGCGTCAGATAATCGCGGGTATAGCCGTAACCCTCATAATTGGTGAAAACTTTTGCGCTGAACGTTTCCATCGAAGCCGCCTTGACCGGAATTTTCTGTTTGAACGTATCTTTGCCTGGAGTCTTGCTCTCCAACACAAGTTCAGGATTTTCTCCGGTGACGGCATCTATTTTACACGACAGTATATACCATCCGGCAATTATCGGAGAGCTCGTCGTCCTATTTTCACCCATAAGATTGACTACCCGGACACCGGTACTTTCCGGACGCACGGATTCAGTTCCGGGTTTAATATTCAACGCTGAACTGATCGCATTTGCAGTAATATCCGAAATCAGCGCATATCCCTGTTCATTCGGGTGCAGGAATATTTTATTTTCCCAGTCGGAAATTTTCCGGATCGGGATTTCATATTCCACCCATACCACCTTGTCTTTCGGGAATACCTTGTCAAAACTTTCACGCAATATCTTATTAGTGGCGCTGTTGCACTGGTCCCGGAACGGATTGTCAGTCGCACAAGGCAGGATCTAGGAAAGGAAAACTTTCTCAACACCATTTTTCTTCAGTAATTCATTGACAATTTTGATTATGTCTTCGGAAGTCTGCTTCGATTTATCCTGAATAAGATCTGCCGCTTTAACGCCATTGTTATTCGTTCCAATCAGGACATTATAATACGGGCAGTCCGGGATGTATTTCATCCGTGCCAACACCTGCCCTGTACCGTTGCCGCCTTCACCGGCATGACTGTACCCGAACATCGCGGTATGGGTCCCGATGAATGCTAGGTTCGGCAACCTTTGTAGCAGTTCTTTCCGCCACCAATCGCCTTTTTCAGCCCAGGTAATGCTGTCGCCGATCATGCAAAGCGGAATCTGTCCGCTCTGTTTTGTAGCGGCATAATCGAAATCATTGAACTGCCCTGAATTCTTCACTGATTCGCTATCAACTGCCCCAACAGTCCCTGCAATCATGCCTATCATAATTATCATCATCCATGTTAATTTGTTCATTTAAATACCC
>CAJBTU010000189.1 GCA_903958625.1 uncultured Ignavibacteriota bacterium | reverse complement strand
TACTCTGTTGCACGTAGTCAGTCGGTGTATGCAGCAAGATATTACCGGAGTAAATTCGGTCTGCAGGTGTTTGTGGGATATTTTTTCAACCATGACAGTCCATTGAGAACTGAACAGCATGTTAATCAAAAAATTGTTCAGGCGGTAAAAAGAATACAGGCGGGCAGTCCGGAAAAACTAGAGTTGGGGAACATCGATGTTAAAAAAGAATTCTCGTATGCCGGCGATATCGCCGAAGCGGTCTGGATATTGGTCAACCAAACTGCTGTGTTCGAAGCTGTGATCGGAAGCGGCAAAGCATACAGTATCAGGGAATGGGCGGAATATTGTTTTCGCAAAATCAATCGGGAATGGCAGGACAGTGTAGTTAAGAAAGCCGGTTTTGCGGCGGAATATGATCTGCTGGTCAGCAAACCCGCATTGATGAAAAGTCTGGGGTGGGAACCAAAGGTTGATTTCTATCAACTGGCCGATATGATGATGACGGAAAATCTCCTTAAAGATCATTAATATCTCTGACAACGATGGTGCGGGGAATAGTGAACATCAAAACAAGTAGTTTGAAATGTCGTGTCCAATGATGTTTTTATGACGGAAAAAACAACAACAGGAACTATACATATTGCACATTCTCTGAAAAAGAATATTACTGCCAATTTTGCCGGAACGATCTGGCAAGCATTGATGGGAATATTGTTTATTCCGTTATACATTAAATTTTTGGGAATTGAATCATGGGGACTCATTGGGATCTTCGCCACTCTCCAGGGTATATTCAGTCTTTTGGATTTGGGGCTCACCGGAACGCTCAATCGTGAACTGGCCCGGCTTTCTGTTCTACCGCAAAAAGAACAGGAAATGCGGAATCTTGTTCGGACACTGGAAATACTTTATTGGAGCGTTGCAGCTTTTGTCGGGATCGCCATCATCGCATTGTCACCGTTTATTGCCGGCTATTGGATCAAAAGCGGAAGTTTGAGCTCCGCTACTGTTGAACAGGCACTTGTCTTTATGGGCATCATCACAGCATTTCAGATGCCGGGGGGATTTTATTCCGGCGGATTGATGGGTTTACAAAAACAGGTAAAGCTGAATGGAATTAATATCGGCGTCAGCACGGTTCGCGGTGCAGGTGCTGTTCTGATCTTGTGGCTGATCTCTCCAACGATACAAGCATTTTTTTTATGGCAAATATTGACGAGCATCGTCAGTGTTTTTCTTATAGGATATTCCCTTTGGCACGCTCTGCCGGTAAGTGATACAAAAGGTGTTTTTCAGAAAGTGCTTCTTCACGGTGTTTGGAGATTCGCCGCAGGAATGAGCGGTATTACGATCCTTGGTATTGTACTGACTCAATTGGATAAGATCATACTGAGCAAAATGCTCACCCTGGAAATGTTTGGCTATTATATGCTGGCCGGTGTCGTCGCAATGAGTCTTGGAAGACTTTTTACGCCGGTTTTTTACAGTATTTATCCGAGATTGACGCAATTGGTTTCCATAAACAATCAGGAAGAATTAATTCGCCTCTACCATAAGAGTTGCCAATTTTTCGCCGTCTTGATCCTTCCAGCGGCAATTGTGTTGTCCTTCTTTTCCTATGAAGTGATACTGCTCTGGACGCAGAATCCGGTAACGGCCGAAAAAACACATCTCATCGTCAGTATTATGATCTTCGGAACGGCGCTAAATGGTTTGGTGAATCCACCGTATGCGTTACAGTTGGCCTATGGCTGGACAAAGCTGCCGTTTTATGTAAATTTGGTCTCTGTCGTATTATTTGTCCCGCTCATTATTCTCCTGGCGACGTATTTTGGTGCAATTGGAGGAGCTATAGCCTGGCTGGTGTTGAATATGGGATTTATTCTTGTATGGATCCCGGTGATGCATCAACGGTTGTTGCGGACTGAACAATGGCGATGGTACTGGCAGGATGTATTCGTTCCTCTTATAACGGGCGTTGTGGTTGCGGGTATTGGCCGACTGATCGTGAACCAGCCGTATTCACAAATGATGATGGTACTCGAACTATGCTGTGTTTCTGTAATAACGCTTGGTATGACCGCTCTGTCAATGCCGGTAACGAGAGCTTGGATGTTTGAGCAGGCAGCCAAAATATCATTTGGTCAGCATAAGCGTTGATTGAATGACCGACGGCTCGTACCGTTCACATGATGCGAATGAGTAATTCGCCTGAAAATAAAACACGTATGAAGATAACGCCAAAGAAAATTTACGCTAAATTGATCGATGGTACTATTCTACAAAGGATCGATCATTATATATTTTACAATTATCGGCTGAAGCAGATAATCAGAAAAGGGAAAATACTTGTCGGTAAATTATCAGCCGGTGCAGAGGTTAAAGTTCTCAATGGTGTATTTAAAGATCTTCGGTATCCGTCATTAGAGATCACTGAATCAGCACTTGTTCCGAAAATTATCGGAAGCTATGAATATCAATTACAGCCATGGTTCAACAGAATCATCAAGAGAGATTTCACGGATATCATTGATGTTGGTTCTGCCGAAGGGTATTATGCAGTTGGTTTGGCAACAAGAATGCCTGGAACAACGATTCATTGTTTTGATATCAACGAAAAGGATATTCTGTTCAGCAAACAGATGGCGAATGTCAACAATGTCCGGAATATGACATGGAATACGTTCTGCGACGAAAAGACCTTATTGAATTTTCCGTACCGCGGGAAAACTTTGATCATCTGTGATTGTGAAGGATATGAAATTGAATTATTGACACCTTCGGTCATCGAGAAATGTAAGCAGACGGATTTTCTGATCGAAATGCATAATGTCGTCAATCCCGTAATTTCCGGAGAATTGTTCAGCCGGTTCCAGTTTACCCATACGTTCACCGTCGTCAATAATAAGGATGTCGATTACCCGTTATTGCAGGGGCTGCAGAATTTTACTGAAACGGAGAAAGAATTTGCTTTATGTGAGCATAGGGGAGGCTTATATAAGAACATCTATATGGAGTGGGCATACTTTACTCCAAAAGTACCATTATGATCAAACTCATTCTTGATGGTGCTCTATTTTCTGAAAGCGAAATGCTTAGTACCAATAGAAATGGTATGATACGCATCGCCGAAGAGGTATTGCATACAATGATACGGTATGAAGAGTTGGATATTGCCTTTGCAAATACCATCTATTCAAAAAATTATGATTCGGGTTTACGATCGTATTTGAATCGTGAATATCCTGCGTACCGCGGGAAAATAGTATCAAGCACACCGGTCTTTTCTTCTTCAATATCCGGTTTGAATAGAATGACGCGTGAATTGTCAAAATTACTCTCAATGCAGGTGAAGGGCACGGCAGAACTTCAGG
>CAJBTU010000188.1 GCA_903958625.1 uncultured Ignavibacteriota bacterium | reverse complement strand
CGAACGCAAAAAAGCAGAAGACGCTTTGCGCGAAACAAACGCATACCTTGAAAATCTGATCAACTATGCCAATGCGCCGATTATCGTTTGGGACCAGCAATTCCGTATTGCCCGTTTCAATCATGCGTTTGAATCATTGACCGGCCTGCGTGAGGCCGACATCCTCGGGCAGTCTCTGCAGATATTATTTCCCGCTTCTCTTGCGGAACATTCAATGGCGCTGATCCGGAAAACGTCGACCGGTGAGCGGTGGGAGACCGTGGAGATCGGTATTCAGCATTGCAGCGGATCAACCCGGACCGTGCTATGGAATTCGGCAACGCTCTTTTCGCCGGACGGCACGAAACCAATTGCCACCATTGCTCAGGGACAGGATATTACGGAACGGAAAAGAGCCGAAGATGCCCTGCGCGAAAGCGAATACCGATATAAAATGCTGGCGGAAAACTCGTTCGATGTCATCTGGACTATGGATCTGACCGGTAAGTTTATGTACATCAGTCCATCGGTCTTCCAGTTGCGCGGTTATACGCCGGAAGAAGTGATGCTTCAGCCGTTTCACGATGTGATATCGCCGGGTTCTCAGAATATTGTTATGGAAAAAATGAAACAGCAGTTCCAGATTGCACATCACGGAAAACAATTACCTGTCGAATCAGTAGAAGTGGAACAACCATGCAAGAACGGATCCAGTGTATGGACGGAAGTTGTTTCACGCATCATATACGATGAATCCGGTAATGGAATAGGGATCATTGGTATTTCACGGAATATTCAGGAACGCAAGAACGCGGAAGAAGCATTGCGCCAGGCACAAAAAATGGAAAGCATTGGTACGCTTGCCGGCGGCATTGCTCACGACTTCAACAATCTTCTCAACGCCATTCTGGGACAATCATCCATAGCCCTGAATAAACTCCCGAAAGAGAATCCGGCGGCGGGCAACATCACCAAAGCGATCAAAGCAACCGAACGTGCGGCTGACCTAACGCGTCAGCTGCTTGCATACTCCGGCAAAGGCAAGTTCTTTATCGTGGAGATCGATCTCAATCTTTTGGTCAAAGAGAATGTGCAGATGCTCGAGGTCTCCGTTCCAAAGACGACGAAGTTGAAGTATGATCTTGATTCTTCGTCACCGCGCATTTCGGGCGACATCGGCCAGATCCAGCAGGTGATGATGAACCTTATTATCAACGCCGGCGAGGCAATGGGGACAGATCTCGGGACCATCTCAATAAGTACCGGACGCATCGAACTGACCGAACAGGATACGCAGTACTGGAAGTATACCAACACTCCGTTAAGACCGGGTACGTATGCGATGTTTCAGGTGAAAGATTCCGGCCATGGAATGCGACCGGAGGTCATCTCACGCATTTTCGATCCGTTCTTCACGACGAAATTCACCGGACGAGGTCTGGGTCTTGCCGCCGTTCTGGGGATCATTCGCAGCCACTTTGGAGGAATGAGGATCGAGAGCGAGGAAGAAAAAGGGACGTTGTTCGAGATCGTTTTCCCGCTGGTAGATCATTCCGCCGTACGTGCTCTTCCGCAGCAGAATGAGACAACGCCGTTAGAAGGAAAAGGGAAGACCATACTGGTCATCGACGATGATCCGTTCGTGTTCGAACTGCTGGATGACATCCTGTCCGAAGCGCAGTTCACGGTGGTTGGCGCCATGGATCCGCTGCAAGGGATCGAGATCTATCGGCGGGAACATACCAAGATCGCCATGGTCATTCTTGATTTTTCGATGCCGGGAATGGACGGAAAAGGTGCTTTTGAGGAACTGCTGAAGATCAAGAGGGACGTGAAAGTGCTACTCTGTTCCGGATATACGGAAGAAGAAACATTATCGGTGTTTGAAACCGAACGGCCGGCCGGATTTTTCCAGAAGCCGTACAATTCGCAGCAGCTGTTGGAACAATTGTCGCGGATCCTATAGCCGGTTATTGTGCCGGAGAGATGTTCTGCTGAAGCACCTGCCGCCGGCAGGCTGGTGCTTCATGCGACGCTGCTGCTTAAATCCCATTGGTGAAGCACCATCCTTTTACGTATGATATTTGCTAACTCTTCGATTTGCTCAAAGTGAATAAAAATTATCTTTAATGTTTATTTGTCCTGCTTGAAATTGACCAATATCAATTATACACAACCTTTTCGGCGATGAAATTCTTCCGGTGCTGCTATACGTGATATTGCGTATTGCTTTAACAGGAGGAAATGCACTACTATATACAAGTTTTTCTGTATTGAACTGTTTGATAGAGGATCGTAAGAGTTTGGTATTCAATCAGCGCTGCACCGATTTCCTTGAATAAAAACTGTGCCGAAAATAAATAGTCTTAAGATCCAACCGTTAACAGCACTGTTCGAACTCGTCCGATCGGTCAAAGAAATAAAGAAAGAAATAACGAACAGGTAAATATCAAACCGTCTGCACGTATGGCAAACATCAATAAACAAATTACCGCCGATCATTCTGTCTGGCGGCTTTTCCTGATCTTAATAAGTTCCATTGTGCTTGTTGAGATCACGATCATGGTAATCCTTGCAGTACTGCCGCCGCTTTCAATGTGGATGACGGTAGTGCTGGACGTTGTCATGCTTTCCATCTGTATTCTGCCGCTGATGTATCTCTTTGTCTTTCGGCCTTTAATCGGCCTTCTAGCCGAACGGACACAAGCGGGAGTCCTGCTGCATGAAAGCGAAGAGAAGTTTAAAAATGCTTTTCAATATTCTGCCATTGGTATGGCGCTGGTTTCACCGGAGGGGAAATGGATAAAAGTCAATTCGAAGGTATGCGGTATTGTTGGTTATTCAGAGGCCGAACTGATGTCCAAAACATTCCAGGATATTACCCACCCCGACGATCTGAATGCCGATCTTAATTTTGTTGCTCAAATGCTCGCGGGTGAAATTGAAACCTATACGATTGAAAAAAGATATTTCCATAAGAACGGATCGGTTGTCTGGGTGCTTTTAGCGGTGTCGCTGGTAAAAGAACCGGCCGGCACTCCGTTGTATTTCATTTCTCAAATTAATGATATCACCGAGCGGAAGCAAACCGAGGAACAGTTATTGGCAAACAACAATCTGTTCACTCAGTTTGTTCAACATTCGCCGGTCTATACCTATATCAAAGATGTGACGGAAACAAGCAGCATTGTAATTCAATGCAGCGATAATTTTCAGACGATGGTCGGAATTTCGAGAAATGAGATGATCGGCAAGGATATGACGGAGGTGTTCCCGGCGGAATTTGCTGCATCGATTATTGCTGATGACTGGTCTGTCGTCTCTAACGGCGGCGTGATAAGAAAAGATGAGGAACTTAACGGCCGTAGCTTTACGACCATAAAGTATCCGATCATTCAGCAGGGGAAAACATATCTGGCCGGATATACGATCGACATCACCGAGCAACGGCAGGGTGAAAATGCTATCCGGGAAAGCGAAGAACGTATGCGCGCACTGATCGGTCAAGCGCCAATCGGAATCGGTCTCTCCCGGGACGGTCTGACGCTTGATGCCAATCCCGCGTATCTGGCAATGTTCGGCTATGAGCATATTGATGAGTTGCGGGAAAGACCTCTGATTAACCAGATTGCACCGCAATGCCGTGATGAAGTTATGCATCGCATACAAAAACGGGCAGCGGGAGTGAATGTTGAGAACATGTATGAAACAATCGGACTTCGAAAGGACGGGTCACAGTTTCCATTCCTTGTTTCCGTTACCCGCATCATTCTTGCCGATGGTCCATTAACGGTGAGTTTCTTTACCGACATTACTGATCAACGAAAATCGGCAGAAGCCCTGCGTGACAACGAAGAGAAATACCGCGGACTGGTAGAGAATTCTCCCGATGCCATTGCGATCTATGTTGCCGGAATTATTGTGTTTGTGAACAACGAATGCGTCCGCTTAATGGCAGCAAAAGACAAGAAGGATTTGATCGGGAAACCGGTCATAGAATTTGTTCATCCCGAAAGCCGCCCGACCGTAATCCGGCGAATGAAAGAGGTGATGATCGACGGGATGCCGCTGCAGACGGAGGAAGAACGTTTTATCCGCTGCGATGGGACAACGGTGGATGTGGAAGTTAAGGCAATACCGGCGGTCTACGAACACCAGCCCGCTGTTCAGATTATTGTCCATGATGTCAGTGAGCGGAAAAAAGCGGAAGAATCATTACGGGAGAGCGAGGAGAAATTCCGGAATGTCTTTGAGCATTCGGTAGAGGGCAAATCGCTGACGAAATTAAACGGACTCATGAAGGTCAATAATGCCTACTGTCATATTTTGGGGTATTCAGAATTGGAATTATCGAAAGTACCCTGGAGTGAATTGACACATCCTGATGACATGGAAAGGGACCAGCGGATTCTCGACTCTATCATTTCCGGTGAGAAGGCCGAAGCGCGGTGGGAGAAAAGATATTTTCACAAGAATGGTTCAATTGTATGGACCGATATCGGTACCGTATTGAAACGCGACAGTGCCGGGAAGCCGCTCTATTTTATCACGTCGATCAACGATATCACCGTGCGGAAAGATGCGGAAAAGGCACTGATCGAAAGCGAAAAAAAATTTCGCGATCTGGTCGAAACTTCGCAGGAACTGATCTGGAAATGCGATGCCGAAGGGCGGTTCACGTATCTTAATCCTGCGTGGGAAACAACGCACGGATACAAAGTTGAAGAGATGCTGGGGAAAAATTTTGGAACTTTTCAGCGGCCCGAGGTCTGTGAACGTGACAAAAAATTATTTTTCCGCCGTTTGTCCGGCGGTTCGATACGAGGATATGAAACCTCACACCTGACAAAAGAGGGGAAAGAACGGACGCTGATCTTCAACGCCAACCCGTTGTTCGACGGGAAAGGGAATATTGTCGGAACGCAAGGCACAGCCACCGATATCACCGACCGTAAAAAAACGGAGATCGCCTTGCGGGAGAGCGAGGAATTACTGAAGATGGTCATTCAAAACAGCAGTGATCTGACCACTCTTTCCGACGAACATGACAATCTTATTTTTATTGGTCCGCAATCAGAGAATGTTTTGGGAATGGCCGGAGAAACATTCCTGGGAAAAAAAATGCTCTATACCATTCATCCGGAGGATAGAGAAAAATGCATCCTAAGCTGGACGGAATTGAAAAAAAATAGAACGGAGATCAACAACATTGAGTATCGCATTATTGACGGCGACGGGAGCATACGATGGGTATCGCACACGGCAAGAAATGTGAATGTTGAGGGGAGGATGTTAGGGATACAAAGCACCATCAGCAATATTACAGAACGCAAAAAATCCGAACAAGCGCTACGCAATGCGCAAAAAATGGAAAGTATCGGTACGCTGGCCGGAGGCATTGCCCACGACTTCAACAATCTATTGAATGCTATCTTAGGACAATCGTCCCTGGCCCTCGGCAAACTCTCAAAAGAAAGTCCGGCAGCAGGTAATATCATGAAAGCGATCAAAGCATCCGAGCATGCCGCCGATCTTACGCGCCAACTGCTTGCCTATTCCGGCAGGGGAAAGTTCTTCACCGAAGAGATCAATCTCAATAATTTGATCAAAGAAAATATCCAGATGCTCGAAGTATCGATCCCAAAAACAGCGCAGCTGCGGTATGAACTTGATTCTTCGTCACCCCGGATCATCGGCGATATCAGTCAGATCCAGCAGGTGATCATGAATCTTATCATCAACGCCGGCGAAGCAATGGATCCGAATCCCGGTACTATCATACTGCACACCGGCGAAATTGAACTTACGGAAAGTGATATAGAATACTGGAAGTACACCAATACTCCGCTGGTTCCGGACCGGTATGCCATTGTGAAAGTGAAGGATACGGGCTGTGGTATCAGTCAGGAAACTCTTGCCCGCATCTTCGATCCGTTCTTCACAACAAAGTTTACCGGACGCGGACTTGGTCTTGCCGCAGTTCTTGGGATCATTAAGGGTCACAAAGGAGCTCTGCGCATCGAAAGTGAAGTGGGAAAGGGAACGCTGTTCGAGGTGGTTCTGCCGCTTGCGTCCACCGCTGCGTCGAGTATCGTTCCGGTGGAGATGGAACATTCTGTCGTTGATGGTAAAGGAAAGACCATTCTGATCATCGACGACGATCCTTTCGTCTTTGAACTGCTCGAAGATATTCTTACGGAGGTCCGGTTTTCGGTAACCGGCGCGCTGAATCCGCTGAAAGGGATAGAGATCTATCAGCAAAACCATAAAAATATTGATTTGGTCATTCTGGATTATTCAATGCCGGAGATGGATGGCAGAGGGGCTTTTGAAGAACTCCGGAAGATAAACAGTGAGGTAAAAGTAATTCTCTGTTCGGGTTATACGGAAGAAGAAACAATGTCGGCGTTTGGTGCTGTGCAGCCTGTGGGATTTTTCCAAAAGCCTTACAAGACAGAGGCGGTCTTAGAGCGCGTCATCGAGATACTTTCGGCAAAGCGCCCGGTCACTCGGT
>CAJBTU010000187.1 GCA_903958625.1 uncultured Ignavibacteriota bacterium | reverse complement strand
TCCTTTAATGATGCAATCTGAGATTCGAGTTCGGCATTCTTTTCTCCGGCGATCTCGATCTCGGTCTTTTGCGGAGTTTCCTGCTGTTCTGTCTGCTGTGCGTTCTTTAAATCTTCTGTATTATTATTTTCCATACATCCTTAATTCTATGTTAGTAAATCCTGAACTATACCTGCTTATTTATTTCAAATAGGAAAGACATTATTCAATCTCGGAATCTTTCGGGTGTCACTGTCCTTTTTTTTCAAAAAGGTCCGAGATCGTTGTTGCCACAAAATCAACCAGAGGGATCATCTTCGAATATTCCATGCGCTTCGGTCCTAAAACTCCGATCGTCCCGGTGACATCGCCGACATTGTATGTTTTGGTGACAATGCTGAAATCCTTCAGGTTTTCAATCTTTGTTTCTTCTCCGATCGTTACATTCGCCATTCCGCCTTTGATATCGCCTGTCTGCAAAACGTGGATGATGATATCTTCATTGTCCATCAGTTCGATCACGCTTTTGAAATTCTTTGCATTTTCGAACTCCGGCTGCGACAGGATGTTCGTCGTTCCGCTGATGTGAATCTTTTCTTTCCGGTTCTCATCGAATAATTTATCGACTGATTCTATGAACAGCCGGATCAACCCCGAATCTTCATTTTTGAATTCCCGTATCCGTTCGGCAAACGTATTGCGTATCTCGTTAAGTGTTAAACCGCTCAGCCGTTCATTCAATAAATGTGCAACGTGGTCCAGTTTTGAACGCGGAATTTCCGAATGGATCTCCATCATGATCGTTTTCACCAGTCCCGTTCGGATGGAAATGATCACCAGCAGCCGCGTACTGGAGACCTGCAGCAATTCCAGTTTCTCGAAGACACCGGTGGTCATCTGCGGTGCAGTAA
The DNA here is from genome assembly GCA_903958625.1 of uncultured Ignavibacteriota bacterium. Classification (GTDB taxonomy): domain Bacteria; phylum Bacteroidota; class Ignavibacteria; order UBA10030; family UBA8401; genus UBA8401. The sequence continues at coordinate 5,326 of CAJBTU010000187.1, read as the reverse complement.
CAACGCTCAGTTGATGGGAGATCGTTCCAAGGATCTTCGATGCAATCTTCAATATCTCATCTGTTTCAATGTTTCCCTGCAATTGCGTCTGAATGGAGTTCTGGTCCTTTTGGCTCAGCTGATCGATCTCCATCAATTCGTTCACGTAAAAGCGGTATCCTTTGTCGGTCGGTATCCTTCCGGCCGATGTGTGCGGATGACCGAGATATCCCAGATATTCTAGATCGGACATGACATTCCGTATGGTTGCCGGACTCAGACCGATATCCTTTCGCTTTGCGATATAACGGGATCCGACCGGTATGGCAGTCTCGATATAACTATGAACGATATTGTTAAGTATCGTTTTTTCTCGATCGTTAAGAATATTCATTGAACATGTGCGAAAGTCACATCCCCGAAGTCCGATGGCCTTCGGGGATGAGCGGGACAAAAATAGCTTATTTTTTAAAAAATACGAATAGTTTGAACGGATGTCAAGAAACGGCGGTCTGTAGTTTTTTAAGGAATGGCAGGGGAAAATTGACTGAAAACGGTTCAGAGGGGAACATTTTGCTTTTCTTCCATGATCTTCAGGTTCTTTTCAAGTTCTTCGCGAATATCAATGATGCTTTGATCGGAAACATAATTGGTATAGACAATATTGGACAGTTCGACAAGTGAACGAACCACAGATTCAATAACGGAGGCTTGTCCTTTAAGATCGGCGATCAGTTGAATGAACTGGTTTGCCGTTTCCGCATCGAGCGTTTTCTTCACCATTCTCTCGTATGATGAGGAACGGAGCATGATAATGGCAAGGGCATTATTCACATGATGCGCTATTGTGCGTACGGTGGTTTGGAACATTTGAACCGCTGCCTGCTGCTTTTCTTCTTCAAGTCTTTCCAGTTCCTTCAGTTTCGATTCTTTCCGGAACAAATACCGTTCATAAATACCGTTGATCAGAATCGGCAGATGGGTCAGTTCAAGACGTTCTTTGCGGGCATAATCGTACGCTCCTAATTTCATTGCATTGACCGCAATTTCCTCTGTTCCTGCTGCGGTAAGCATAATAACCGGAGTGTCAACTATGGCATCATTCATCCACTGCATCACCTGAAGGCCGGTCATTGTTCCAATGTGGTAGTCCAACAGTAAAATATCGTACCGGTCCGATTTCATCATCGAAATCCCCAGTTCGCCGGTATTTGCTGTCTTTACGACATATTTGCCATCGGATTCAAGATCCATACGAAGAAGATTGGAAAATGCATCTTCATCGTCGATGATCAAAACATTGAGCGGTGTTTTCATATTCCTCTAATAATATTGAACAAATTAAGTTCAATAGGTGACTTAGTCAAGAAGAATTTATTTTTGTAAACAGAGATGGGTTACAATCCCAAACTTAAAAAATCCCGTTGATACGGGATTTTTTTTGCTGCCCCACAAGGATTCGAACCTCGATAAGCAGAGTCAGAGTCTGCTGTCTTAGCCGTTAGACGATGGGGCAAGTGTATAACAAAATAAAAAAATTAGTGAAGAAAATCTACTACGTTTATCATATCATTCGTTTTTTTTGCTTTGGTAGCAGGGAGGGTGATGCGAGCTGTTACCCTTTGCTTTTTTTCAAAGTATCCAGCAGTTTCTCTACTCGTTCTTTTGTTTTATCGCTGACTCTGGCTGTGATAATGATATCATTCTCATCGTATCGCTGTTCGGTGATCTCCGCAAGATCGTGCAGTAGGGAGATCGTTTTGTAATCGGAATTGGTGACGGTGAATGTCATTTCCGTAAATGATGAGTGGATCATGGAGATCAGCAGATCCTTCAAACCAAGAATGTTGATTCCGCGATGTGCGGAGATGAAGACAGAAGGTTCATATTTGGATTGCAGATTCTTGATGACTGATCGGTCTTCGATCGCATCCACTTTATTGAAGACATAGATCACCGTTTTATTTGCAGCTCCAAGATCGGCGATAGTGCTTTTCACGACCTCGATCTGTTCTTCCATCTGCGGATGAGAAAGGTCGATCACATGAAGAAGGATATCGGCCTCGACAACTTCCTCCAGCGTGCTTTTAAATGATGCAACAAGATGATGAGGAAGTTTGCGGATGAATCCTACAGTATCCGTGAACATGGCGCTGGTCGATGAATCCAGTGCCACAAGCCGGGTAGTAGGATCAAGCGTGGCAAACAAACGATTCTCGACGAACACTTTGGAATCAGACAGCGTATTGAGCAGAGTCGATTTTCCAACGTTGGTATAACCGACGAGGGAAATATTGTAGAACTCTTTTCTTCCTTTGCGCTGCGTTGTGCGCTGCGTGGCGATCTTCTGCAGTTTTTCCTTGAGCGATGAGATCTTCTCGCGGATGATCCGCCGGTCGGTTTCGATCTGCGTTTCGCCGGGACCTTTCGTGCCGATGCCGCCGTACTGTTTGGATAAGTGGGTCCACATGCGTGTGAGACGGGGAAGAAGATAATTCAGCTGCGCAAGTTCCACCTGGGTCATGGCTTCGTTCGTCTTTGCACGCGAAGCAAAGATATCCAGTATCAGTCCGCTGCGGTCAAGAATCTTCCGTTCAATGGCCTCTTCCAGATTGCGGACCTGGGCAGGAGAAAGATCGTCGTCAAAAATTACGAGGGTGATATCGTCGTCCTTGCACAACTGCGCCAGCTGCTCGACTTTTCCTTTGCCGATATAGAATGCTGAATCAAAACGGTCTTTTACCTGCAGGATCCTGTGAAGAACGTCCGCACCGGCAGTATCGGCAAGCAGTACAAGCTCTTCAAGATATTCTTCCTCCTGCTGCTTCGTCGTATCCCGTGTTGCCACTCCGACAACGATTGCCCGCTCCCGTTTTTCTTTTACTAAGTCGATCATACTCTTCAATCCCCGACAAGAACATTTCTGTCTGCTGCAGACAGGCGGGGAAGATATTTCCCCGTTAGGTTGTGTATGCGTTATTGTTGCTTAGGTTCTCGTGCTACGAACATTTCTATTAATGCTATCACCATTGCGGCAAGAAGCAAATACCGCCATAATTCAATGCCGAAACGGCTCTGTGTCACCGTGCTTTCCACGTCGGCATCCGGAGGCAATTCGGTGAAAGCAGATTCTGAGATCCCGACCTCCGCCAGCATGCTTTTTATCTGCCCCTCGTCCGCAAGTGTTCCGTTTGATTCCTCGCGGGAACTATTGATCGGCAGCGCAAGAACCGTATCGTTTTCAACACGAGCCGAATAAATTCCGGGGACCCGCGGATCGTCGAACGTGAAGATCGTTTCGGAGAGACCTTCGCCGGTCATTTTCACATATGTCTGCACCGGTATCTTCCGGCTTTCCGCATCGAACAATTGAAGAGATGAAGGGGAGATCGTTCTTCCCTTTTTCAGTATCGACGAATTGAATTCAATTTTTTCTCCCACAGTATAGTTCTTGTCATCAGCCGTATTGAGAGGTGAAGAAAGAAAAAGAACGGATTGATATAACAGGGGGACAAAAATTCCCTTCAACGGAAGATCGGACCATTCGGTGGATGCGGGAACTGCCGTTCCAAGAAGTTTTCCGCGCCCAACATTTTTGAGCCATAAAAAGTTTTTTCCGTTCGAAAGCGAAATGATGGAACGGACGTCTGTTTCCGTTGCGGCAGTCACCGAGAGAGAAATTTGCGGTGATTCAATGTTTGCCTTGTTTTTTTGGAGCCCTTGATCGAACATCCCCTGAAAGATCGGGAATTGTAAATCGACCTTTTCAAAAGTAGCAGCTGCTCTTGAAAGCTGAAACCCGGAAAGTCCGAACGGTTTTAGATAATCATACGACAACGATGTTGTATCGGCGGCCGGGAAGAAGAGCACATTGCCGCCGTTGGACAAGTAATTGTTCAGAACATCCTGCTGAGAAAGTGAAAGCGCTTTAATGCCGGATAGTATCACCACGTCGGTCTGAGCCAATGCTGTTGAAGTGATCTGAGACGGCGTGATTGATGTGACGGAGACCGGGGCGGAACCAGTCGTCATGGCAGCCGCATTTAATGCGGCGGAAATATACCGCGAATATCTCTCTTCTGTTGTTATGAGCGAGAGTTTGATCCGTCCGGGAATGTTCACGGAAAAATAGCGGCGGTCATCCGTGTCGAAAATATCCTCCTCGATCTCTACGTAACCGGGAATGCAGCCCGATTGGCCTGGCGTCAAGCTGAATTCAAGCGTAGCGCTTTCCCCGCCGCCAAGGGAAACACTCTTTTGCATCACCCTGCTCCCCCCGAACACCACGCTGACCAGATGATTGCTGATCGCCGCCGTACCATAGTTCTTGACCACGGCATTCAACGTGAACGGTCTATTGATCTGGAACAGCGACGGTGAGACCGTCGTCCTTTCCAGCGAGGCGTTTTCAGACTGCCGTCGAGAAAGCCTGGTAAAAAATATCTTTGTCTGCGGTTCAAACAGCGGCTCAACGGATGACTTTTGTCCTGTCCCGGAAGTGAGTGTCGTCGCCTGTCCGTCGGTAATGACGAATAGTTCCTTGTTGAAATTCTTCGATTGGCGGAGCAGCCGCGATGCAAGCCGTATGCCCTCTTCAATCGTCCGGTGGGAATAGCGTATCTCCGTTTCACGTATCAGTGATTCAAGTTTCTGCGCATCGTGCGTCGGCTCTTCTGTGGTTGCATTGGGCAGATCGGTAAGACGAAGAAAGAATACCTCATCGTTCTCCTGCAACAGAGAGACGACCTTTAGGGCGTGTGCCTGTGCCTGTGAGAGAAATTTCCCCTGTTCATTGCTTAGTGACATGCTGGCGGAGTTGTCCAGCAGAATGACGAGCGTTGATTTCGCGCGTGAGCCTGCGGATCCGAAGTTCCCTTTTAGGGCGGGGCGGGAGAACGCCAGAACGATGACGAGGATCAGCAGTGTGCGGAGTATAAGCAGCAGCCATTGACGGATCTTGATCTTCCGGATCTTGTTCTTATTCAATTCCTTCAGGAAAGAAAGCGTGCTGAATTCTATCGTGCGCAGCTTTCGGATATTGAAGAGATGGATCAGGATCGGTATTGCCGCTGCCGCTAGTCCGAACAGTACAAAAGGATTAAGAAAGGTCATCGAATATCGTTACGAACAAGATCCCAAAATGAGGATGTAATAATTTCACATCTAATATACTTCAATGAGATTTTGAATACAACCTCCTTTCGCTTCACGCACGAATGTACCCGTTGGGGAAAAAGCTGTTGAGCCGCTGTTTTCGGAGTATTTTACTGCGAATTGAACATAATGCAATTGCCGCGGGAAGGTTCTCTTCGCATTGCCGGGTAAATGAAAGAGATTGGTCCTGTAG
>CAJBTU010000186.1 GCA_903958625.1 uncultured Ignavibacteriota bacterium | reverse complement strand
AAATAAACGGTGTGGATCATACTGCTAAAATCGTTATTTCCGTTCTGGATGGGAAGCGATAATACGATCACATCCTATCTAAAATTGAAAAAGGATCGCTTCTAAATGCTATAAGGTTATCCGATCCGTCATCGCAAAAAGAGGCAACCCTTTCTCACGTCAAAGTTACAAGGTTGCTGGAAATTCTGCAAGGAATTTCTTCTAAAATAATCGATGAAAACGGATCGCCGAGGGTTTATGCCTTGGCACAGACAACTCTTTTTACGAATTTTCTAATGAAAGCGCATCGAAAGCGACCAGCGGAAATGATATAGAGTTCGATTTCAGGACTATTAATCAGGAGGAGTATCGGGTTTATTCGGGCGAAAGAAAAACACTTACGCGCAAACGGATGCATGAAAATATGTATCGCATGAACAACAAAGCATCGAGCATCATACCGGCTTATTTATCGATACGGAATCCACGACAAACCGCCGACAATTCTTGGGATTACGCTTCCGGACTTTTCAAAGATCTTTGGACTTCACGGAAAACCGTATGTTCTCACCGACGTTATTTGGGAACTTAATCCCGAAGTATGGTGGAAGAGAGACGCTAATGGAATGTTCTTTACTCAAAAATATCAAGCTGATTACTTCAGAATTGGTGAGGTGCCAATTATTGTCCCTGAATTTTTACAAAATGTAGTATCTGAGCATACACAAATCGTCATTATTGGCGCCTAATCGTTTCAATGCCCAAAATATTTGGGATAACCGAATTTTCAAAATGTAGTATTGATACGTTCTCAAAGCCTCAAAAATATTTTGAAAAAGTCCACGAACTTTCAAGAGAACTATTCAGACTTGATAGAAGGACGCGGAGAATTTCCGGTTCTTTATTATCCAAGATGTTTTGATGAGAGGTGGATAAATTATCAATTGCGGACATTCTTGCTGGATTGGGAAATACATAGAGAATACAAGAAGTCGGCAGGATTAAGATTATTGGTAATACGGATCGTCAATCGATTGAAACAGGTTCGAAAAGGTGACTTCACTTTATATCAACACAAAAAAACGGTTGAACTAACTCCCATATCAAGAAAGTTCAACCCGTATCATAACCGTAAGAACAACGATCCAACCTTGAACGGACAAAAATTGTTGCTCAATAATTACTTGTCGAAATTAACTCCAAAGGAATATGGAAAAGCAATGCTTCAGAAGGGGATATTAGTGGAGGACGAGGCGATCTATCGTCCGAGCAATTACGGTTCAATGGAGCGGGAAAAAAAGATCCGGTATTCGACCCTCATCAATTAAGCAAATTATTGACACTTGATATTTTTGCAAAATGTAGTATCCATGTGTCATAATTGCGTCATTTTGTGAGTGAGCATTAAGTCTGGTTTTGTTGGACGATCGGCAAAATGTAGGTGGTGTAATCAGGTAATTACAATATCATTGAAAAAATGCTACTGGAAGTCTAATGTGGTTTTCAGTTGGTCGTTGATTAGTACCCAACCTGCCGAATACACCGTTTCTACATGTTCAAGATGTCTGACCACATCTGCCTCCGGATCATCTCCTTCCTGAGTTTTCTTCAGCCCCATTGTCGTTTCCTGAAAGTATGCCGGCGATAGATTGAACACAGACCATTCCAGATATTCAAGCAACTAAATCTTCCCGTAAACAGTAACCAAAAATGATTATTTCCGCGGTTTTTGTATATCAGGTGCAACAGGTCTTTCATCATACAATTCATCTAATGCTGGCATTGCTTTTTTGGCAACGTTAATAAATTTTTCATCATTCAATAGTTCATAAGTAACCCCTTTGAAAACTTTATGTATAGACATTTT
>CAJBTU010000185.1 GCA_903958625.1 uncultured Ignavibacteriota bacterium | reverse complement strand
GAACAATCAGCGTGGCCGGAACTTTCTCACCGACAGCCACATCTGCAGTTTATAAAAATACTGGCAGCACGATAAATTTCAACGGACCCGGTTCACAAACCATACCGGCACTCTCCTATAATAATCTATCAATTTCAGGAACTCGCGGTAGCAATACCATTACCTTTACGGCCGACTCTATGCACATAGCAGGATCATTTGCGCCGACCGCTGATGCCGTTACATATTCGCAATCCGGAACAATTTTTGATTTTAACGGATCATCGCCGCAGACGATACCGGCATTTACATACAATTCGCTGGTCTTCAGCAACAGCGGTACGAAATCAATATCATCGTCAATCATTTCAAATAATAATTTTGTCAATAGAACAGCATCAAGTATTACCATTGATGCCGGAAATACAGTTCAAATTATCGGCTTGCTGAATAACGCCGGAACAATCGTTAATAACGGAACAGTGAAAGCAGGAAATTAACAATCATACGGAGGAACGATGAACAGACCACCTTAACGCGAACGCAAGTTTCACTTCTGTCTCTCTGAGCAAGAGCAGAAAAACGTTTTACTAAAAAACATAAAACACACACTATGCAATACACTAATAAACAACGGAGAACTACTATGGTACGCACATCTGCTTTTACGATGAGTCGTACAATGTATTCTGTGATGGTACTCGCAATACTATCATCCGGAATACTTTTCGCCCAGGATATCGTGAACACGGGCACGTTCACGAATAACAGCGGCGGTACGATAAAAATTCAAGGATCATTTACAACAACACAATCTACATACGGCGGAACGGTCGAATTCTACGGAACAACTCAAACTGTTCCGGCGTTGACCTATTCCAATTTAAAAGCTACTGGCTCCACCGGAAGCAAAACCTTCGGCGGATCCACGGCCGTCACCGGTGATATCACCGTGAACCAGACCAGCGGCGGATTTGTCCTGTCGGCTTCGGACACGTTGGACCTGCAAAAGATTACCACCGTTCCTGTGACAGTCACCAGCGGTGCGTTCAACGTCTCTGCAGGAACAACCAAATACGCCACCGGTGCTCAAGTAATTTTTGGGACGACGTATGGGAATTTGATAACCTCCAGCGGCAACAAAACAACGAGCGGAGCCGTCACGGTATCAAACGGGAAGACACTGACGAACAGCGTTACGGTCGATTTCGGTTCTAACGCATTCACGGGAACGGGAGCTACATTTTCCAATGCGGGCGGAACTTTACAGTCTGCAGGCGCAGTAACTCTTGGAAGCGGGACAACGGTGAACGGTGCGTTTGTCTATAATGCTGCATCCGGTTCCCAAACAATTGCTGACGCGACATATTCCGGGACCCTGTCGTTGTCCGGAAATGGCACAAAAACAGTCGGTGATGTGAACCTGACAGGAACTTATAGCGTTGCCGGCGGAGCACGAACATACAATGGTACGTTTACCTATGGTGCTGCGGGCACTCAAACAATCGTCGGAGAAAGTTATAATAATCTCACACTGTCGGGAGCCGGAACTAAATCTGTCAACGGAACAGTAGCCGTAGCATCGGCTTTAACTGCTTCTGCGCCGGTAAGCATTCCAGTAACCACCACGCTGCAACTTGGGGCCTCTGCAACAGCATCATTCACAAGCGACCTTACTGTTGACGGAACATACAGCGCCAATGCGGCGAGCGCCACAACAACATTTAGCGGCGCTGCACAGACCATTTCCGGATCTGCCTCGTCGATCAGTTTTACAAATTTAACGCTGAGCGGAAGCGCGGCCAAGACATCAAGCCTCACTTTAAATGTTGCAGGAACATTCACACCGACACGCGGTATCGATATGGGTGCAACGGCAGTGTTGAACATTACCAACACATTACCGGCAGCCGTCGGATCGTTCGGTTCGCTTGAAATGGTGAAGGGATCGATGAAACGTGCGATCGCAACAAGCGGAACGGCGTATACATTCAACGATTCCGCAACGAGTGCAACATTTACCGCAGCGACGATCACCGATTTCACCGTCAAAGTTGAACCGGGTGTGAATCCAACAGGATATGCGGCAACATCACATGTGAATAGAAAAGTGACCGTATCGTACACCGGATGGAGTGCTGGAAGTGCAGCGCTGACCGTCGGATATCTGAACTCGGAAAAACCTTCTCAGAACGAGAACAAACTCCGCTTCTTTAAAGGTGCTGGAGTAAAGCTTTCAACAGGTTCTGCTGCAACAAAAACAGCCTCATCCGCAAGTTCGTGGGGCGCTATAACGCTTGCAGGCATTACCTTCGGATCCAGCACGGCCGTCAATGCACAATTGCCGTCCGGAACAGAAGTGATCATGAGCAATTCCGGTGCAACGATCATCTCCATCGCTGCTGCCGACTGGAATGCAGCATCCACATGGGATGAAAATATCATCCCGACTTCAGGCGACGATGTTGAGATCAACCATGCGGTGACCGTGAATGCAAACGCATCAGCCTCAACGTTATTGGTGAACGCATCAAAATCACTCACATTAGGAACAGCACCAACGATCCTTACGGTGAGCGGTGCAGCAACCAACAACGGAACGATCACAGTGGGAAGCGGCACAACATTGAAAGTGGCAAGTTCCGGATCGGGAATACTGACCAACACCGGATCGATCACAAACGATGGTACTGTGCAGATCGGCAATTAACCGTATAACGAATAATATGTTCTCCGCGAGATGTCAGTGATAAAGAATAAAATACATAGTGTGTGTTATCAAAATGAAATACTTCTTTCCGGGGAGGTTGCTCGCCTCCTTGGAAGAAACGGTAAGGATAAAAAAAACAATAGTGTTCTCGGATCGTATAACAATTCACTATCAGGTGCGACTATGTTGCATAAAATGAAAAAATTCAGCCGTTGGCTTGCCGTTGCAGGAGGTGTGTCGTTCTTGCCGCTTGCTCTGCAGGCGCAGGATTTTGTCAATACCGGCGAGTTGAAGAACAACGGGACGTTCATCGTCCAACGCATAGTGACGGGGCTCCCTGCTGCCGTCGGCGGTACATTCGAATATTCCGGCAGCATCCAGAATGTGCAGGCGGTGGATTATCAAAATCTGCGGCTCTCCGGTTCGCAGACGAAATCGACGGCTCCGTTAAATTTTAACGTGAATGGAAAATTAGAGATCGCACCCGCAGTAACTTTATCGATCAACAAGGGTAACGTTGTCACCCTGGGAGATTCATTATTTGAGAAAGGAACTCTATTCGGCAGCATTCAAAAGTCAGAGACTCTTCCGGCATCTTCACAATCCGGATTTGGAAATGTCGGCTCGATTATTTCCACAACAACCGTATCACTTGGTTCAACAACCGTTAAGCGTACTTCCGGCGATACTATAACGGCAAAGAATGGCAATATGCCAATCCTGCGGTATTATGATATTTCACCGACAACAAATAAATATGTTAACGCAACACTCGTCTTCAAATTCACGAAGAACGAATTGAACGGACATGATCCTTCCTCCCTTCAACTGTGGAGATACCAGTCAGCCGATTCAACATGGAGACGTCAGGGGGGAATCGTTGATACAACGACGCAAACGATCACGAAATCCGGCATCGTAGCATTCAGCCGCTGGACAGCCGCGGACACGGCACATCTACTGGGAAGAACTGAATATGAATGGTCGCCTTTTGCCGTACAGGAATCAGCCGGTAACAATCAGTTGGTAAAAGCTAAAGACACATCCAAGACGCTTAGTGCAAGGCTGCTTGATGCATACAATAATCCACTGCGGAATGAGAAGATCATATTTTCCATTCTTGCAGTTCCAGCCGGTGCTGTCGGACAACGCTTTACGGCCGATACGGTCTTGACCGATACTCTTGGTATAGCCAAAACGAAGATCAT
>CAJBTU010000184.1 GCA_903958625.1 uncultured Ignavibacteriota bacterium | reverse complement strand
TTCGGGAAGGTGTTTGAACAAACAAACTTGGATGGTAAAACAAAATTACTTGGTTTATTTTTTCCTGAGAAACTAATTTTCTCAGAACCAACTTATCAAACCAGTAAAATGAACCCTGTTTTGGAAATATTTTCTAAAATATCCCAACAAATCTTACTAAAACAAAAAGACACTGATCAGGGAAATCCTGATCAGTGTCATATGGTACTCCCAACGGGAATCGAACCCGTGTTACAAGCTTGAAAAGCTCGTGTCCTAACCCCTAGACGATGGGAGCGGCAAATTTTAATTTCTTGGGGTGACCAGTGGGATTTGAACCCACGACCTCCAGGGCCACAACCTGGCGTTCTAACCGACTGAACTATGGCCACCATGAAAAAGAACAATGATACCAGTGACCAAAACAGTCACCTTAAGACCACAAACCATTCCGTGTTGACGGAATGGTTTGATTTTAGCTTACAAATATAAAAAAAATTCAAGAGTCAGGCAAGGTGTTTTCATTAAACCTTGTTAATTCCCTTATTCCACCCCTCATTTATTCTTTTTCCGCTCCATATTGTCAGCACAAAAAAGAGCATGCCGAAGAGAACATCAATAACATAATGATAACGCATATACACTGTTGAAATGATCAGCAGCGATCCGCCGGCGAATAACCACCATCGAATTTTTGTCCTATAAGTAAAGGCGATATACATGGCTACAAGCGTTAATTGCGTGTGTCCGCTCGGGAATGCATCGCGGTGTACCAGCGCGGCCGGATCGGACGTTCCCGGCAGAATGCCGCCGCCGGTGTTGATGATCTCGCGGAGGTAGTTTGTCAAAAAGAGCCCTGGAAGTTCGGAATCGGTCGCAAAAAAATTATGCAGCGTGAATCTCGGCCCGATGGCGGGGAACATCAGATATCCGATGTAGGAAAGGTAGAAACCATACACTACAAGCATCGCCCCGTTTTGAAAATCACGATGATCGGTTCGCCGGTACAATTCGTAGAACAAAAAGACGAAGAAAAGATAATACGACGAATAGGCGATCTGTAAAATTTCGGTGATAAAAGGATGTGCAAATTGCGATATCCATTGCGTTGGATTAAGACCGAACATTTCCCGGTCGACCGCTATCAGTACGGCATCGTAATCGCGTCCGTGGATCGGGTACGTGATGGACGAGGCCTGCGTATAGATGAAGAGTATGCACGGAATCAGATACCAGTCGCGCAGCAGCGTTACGACAGGATGTTTTCGGATTCCGTGACGGTGTGTGTATCGCGCACTGAAATAAATGAACAGACAGAGGATGATGTTCAACGGAACGAACAGCAAGTATTGTCCGATCCGTGATGCAAAGACCAACTCAACAATGCTGAGAGCGGCAACAAAAATAACCGTGACAAGATCTGCGCTGCGGAGAAATGAGAATCGTTTCATGCGTTCTTACAAGAGCAGTGAAAGGAATAATGTTGCCAGTCCCAGGAACGATGCAAACCCGAGCACGTCGGTGAATGTTGTTACCAGCACCGCCGAGGCCAGGGCCGGATCGATCTTCATCCACTTTAGTGTGAGCGGAACAACAGTGCCTGCACAGCCGGCAATAAACATATTGGTGATCATGGCAAGACAGATCACCACGCCGAGCATCGGCGTACCGCTGAAGAGGGCAATCACCGTACCGGTCAGAACGCCGTTGGCAAATCCGTTCATCAGTCCTATCTGCAATTCTTTCATCAGCACGCGCATCTGGTTGGATGAATTGACCTCGCCAAGTGCAATGCCGCGCACCATCACGGTAATGGTCTGCGTGGCGGCATTTCCACCCATGCCCGCAACAATCGGCATCAGCGCAGCAAGAATCACCACCTTCTGAATGGTGGCTTCAAAAATGCCGACAACCGAAGCGGCAAGAAATGCCGTTAACAAATTTACATAGAGCCACGGCAGACGTCTTCGAATGGCAATGAAGGGAGGGGTTGAAATATGCTCGTCCTCGCCGACGCCGCCCATACGCAGAATATCTTCCGATGCTTCTTCTTCGATGACGTCGACAACGTCGTCAACGGTGATGCGTCCGACAACTCTTCCGGAAAAATCGATCACCGGAGCGGCGACCAGATTGTATTTTTTAAAGATGTTGGCAACCTCTTCCTGATCGACATCGGTCTTCACGCTGATGATGTCGGTATCCATCACCTTATAGATCCGCCGGGCCGGCGAAAGCAGGATAAGATTCGAGACGGAGAGTGAACCGACAAGTTTTTCGTTCTCATCCACCACATACACAAAATAAAATTGCTGCTGCTCTTCCTGTCGTGCCGCACGCCGCACGGCCTGGATCGCTTTTTTCACCGTATCCTTGGAGTTGACAGTGATGAATTCCTTCTGCATGATACCGCCGGCGGTATTCTCGTCGTACTGCAGAAGTTCTTTCAGTTCCTGCGAATCCTCAACGCTCAGGTCTTCAAGCACCTCTTCCGCCTTCTCGTCGGAAAGTTCGGAAACGATATCGGTTGCTTCGTCCGAAGGAAGTTCTTCAACAATATCCGAGATCTGTGCGCTTTGAAGGGTCTGTAAAAAATGCTCGCGGTGATCATCGTCCAGTTCCACGATGACCTTTCCCTGATCTTCCGTGGAGAGGAGCGAGAAAAGATAGTCTCCCTCTTCAAACTCAAGACGGTTGAAGATAAGGGCAATATCCGTCGGATAGAGATCGTTGAGGATATTCTTGATAAGAAAATCGGACTTCGACCGGATCAGGTCTCCCAGATCGTTCATCAATTCTTCGTCGACCACAACCACTTCGGGGGAAGAAAAGTTTACTTCAGCCATCAACATCCTCCGTAGTCGTATTCAGTATTTGCGGCGCGATGTGTACCAGTTCATTGCTGAGTGTAACAAAATCGGCGACGGAAAGTTCTTCCGGACGTAATTCCAGATCGACGGACAATGCTTCAAATTCACTCACGGGAATATCGAGTCCTTTTAATCCGTTGCGCAGCGTCTTGCGGCGCTTGCCGAATGTTCCGCGGACGATCTTCCGGAACAGCGGTTCGTTCACCGCTTTTGGTGCGAACGAGTTCTCAAAATCCAGATGAATGATTGCCGACGAGACATTGGGAACCGGAAAGAACGAATTGCGTGAGACGGCAAACTGCATTTTCGGCGTGCTGTAGTATTGCAATAGTATAGAGAGGATGCCGTATTCTTTTGTCCGGGGTTTTGCCACGATCCGCTGTGCCACTTCCGTCTGCATCATCACAAGAAAATCCTTTACGGCCGGCAGGGAATCGACCACGTGGAAAAGGATCGGCGTGGTAATGTTATAAGGAATGTTGCCGATCAGCCGCAGCGGTTTGCCGATCTGTTCCCGCAGTTCGGTCAGCGAAACATCCAGAATATCGTTATGAACGATGGTGATCTTTTCGCCGTATTGTTCCTGCAGGAACGGCGCAAGTTCATTGTCCAGTTCTATCGCCGTAATGTGCGGCAACGTCTGGAGCAGAAGCGCGGTCAACGCCCCCTTGCCCGGACCGATCTCCACAACGCTGTCATCGGCTTTCGGATCGAAGGCCCGGACGATCTTATGTGCAACATTAGGATCCTGAAGAAAATTTTGGCCGAGAGATTTTTTAGCACGATGCATCATGGGTTTTCCAATGAACAAATGAGAATCAAAGAACGTGCACCAATATAAACAAAGCCGTTCCGTTTTTCAATTATGTTTCGCGATTGTTTGTGATATGAAGTTTCTTTAATGGTCACCCCGGGGGGCGAAACGGGCATATTGCCTCTCTCTCTTTTTCTTTTCATATTAACTCATAATGCAGACGATTTCACACTACATCCAAACTCTCCGGCAGCGCGACAGCCTTCCGGCAAAATGGTTCATTCTATTTGCCTTTGTTCTGCTTGTGGCGTTAATGTTCCCCCAGGGGCTTTCGGTCGAATCGGACTATCCCGTAGGGATGGTGTGGACCGATAACGATCTGTACGCCCCCTTTGCCTTTCCGATCTATAAGGACGAACGGGAATACGGACGTGAGCGGCAGCTGGCGGCGGAGAAAGTCTATAAGGTTTTCGAAGAAAATACCGCGGTGGAAGAAAAGTATTTGGATTCATTGCAGCGGTTTTTCGTTGCTCTGGAAGCGATCATAGACCGGAAAAAAGAGGATGAGAAGAAGATCCAGTCGGCCCTTGTCAATTTTCCCATCCAATTTCACGAAAGTGAATGGCGTGCGTTATGGTTCCTTCAAAATGCGGACCGTCAACGGAGCGTGAAACCGCCCCGATATTCATTTGACAAACTCCGCCGCGATGTTCTGCTGGTGGTGAACGGACTGTATCTGCAGGGAATCGTGGATGTCCGGAAATCGCAGTACCGGGAAGATGAACTGATAGCGAAACGGAAAAAGACGAACGAGCAGATTGTTCCGCTCGGCAAATTTCTGGATAAATATGAACTTGGGAAAGCGGTGCAGCAGACCTTCATTGCGGGATATAAGGGGGAGAACGATACTGTTTCGATCGCCATGAAGATCGCGCTCACTTTTTTAGAACCGAATATCATCTACCAGCGCGAACAGACGGAACGTGAAATACGGTTTGCCGTAGATCTTGTTCCGCGTACGGTCGGCGCCGTCAGCGAGGATGAGCGGATTATTGCCAAGCGGGAGCGGATCACCGAGGAGATAAAATTAAAGCTTGATTCGCTCCGCAAGGCGAAGGAAGAACGTGGAGCGGGAATCAATGCCTATGTAACATTCCTCGGAAAAAGCATCCGGATCTTTGCGATCCTGTGGATGCTGGTGATGTATATCTATCTCTTCCGGAAAAAGATCTATCACGACAATCTCATGCTGTTCCTTATTTCCTCGCTCTTCTTTGTTGTGGCATTCATAGCATTTTTAACGGTGCAATATACGACCGATCTCCCGCTCCGTTATTTGATCATCATTCCGGCCGTGTCGATGATCCTGACGATCATTTTTGATTCGCGTATCGCGTTCTACAGCACGGTAGTTCTTTCCCTGCTTGTTGCCGGTGTCCGCGGAAACGATTATACCATTACCTTCTCTTCGCTTGTTGCCGGTGCATTTGCGATCTATACGGTGAGGGACATTAAGAAACGGACGCAGATCTTTCGTTCGATCATATTCATTTTTCTCGGTTATTTAATCACTATTGTCGCCCTTGGTCTGGAACGGTATGAATCCATCGGCGCTGTTACGGAACAGCTGGTGGTTGCCGGTTTCAATGCGATCCTTTCCCCGGTCATCGCCTATGGTCTGATCATCTTTCTTGAAAAGACATTCAATATCTCCACCGAACTTACGCTCGTCGATCTCTCTGATTATAACCATCCGCTTCTGAAGGAACTGTCACACAAAGCACCGGGATCATTCCATCACAGCGTCAACGTCTCTGCGCTTGCGGAGAGTGCCGCTGAGGCGATCGGTGCGAAAACAACGCTTGCACGGGTGGGCGGATTGTATCATGACATTGGAAAAACGTTGAACCCCGAATCGTTCGTTGAAAACCAGCTCGGCACGGAAAATAAACACCGCACATTAAGTCCGCGCAAGAGCGTCAGGGTGATTGCCGCACATATCGAGGACGGAATTAACCTTGCCCGGCGGTCGAATCTTCCCGAAATGGTGATCAAGTTCATTCCGATGCATCACGGAACGATGCATGTGGGTTTCTTCTATGAAAAAGCGCTGCGGCAAAAAAAGAATAAAGGGGAAGTGAATGAGAATGACTTCCGGTATCCCGGACCAAAACCGGATACAAAAGAAACCGCGATCGTGATGCTGGCCGACGGCATCGAAGCGTCAACGCGGTCCATACTGGATCCGACGGTGGAAAAGATCGAAGCAAATATTGATTCGCTGATCAAACTCCGTTTGCTCGAGGGGGAACTTGATGACAGCAATTTGAATCTGCGCGATTTGAACATTATTAAAGAGAGTTTCCTGAAGATCCTTGTCGGCATTCACCATTCCCGTTTACAGTATCCCGAAAAAGGTGCAGATCCGCAGTCTGTCTCCGAACCAGAAAGCGTCCGGCTGTCATCCAAGAAAATTTCCGATCCGGGCGAATCGACGGATAAACGGCTGCAGCGGACCATCGAAAACATCGATCTGAAATGAAGTTCGATAAACAATCCTATTTTCGTTTCATCCAGCTGGAAAAAAGCCTTGCGGGAAATTCCGTTGAGGCCTATGAACGGGATATTGAACGGTATGTTCAATTTTTGGAGAACACCGGCATCAAGAAGTTCGATCAGGTGGAAGAAGAACATGTATCGAAGTTCATCAAAACCCTTCGGGAATTGGAATTATCATCCAAAAGCATCGCGCGGAATATTTCTGCCATCAAGGGATTGCATAAATTTCTTGCCGGCGAACGGCGGTCGTCGTACAATCCTACGCAGAACATCGAACTTCCCAAAAAAGGGAAGCATCTTCCCGATGTGCTGAATGTTGAGGAGATCGACCGGATATTGGATGCGGCGGATCCATCGGCGGAAACAGCAACGAAGTTGGTTTTGCGGGACCGTGCAATTTTAGAAACACTGTATGCTACCGGTATGCGCGTTTCGGAACTGACGGGTCTGACTCAGGCGAATATAATGGAAGACCAGCAGCTTGTCCGCGTGTACGGGAAAGGTTCCAAAGAGCGTCTGATACCGATCGGTGAATTTGCGCTGAAATGGATCGATGCATACAAAAAGAAGCTGCGGCCGGTCCTTGCTCAGCATAAACGGTCGAACGATGCTCTCTTTCTTAATTTTCGGGGAGGGCCGATCTCACGCATTTCGGTCTGGCAGATCGTCGTTACGTACTCGAAAAGAGCGGGAATCACTAAAGAGATCCATCCGCATACGTTCCGTCATTCATTCGCTACGCATTTGCTGGAAGGGGGAGCCGATCTCCGCTCCGTGCAGGAAATGCTCGGACATGCCGATATTTCCACCACGCAGATCTACACGCACATTGACCGGGAACATTTGAAACAGCAGCATAAAGAGTTCCATCCGAGAGCATAAAATTACTATGATGAAAACCAAAGCACCGCGCAACAGAACCATAACGCTCTCCGTAACCGAACGTTCGCGCTACAAGAAAAAATTATTAACGTTGGAGAAACCTGCTCCTGTTTCTGCTCTATTGAATAGAACGGTTTTGCAAAGCGTGAATGCAGCGGCAGAATATTTCCCCGAACACTTTGTCGATCTGCTCTTCATCGATCCGCCGTACAATCTTACAAAAAAATTCAATTCCGGCACGTTCAAAGCAACATCGCATAAGGAATATGCGGAATGGATGGAGGGATGGCTTTCGCGGCTGGTGAAGGTGCTGAAACCGACCGCGTCGATCTACATCTGCGGCGACTGGCGCTCGTCCGGCGTGATACAGGAAATTGCGGAAAAATATTTTATCGTGCGGAACCGTATCACGTGGGAGCGGGAAAAAGGGCGCGGGGCGAAGGCGAACTGGAAAAATGCATCGGAGGATATCTGGTTCTGCACCATGTCCGACACATTCACCTTCGATCTCGATGCTGTGAAACTGAAGCGGAAGGTGATCGCTCCGTACACCGAGAACGGCAAACCGAAGGATTGGAAACGCTCCGATCAGGGAAATTTTCGCCTCACGCACCCGTCGAATGTGTGGACCGATCTTACCGTTCCGTTCTGGTCGATGCCGGAAAACACGGAACATCCGACGCAAAAACCCGAAAAGCTCGCTGCCAAGATCATTCTTGCCAGCACAAAAAAAGGTGATGTTGTGCTCGATCCATTCCTCGGTTCGGGAACGACATCCGTTGTTGCAAAGAAATTGGGAAGGAAGTATGTTGGAATTGAAATTGATGAAAAATTTGCGTCTATTTCAGAGAAGCGTTTGGAGCAAACCGAAGAAGGGGATGCCATTCAGGGGTTTGCCGACGGAATATTCCGTGAACGCAATTCCTAACGCCCATTGATTATCACTTATGTAATAAAGGATCTATGAAACGCAGAATACTTGCTCTCGCCGAAGGAAGGTTCAGTCCGTTAAAATCGAAAACCGCAAACGCCGCACTCATCTATACGCCGGGTGAAACAGTTGCCATTATTGACAGTACGAAGAACGGAAAAACCGCGCAGGATGTGCTCGGTTACGGCGGCGATGTTCCCGTTGTGGCCAGCATTGAAGAAGGGTTGAAATTTCAGCCGACGCACCTGTTGATCGGGATCGCACCGAGCGGCGGCCGTCTGCCGGACGTCTGGCGCGATTGGATCAAAACAGCGATCTGCAATAAAATGCATATTCTGAGCGGCCTGCACACCATCCTTTCGGACGACGATGAATTTGCGAAATTGGCGGAGGAACATCACGTAACGATCACCGACTGGCGGAAGATCCCGCTTGAATATGAGGTGGTCTCCAAAGGGAACTACCGTACACGGAAAGCAAAAGCGATCCTCACCGTCGGCGTGGACTGCAACATCGGGAAGATGACCACCATGCTGCAGGTGTACAATGAATTTTTGAAACGGGGTCTGAAGAGCGATTTCATCGGGACCGGACAAACGGGCATCATGATATCCGGAAAAGGGATCGCCGTTGATGCCGTCATCAGCGATTACATCGCCGGCAGCATCGAAAAATGCATCGACGCTTCGAACGCGGAAGGGTACAATTATATTTTTGTGGAAGGACAGGGAGCGCTCACCCATCAGGGATACAGCGGCGTTACGTTCGGGCTGATGCACGGAACAATGCCCGACGCCATGATCATGTGCGTTCAGCCGACACGCACGCATGACGATTACGGACTTCCCATTCCCGATGTCAACACGCTTATTAAACTGCACGAAGATGTGATTACATTGTTCCGCCCCACGAAAATTGTCGGCATCGGCATCAATTCCATAGGCTTGACGGATGAACAAAGCCGGGAAGAAGCGAAAAAATTGGAAGACAAAACCGGATTGCCGGCGATCGATGCATTCCGCTTCGGCGGCGAGAAACTTACGGATGCGCTATTGAACTATCTGAAATAATTCCATGCTGAAGACCCTTTCCCTGGTTCTATTATTGCTCATGGTCTCTTCCTGCCAAAAAAAAAGATCGATTGAACCGGGCGTTCAGCGGACGGACAACTATATACCGCCGGTCTCCGAAGCGGAGATCGACACGACACAAGCTTTCATCTCTCCCACGGACGCCCTCAGCGACCGGTCAAATCTTTCTGATGCAAATTTTCAGACGAACCAGATACGATTCCGCGGTACAAGAAATATCGATTATCATATCTCGCAATCCGGAAAAAACAATCTCTCCATCGTCGTGGAATATTTGAACGGTGCCTGGAAGAACGGCGATACGGTAACAACAGCAACAAGAATTCTCCTTTACGCAGACAATATTTTGCATTACCGTAAAGCCTTTCCGCTTGAATTTGCCGATGCGGTGAATTTTTCCGCTGTCCGGAAATTCGGCAGCACGATCTTGACCGTGAATCCGTCCAAATCAATACTCTATTATTGGTTCGACATGGTCCACGGCGACGGAAGCGTACAGAAGGAATATCATGCAGTCAGTGTTGATAAAGAGGGGATCACCAACGAACTGACCGGCGATTTCATCCGGATCGGTGAAAGTTATGAAACGGTCCGTTTCCTGAATGAAAACCGGCTGAAAGCGAAAGTCCCGCCGAATTCGCGTTACCCGTATATGTCGGTCGATCTAATTTTTTCCATCGACTGGAAGATGTGCACGGCAGCATTGGAAGTTCCGGTTGACACTGTTTTCCTTGTCTCCGACCAGCCCTCACGTTATTTCAACAGCCGGATCAAATTGTATTCTGCTCCGCAGCGCACGGCATCGTTTCAAGAAACGCGCTTCCCGCGCTTGACGCAGGCCCAAATGCAAAGGGTATTCGCTCCTTCTCTTTTCGATCTTAAGAACATCAGCCGCGACCATCTCTATATAGAATTCAACCGGACGACGAAAGGGTGGATCGATTACGAAACAATGAAGTTTGAAGAGATCATTTCGGAAAATTAATTTTATTACATTCGTTCGCGAAAAACCCGCTAAAATCTTTCAATTAAGCGGGATTTTTTTTATCATTAATGGAAGAATGGCACAGGCGGCGGAAGTGCCGGCATGCCCGAACACATTTCGGGTGTTTTAATTTTTTGGACAGTAATGAAAGAAGAGAGACAATGATCGTCATGAAATTCGGCGGCACTTCTGTTGAAGATGCCAAAGCGATTCGGAACTTAACGGAGATCGTCAAAAAAGAACTGCCGCGGAAACCGGTCGTGATCGTTTCGGCCTGTTCCGGCATTACGAATCAATTGCTGCAAACGGCCTCGCTGGCTTCGCACGGAAAAAAAGAAGAAGCGCTGAACACTGTGGCGGCGATCGAATCTCGCCATAAAAAGATCGTGAACAATCTGTTCGACGGCGACCTGCAGCGTTTTTTGAACAAACATCTCGCCGTCATCGCGGAAGAACTTGCCGCATTGGTGAACGGCGTTGTTGTGCTGGGAGAATTAACGAACCGGTCGCTTGATACGTTCGCCGCATACGGCGAACGGATGTCGTCTTTTATCATCCATCATTATTTCGAATCGCAGAAAATGAAATCATTCTGGGTCGATGCGCGGACGTTCATGATCACGGATGAGCAGTTTACGAAGGCCGTTCCCCAGTTCGAG